>JAHEEG010000052.1 GCA_024640825.1 Gammaproteobacteria bacterium
GGCCGTAGCCCTGGCCGCCCAGTTCGGGGCCCAGATGGCAGGCCCACAGGCCGCGCTGCTTCACCTGTTCCTGCAGCGGCGGGATGAGCTTCGCGCGCTTGGGGTCGGTGAAGTCGTTGGGGTGCCCGAGGATGAAATCCAGAGGCTCAATCTCTTCGCGGACGAACTCGTTCATCCAGTCCAGCTGTGCCTGAAACTCAGGCTCGGTCTCAAAATCCCAGGCCATGGTTGCCCTTCCTCTATGCTGTGTGTCCCAGCTCGATAGCTTACTACAGATCGTTGTTGCGGCCGCGAAAATAGACGGCTGCAGCGAGCAGACCGGCGGCCACTGCAACCCCCAGCCACAGGTCGCTGCTGCCGAGCAGAGCCAGCTGCTCGGCGAATCCCACGGCGGGCTGCACGGCGCCGTTGTCGACATCCTCAGGCCGGGGCAGGGCGCGGAAAGACAGATGCGCCCAGATCTGACTGGAGAGCACGCTGGTTCTGAAAAACAAGCCTTCCAACACGACCCCGGCACCGGGCAGCAGCAGCGCCCAGACGAAGGGAACACGGGGGACGGCCGCGGATACCAGCAGCAGCCAGGCATAGACGGGCAGGGCCCACAACCCCTGCACCAGATAGCCGCTGAGAAGCACGGCGGCGCCATTGAGCAGCCCCGCGTGTTGCCACGCCAGCTCGACGCCGGTGACGCCGGCGGCAGGGCCGAGCAAGGTGAGCAGGCACAGGCTGCCGGCCTGAGCCGTCAGGATGGCGGCAATGGCAACCAGCGGCGCCACCCAGACGGCGAAGACCAGCTTGCTGAAGACCGTTTCCAGGTCGCTCACCGGCATGGATTTCCAGAACAGCACGCTGCGATCGCGGCGGTCGTCGTGCAGGCCGCCCAGCAGGACGAACACGGCCACCAGGAAGTGCCCCAGCACGAAAGGCTGGGCGATGAGCGATCTGAACTGGGCGGCGCGTTCGCTGAGCACCGGTGCCGACCATGAAGAAAAATCCAACATCTGCAGCAGGCTGCCCCGCCATTCGAAAGCGTCGCTGGTGCTGTCGGCGCCCGACTGCTGCTGAGTGCTGTAGCTGAATTGGGTATCCGTGCCGCTCACCAGGCTCAGGGCAAGGGCGCTGGCCAGGATCACCAGCGCTGCCGTCGCGACGGGTGTCCACAGGAAGCCGCTCTTGTGCTCCCACCATTCCCGACGCAGCAGGGTCAGCCAGGTTCGCATCAGGTCTGCCCCATCAGGACTGTCCGACCAGCGCGACGAACAGCTCCGGCAAAGTTGGCTGGCTGACCTCGCCCGCCTCTGCCAGCGCGACACCATCGGCGCCATCGAAGATCATCTGTATCTCGCTGGTGCCTGGTCGCTCGTGCAGCGGGTGCAGCGCGCGCAGTACCCCGGCGCGTTCCGGCGTCGTGGTCACCTTAAAGAAGCGGGTGCTCAAGTCGTCCATGGACATCTGCAGTACCGTCCGGCCGTGGTGGATGAACAGCACGTCGGTGAGCAGGTGTTCGATCTCGCGGACCTCGTGGGTGGTGATCAGAACCCCGCGTTCGGCTGCCAGACCGTCCTGCAGGAGGGAATCGTAGAAGTGCTGGCGGTAGAGGATGTCCAGCCCCAGGGTGGGCTCGTCCAGCACCAGCAGCTGTGCCTGCATGGCGGCGATGATCGACAGATGCAGCTGCACGGCCATTCCTGTGGACAGGCCGCTGATTCTCGCGTTCAGGCGCACTTCGGTCTCGGCCAGTGCGCGTTCCGCAGCCTGCCGGTCGAAGGTAGGATGCACACCGGCGACGTAGCGCAGCAGCTGATGCACGCGCATCCAGCGCGGCAGGATACCGACATCGGCGATGTAACCCACGTGGGCCATCAGCCCCTTGCGATCCCGACGCGGGTTACGCCCCAGTACTTTCACTTCACCGCCGTCCAGCGGGCACAGGCCGAGGAACGTTTTCAATGCCGTCGTTTTGCCGGAACCGTTGGGCCCGATGAGTCCCAGAATCTGGCCGGGCGCCAGGCTGAGATGGAAATCGTCCAACGCGCGCACGCTGCCGTAGTGTTTGTGCAGGCCCCGGGCCTCAATCAGATTCAATGGGAGGGCCCCAAGGTGTTCAGGGTGTGGACGGTGGGCAGCACCGCTTCGACGAACAGGGGATCGCGGATGTCCAGGTGCAGCATGTCGATGCCCATGGCCTGGAACTCGGCGATGTGCTGCAGCACAGTCTCCGGGCTGCCGATGAGTCGGGACGTGTAACCCTCGTTGGTGTCCAGCGCGCTCAGGGGATCGTCGTCGGACCACATGCCCTGGGCGCCGCTCACCGTGGCGCGGCGTGCGGTGACCAGTTCCGGGTCCGCCCGTGCCAACATGGCGTCGATCTCGTTCCAGGCTTCGGCGTCGGTCGCTCGACACAGGGGCGCCGCGTACAGGGCGAAGCGAACGGTCCGTCCCGTTGTCGCGAAGGCTTCGCGCGCGCGTTGAATCAGCTCGCGGATCTTTGCCGGCGCGCCGCCGTTGAGAAACATCCAGTCCGAATGGCCGGCGGCCATGGCCAGCGCCGCGTCCGACTGCCCGCCCTGATACACCACGAGCGGATGCTCCGGCCGTGGCTCGAGGATCAGCCCATCGAGTTGGTAGTAGCTACCCTGGAAGCTCAGGGGTTGTCCCGTCCAGGCCTGGCGCAGCACCTGCAGAAACTCCGCCGACCGCTGGTAGCGCTGGTCGTGGGTGAGGGCCGGCACGCCGTACATGCCGAACTCCTGCAGGTTCCAGCCGCTGGTGAGGTTGATGGCCCAGCGGCCATCGCTGATGTTGGACAGGGTCGCTCCCCACTTGGCGATGACCGCAGGCTCGAAGAAACCCGGATGCACGGCGGTTATCAGCTGCAGCTTCTCGGTGTGGGCGGCGAACCATGCGGTCATGGCCAGGCAGTCGAGGGAAGAGCCTTCGATTTCCCGGCCGCTGCCCCACCAGCGCTGGGCGATGAGCAGGTGGGAGATGCCGAGATCTTCCACGCGCTGCACGTAGTCCTGCAGCAGCGCGCGCAGGGCGGCCCCGGTGGGCGCCTGCCGCCGGGGCGCGTCGCCGGTCAGAATGCTGGTACCCTGAAAAGTGGTCGGTGCCCAGGTGCAGGTCAGCAACTCAGTCTCCCACCGTAGACGCGATGACGCATTGTGGCGCCAGCGTCTGTAGATCCACGCCGCCGACCCACGCGAACGCGCGTCGATACAGGTCGCAGCGCTCCGCCTCACTGGCGATGTCGGGGTCTGCCGCCAGCATCTCTGCCACCGCCTGCAGGCTGATGCGCGTGTCGGTCATGCGAATGCCGCCGTCGCGCGGGGTATCCAGAATCAGGCTGGTGAGCCCCGTGGTTCCCCAGGATACCCAAGGTGGATTGTTCCTGGCGCTGCCGCGATCCGGGTTTCCCGTCGCGGCGAAGCGCCCCCAGTAGTTGCGGATGCTGCGGGCCAGGCCATCGCGCGCCTCGCTCGGCGGGAACAACCCGTCGATGGGGATGAGGTGATAACTGTCGAACACGAACGGCAGTTCCATGGCGTGGGCCGCGCCGAGGGCCGTGCTCAGGTCGTAGCCCATTACCGTGTCTTCCTCGTCCCAATCGAAGCGGTAAGCGTACACCCGCCTGTTGCCGGAGCGGGTCATGGCCTCCGCCAGTTCATCCACGCCGCGGGCTTTCCACGCCAGGGCCCCGTACTTCACCGCCCGCAGGTAGGCGGACTCGTCCTTCAGGGCGCGGAAGATCCACAGGAAGGTTTCGGTCCAGTCCGGATCCCAGGCCATGAACAGCGCGGGTTCGTCCCGGTTGGTCCCCAGGATCACGGGCACCGCGTTGTAGTTGTCCGTGTTGGAGAAAGTCTCGTCCACGGGCTGGTTCGGCAGCACCACGCCGTCGGCGAAGTGGAATGGGAAGTCCAACATGCCGCCGAACGCTGTTTCATCCCACACGGAAAATATCTCCGCGATGGATTTGTCATACAGATAGCCGCGCAGCGCATCAGTGCTCATATCCCCCTGGTAAACGACGGCCGCGTCGCGATCGGCCACGGTGCGGTCCCGCACCAGCAGGCGGTTGACGATCTCCCGGGCGCTGAACTCGTGGCCGCCGGCGGTGCGGAAATCTCCTGCTTCGGTCATGGACGCCGGCCGATAGCCGCCGCTCTGGGAAATGGCGCGCTGAAACAGCCCCTTCGCCAGGGGCGAAGCCATGAGCGCCAGCACGTTGTAGCCGCCCGCGGACTCCCCGAACACAGTGACCTTGTCCGGGTCGCCACCGAAGGAGCGGATGTTGTCGCGGGTCCATTCCAGCGCGCGAATCAGGTCCAGGGTCCCGTAGTTGCCGGAGTCGGCCAGGGGCCAGCCGGTTGGCAGGTCCGGGTGAGCGAACCAGCCTAAGGGGCCCAGACGGTAGTTGACGGTAACCACCAGCACGTTCTGCTCGCTGGCGAGACGCGCGCCGTCGTAGGTGGCGCCGGTGCCGATGCTGTTGCCGCCGCCGTGTATCCAGAACATCACTGGCAGCCGGGTGGCGTTGGCCGGGGCCCAGATGTTTAGGGTCAGACAGTCCTCGTCGCCCAGCGTGTCCCCCAGAGCTTCCCCTACGTCGATCAGCCACAGCGGTTTCTGCGGGCAGATATTGCCGAACGCCAGCGCTTCGCGGACGCCTTCCCAGGACTCGGGCGGCTGGGGTGGTCGCCAGCGCAACTCACCCACCGGCGGGCGGGCGTACGGAATGCCGAGCCAGGCTCGAGTGCCCGCTTTGGCGAAGAAGCCGACCACCTCGCCGCTGCTGGTGCGGCGGATGGTGACGTCGTCTCGCTGCTCGGGGGGTGCCGTCTGCGGCGCCACGCGCGCCAGATAACCGCGCAGTGCCACCAGCCCGGCGACGACCAGCATGGACAGCACCAGCAGAATGATGAGCAGTTTCTTCATGAATCCCGGCAACCCTGACGCGTACAAAAGCCGATTGTAGACACAGTCGCCGACTATGCGACAATCGGGCGCAGGTTGTGCCGGTAGCTCGTTGATTTCAGTGGGAGATAACGATGGTCCAATACGATCTGGTGATACGTGGCGGTTCGGTCATCGACGGTTCCGGTTCGGCCCAGCGTACAGCGGATGTGGCCGTCAACGAGGGTGTCATTGCTGCGGTTGGCAGGGTCGCCGGCAGCGGTCGTCGAGAGATCGACGCGGCAGGCGCGCTGGTCACGCCGGGCTTCGTCGATATTCACACCCACTACGATGGCCTCGCCGCATGGTCCAACCGCATGGCGCCGTCCTGCTATCACGGCGTCACCACAGCGGTGATGGGCAACTGCGGCGTCGGCTTCGCGCCGGTGCGGCCCAGCGACCACGATCTGCTCATCGAGCTGATGGAAGGGGTCGAGGATATTCCCGGCGCGGCTCTGCACGAGGGCATAGGCTGGCAGTGGGAGTCTTTTCCTCAATACCTGGACTTTCTGTCGCATCGGCAGTTCGACATGGACCTGGGTGCTCAGTTGCCGCACTGCGCGCTGCGGGTGTTCGTGATGGGCCAGCGCGGCGCCGATCGGGAGCCGGCCACCACCGATGATGTGGCCGAGATGCGGCGCCTGACGGCGGAAGCCATTCGCGCTGGCGCTCTCGGGTTTTCCAGCTCGCGCACCCTGAACCATCGCAGCAGCAAAGGCGCGCCCACGCCGTCACTGACCGCGGAGCGCAACGAGTTGCTGGGCATCGCCCGGGGGCTGAAAGATGCCGGCCGCGGCGTATTGGAGATGATCTCTGACTTCGATGATCTTGATGACGAGTTTGCCATGCTGCAAGCCATGACCGCGGAGAGCGGCCGGCCCATGTCCATCTCGCTGGCTCAAGGCCTGTCGCCTCACGGTTGGCGCAAGATTTTGAGCCGAATCGAGTCTGCCAGCGCCTCCGGGCTGGTGATGCGCGGCCAGGTGGCGCCGCGCCCGATCGGCATCCTGCTGGGGCTCACCACCTCCATCAACCCGTTCTTTACGCGACCGTCCTATATGGAAGTCGCCGGACTGCCACTGACCGAACGGCTGGCCGCGCTGGCGGATACGCAGCGGCGTGCCCGGATTCTCGGCGAAGTGCCCGCCGACGGGTTCAAGCGTCTGTTCCGGATGATGGACAGCGGGCGCAAGCTTTGGGTGCTGGGCGATCCACCCGACTACGAGCCAGCGCCGGAGGACAGCATCGCCGCCCGCGCCGAGGCCCAGGGCCGCGACCCCTGGGATCTGGCCTACGACCTGCTGCTGCAGCGCGAGGGCCGGGAAATTCTTTACACCCCGTTCGCCAACTACGCGGACAACAACCTCGACTGCTGTCGTGACATGATCCTGCACAAGAACACGGTCATGGGTCTGGGGGATGGCGGCGCTCACGTGGGTACTATCTGCGACGCCAGCTTCGTCACCACCCTGCTGACCCACTGGGGCCGTGACCGCACCCGGGGCGATCGCATCGATCTGCCAACGCTGGTGAAAAGTCAGACTCGAGACACCGCCCGGGCGGTGGACCTGCACGATCGCGGCACGCTGGTGCCCGGCATGAAAGCGGACGTCAATGTCATCGACTTCGACCGTTTGCAGATTCGCGCGCCGGAGATCGTCCATGATCTGCCTGCGGGCGGCGCCCGGCTGGAGCAGAAGGCGGACGGCTTTGTAGCTACGGTGGTGAGCGGTGAGGTCACGTACCTCGACGGCGAGCACACCGGCGCGCTGCCGGGCCGGCTGGTCCGCTGAAGATTCCGCGCGGCCGCGTGGCGCTAGCCCTGTGATGGGCCCACTCAGCCACGTTCGCGTCCTCGACCTGACCCACGCCCGTGCCGGGCCAGCGGCGGTTCGCCTGCTGGCCGACTGGGGTGCGGAGGTGATCAAGGTCGAGCAGCCGGACGGCGCCGGCTCCGTCACGGGCACGCGGCACGGCTCGGACGAGCAGAATCTGCACCGCAACAAGCGCAGCCTGACGCTGAATCTCAAGCACCCGGACGGCCTGGCCCTGTTCATGCAGCTGGCGGCCGGCGTGGACGTCATTGTCGAAAACTTCCGTACGGACGTGAAGCACCGGCTGGGCGTGGACTACGATGCGGTAAAGGCCGTGAACCCGGCCATCATCTATGCCAGCATCTCCGGCTTCGGCCAGGACGGCCCCTACGGTGAGCGCGCCGCGGTGGATCAGATCGTTCAGGGTATGAGCGGGCTGATGTCCATTACCGGCGAACCGGACGGCGGGCCCATGCGCGTGGGTATCGCCATCAGCGACACGTCGGCCGGCATGTTTCTGGGGCAGGGAATCCTGCTGGCTTTGCTGCACCGCGAGCGGACGGGCGAGGGCCAGTGGGTACACACCTCGCTGCTGGAAGCCATGATGAACAAGCTGGATTTCCAGGGAGCCCGCTACACCATGAGCGGTGAGGTGGCCACCGCCCAGGGTAACAATCACCCCACCCTGCGGCCCATGGGCACCTTCGAATCGAAAGACGGACTGGTCAACATTGCGGCGTCCAGCCCGCGTCTGTGGCGGCGATTCTGCGAGGCGCTGACTGCGGACGCGCTGCTCAGCCATTCCGACTACGCTTCGGTCGACGGGCGAATGAAGCACAAGGCCCAGCTGCAGGCCGACATCAACGCCGTGACCCGACAGCACACCACTGCCGCGCTGGTCGAGACCCTGAATGCGGCCGGCGTGCCGTGCGGCCCCATCAATGACATCGGCCAGGCCTTCGAAGATCCTCAGGTGCGCCACCTGCACATGGCCGCCCCGGCGCCCCATCCGCAGTTGGGAGATCTGAACCTGATCCGCAGCCCCATTAACCTGTCCCGCTTTCCGCAGCCACCGCGGTTCCGCAGTGCCGCACCGGATCCCGGCGCTGACAGCGAAGCGGTTTTAGCGGAGTTGGGGCTGAGCGCTGAGCGCATCGCGGCGCTGAAAGCAGCCGGTGTAATCTAGCAGCCGCCGTTGGCAAGCCTGCTTGGCGCACCCGCTTGGCGCACCCGCTTGGCGCACCCGCTTGGCGGACCTACTCAGCGAGACCGCTATGTCTGCCCTCAGTGAATCTCTGCTGCGACACCCCAGGCCCGGCGTAGCCGCTCCATGTCGAAGCCGGGTTCCTGAGCCGCTTCGATGATCACCCGCTCGCGCCGGGCGATGCTCTCTGCTGCGTCGGCTACCTTGTCAGCCACCGCCCAGGGAATGACCACCGCGCCGTGCTGGTCGGCGTGAATGAGGTCGCCGCTGGTCACGTGCATGCCTGCCACGTTGACGCTGCCGCCGAAATCAACCGGGTGGACATAAGCGTGGGACGGGCCGACGCGGTCTGCCAGCATCTGAAAGTCCGGGGCGATGTCGGGCAGGTCGCGCACGCTGCCGTCGGTGATGACCCCCAGGCAGCCAAGGCCCTTGTGCACGTTGCTGTTCACCTCACCCCACCATGAGCCGTAGCCGCGCTGAGGGTCGTCGAGGTCCTGAATGACCATGATGGCCGGCCTGGGGCCGTCGTGAACGTAGCTGTAGTAGGCATCCTGCAGGCTCCGCGCTTCCTTGCCTTTGAGTCCGGCGGGATGGGCGGCGCGAATGCGCGCCGTGCGGGCCACGCCCACCATGGGTGGCAACGCCGGACGCGTGCACACCAGCGGGCTAACCGTATAGCCGTAGCCGCGGCGCTCCGGCGCAACGATTTCCAGGGCATTGCACACGGTGGGGGTATCCAGAGCGCGTAGCGTGCTGAGCAATTTTTCGGTCAGTTTTGTCATGGTGTGTCTCCCGGTTGGTGTGTCGCGCCGGCATCCAGCGTTCGTTGCAGGGCCATTTTCAGATCGTCTTCGGCGTCCTGACGGAGCCACTCCAGGGCGATGGCCTTGGTTGCCATGGCGACTGCCAGCGGCTCATCGAACATCAGGTGATGATAAGTGCCCGGAATCCTGAAGATGGGCAGGTGGCCGTCGGTGATGGCGGCCATGTGCTCGCCGAACAGGGCGCCCTCGTCCTCGCTGTCCTCGCCGAGGATCACCGCGCTGCGACAGGCCAGCGCCGCGAACTTGGCCTGCTGATCCACCCCCATCTCCAGATAGTCGAACAGACTCGGGTCGAACTTCCAGGTCCAGCCGCCCTCCACCGCCCGGAGGCTCTTGCCGGCGATGTACTGGGCGACGTAAGGATGACGGGACGGCTGTTCCGGAATGAAACGGAAACGTCCCAGGGCCGCTGCGCGGTCTTCGTAAACGCGGGTGCCTCGCTTCGGCGGCAGATCCTCCCGCTCGGCGCGCAGTCCCCACTCCACGTACTGTGCCGGCGGCGCAACGGTGAAGTCCATGAAGATGATGCCGCCCAGCGCCTCGCCGAACTGGTGGCCCGTTTCCAGCACCACGAAGCCGCCGAAGCTGTGTCCCACAACGATTGGTCGCGGGCCCAGCTCCGCCGCCTGGCAAACGGCCCAGACTTCCCTGCCCAGCACCTCGCCGCTATAGCGCTCGCGCCAGCCGGAGTCGCCGTTGCCGGACGAATCCAGGGCGACGACGCGGAACTGGTCCGCCAGAAACGGCGCGACGAAGCGCCACCATTCCAGGTGCGCGTTGGAGCCGTGCACCAGCACGATGCCCGGTTTGCCCACCGCGCCCCAGGTCTCAAAGTGGATGCCGGCACCCTCGACCATCACTTCGCCAGAAACCGACGGGGTGTTCAGGGCTCTGTCGAACCAGAAGGGTTTATCCATCACTTGCGCTGCTCGAGCCTGCAGGGAAAGCCTCCGAGACTACCACAGGCATCGGGTTCTGGATCAGCGGTCGCGGATGCTCAGCACCAGGCTGCGGAACTGGTCGGTAGCGGCGAATCTCGGGTGCGCCGCCTTGATCTCCCGCAGCACGGCGATCGCCTCGTCATGGCGATGCCCGTTTTCGTGCAACAGCCGCGCCAGGCGGAAACGGGCGTTGGCGATCAGATGGCTTTCCGGATAGGCGTCGGGAAAATCCGCCAGCAGTTTTTCCACCAGCGCGCCGTCCCAGTCTATCCCGAAGCCTTTCGACAGCCGCCACAGGGTGGCCGGTCGAAACGCTTCCCGCGCGGAGGCCTCCAGCATCAGGCTCAGCCAGGGCAAGGGGAAAACAATTGCCAGCAGCGCGATGATGGCCGGTGACGGCGCGGCCGCCTGCCACTGCAGCACGCCCAGCGGAATCGCCAGCAGCACGAAGAACCGGAAGGCCAGGCCGTTGCCGAACGGGTTCAGGTTGGTTTCGTCTGCCATGGGCTCTCGCGTCAGGCCCCGGGCGTGATGCAGCAGGCGCATCTGCGCGGCCAGACACAGGGAGCCCAGCAGCAGATACCACAGAGGCAGCTCGAAGCCGATGATCAGCGCCATCGGCACCATGTCGTCGAACAGGTCGACGGCAGCGAGCAGCAGCCAGCCGAGCAGGATGAACAGGCCCAGTATCCAGGCCGCCGGTGGCCGAAAGGGCCAGAGCAGAAGCGAAATCATACGCTGAGTATAAGGTCTTCGTGCGCCGCTCCGCTTTTGCCGGCACGCGTGCATCTGTTAGGCTCCTTGTGGTGAAAAATGTGTTGAACAACCGATTCAACGAGACGCTTACGCAGGGGAGAGACACCATGGCCGACATCGTCATCCGCAACGGCACGCTCATCGACGGCACCGGCGCGCCGGGTCAGCAGGGCGACCTGGCCATCGAAGGGGACCGCATCGTCGCGGTGGGCAAAGTGGACGCCCGCGGCGCTCGGGAGATCGACGCCACCGGCAAGCTGGTCACCCCTGGTTTCGTTGACATCCACACCCATCTTGACGCGCAGCTCGCGTGGGACCCGGCGGCCTCATCCTCCTGCTTTCACGGCATCACCTCGGTAGTGCTCGGCAACTGCGGCGTCACCTTCGCCCCGTGCAAACCCCAGGACCGGGCCTATCTTGCCGAGATGATGGAATCGGTAGAGGACATACCGGCGAAGAGCATCCTCTCCGGGCTGTCCTGGAACTGGGAAAGCTACGGTGAGTATCTGCAGGCCATCGATGCCATGCCCAAGGGCGTGAACGTCGGTGGCATGGTCGGCCACTGCGCGGTGCGTTATCACGCCATGGGTGAGCGCAGCCTGGACGAAGCCCCAGCCGGAGAAGAAGACATCCGCAACATCTGCGCGCTGGTGGATGAGGCCATCGGCGCCGGCGCCCTGGGTTTCTCCACGTCCCGCACCTATATGCACAAAGTGCCCGACGGCCGTCCGGTGCCAGGCACCTTTGCCACCACCGACGAGCTGCTGGCCATTGGCCGGGTCATGGGCAGGCACGGCAAGGGCGTGTTCGAGTCCGCCGCGCGTCTCGGCGAGCGGGACAACGACGCGCTGGACAATACCCGCGGTGAGGTGGGCTGGATGGGCCAGCTGTCCCGGGACAACGACATCAAGGTCACCTTCGGATTGCTCCACAGCTATCGCCGGCCGGACCTGTACCGCCGGGTCATCGAGTTTGCCGACGAAGAAAACGCGACTGGTGCGCAACTGCGGCCCCAGACCACGTCGCGCGGCGTCGGCGTGCTGTTTGCGCTGGACCACATCACCCCCTGGCAGCAGGCGCCGAGCTGGCGCGAGCTGGCGGACAAGCCGTTTGCAGCGCGGCTGGCCGCGCTGGAAGACGGGGCGCTGCGGGCGCGGCTGATTGCCGAAGCTGAGGCGCAGCCGTCCGCGCTGGATCTGACCCAGACCTACCTGCTGCTGGACGGTCGGGTGCACTACGCTCATGAGTCGGAGAACTCGCTGGCCAGCTACGCGGCCCGCCACAAGCAGTCGCCGGCAGAAGCCTTCATTGAGCTCAACCGAGCTCATCAGGGCCGATTGGTGCTCTACTACGCGGCATTGAACCAGAGCATGGAAGCCATCGAGGAGATGCTCACCAACCCGACGGTGGTCATGGGGCTGGCGGACTCCGGGGCCCACGTGGGCCAGATCATGGATGCCAGCTCGCCTACCTGGTTGCTCAGCTACTGGGTGCGGGAGCGGGGCGTGCTATCGGTGGAACAGGCCATCCGCGGCTGGACTTCAGAAACCGCCGAGCTGTTCGGCATCCGCGATCGCGGCGTGCTGCGTCCGGGCGCCTTCGCCGACGTGAACGTCATCGACCTCGACCGTCTGGAACTGGCGCTGCCCGAGTACCGGTACGATTTTCCGGAAGGGGCCGGCCGCTACGTGCAGACGGCCACCGGTTACGACTGCACCATCGTCAATGGCAAAGTGTTCATGGAAGGTGGCCAGCATACGGGCGCGCTGGCTGGGGCTACTTTGCGCGCCTGACCTTGGTCTAGACCGGCTCGGCGTCCCGGTTCCGATCCCGGTGGTCGCCTGCGCCCTGTGCAGCGTTGCCGACGGCGGCATCGATTACCGCAGGTGGCCCCTGATCCAACTCCTGGGCGAAAGTGCGCTGATAGACTTCCCAGGACGCCATCAGCAGCGCGCCGATCAGCGGGCCGACCACGAGACCGATCGCGCCAAACATGAAGAGCCCGCCAAGCGTGGTAAGCAGCACGAGCACATCGGGCATCTGTGTGTCCGAGCCCACCAGCATTGGCCGCAGCACGTTGTCCACGCTCGACACCACCAGCCAGAACCAGCCGGCAAGAAATATCGCTTCCCAGTAGCTGCCGCTGACGCCCAGATAAACGGCTACCGGTAGCCAGATGATGATCGGGCCGATAAATGGAATGACCGACAGAAACCCCATGACCACGCCCCAGAATACGGGCTGCTCGACGCCAACCACCCAGAATGCCAGACCGCTCAGCAGGCCCTGCACCGCGCCGATGATGACGATGCTTTTCAGGACGGAGCGGGTGACTGCCGATGTGATGTGCACGAGATCTTCGCGCCCCTCGCGGTCCAGCGGCAGGCTGGCCACCACTGCGGCTGACAGCTGTTTGCCGTTCTGCAGGCAGTAGAAGAAAAAGTAGGCGGCCACGAAGACGTTGAGCAAAAACATGGCCGTTGCCTGGGTAACCTGGGAAAGGGTTCCCACCAGGAATCGTCCCACAGCGCCGGCGATCTGACCGGCTTTGCTGGTAAGTTCTGCTCTGACGGCCTCCAGATCTATCTCGAACGGTATCCAGGCGGGGACCTTGAAGTTTGCGAAGGCAGATCCGGAATTAAGGCGAGCGTTGATCCACGATGACGCCACATCGGCTACGTCCAGAGCCTGCGCAGCCGCCATGGTGAACAGCAGAATGGCCGGCGCGATGATGACCAGCAGCAGCAGAACGAGATTCAGGCTGGCGGCGAACTTCGCAGACACGTGGCGTTCCAGCTTTTCCTGGAGCGGCAGGAATATCAGCGCGCTGGCGGCAGCAAACACCAGCGCGCCGAGAAATCCAGCGATCATGGTGCCGAACAGCACAATCAGCAACAGGAGGGTGCTCAAGGCAAAGATGCGATGCAGCTTTCTGTTTCCTGCCTCCACTGGATTTCCACCGTCGTCCTGTCCGGGTGTCCGAATTACTGTGACCGTTTTACCCTGCGAAAACAATCGCGTGGTAGGGGGTCGATGCTAGCGCGAAGATCTGGTGCGGGCTGTCTCTGATACCTGGCCGATGACGAGTGGTATCAGACTCAGTCCCAATGCGGTCACCAGGGCTGCAGCAGGCGGTGGCCGGAGACCCAGCAGGTCCGCAGCGGCGGGCACATACACGGGGCCGATGATCAGCACCAGACACAAACCGATGGCCATCCAGACGTAGCGGTTGCGGGTGATTTCGTTGTTGAACCGGCTCGAACCCGGCGCGCGCATGTTGAACACGTGCCAGAGCTGCGCCAAGGCGAGCGTTAGAAACGACAGCGTCACCGCGGCCCCGGCCGTCAGCTCGAAGACGGTCAGGGCCAGGGCAAAGGAGCAGAGCGTTGCAGCGGTGATGATCGTCGCGCCGATGGCTATGTCCCGCCAGTGCCGGGTGGCGAGGAGCGGCTCATCCGGCGGCCGCGGCCCGCCGCGCAGAATGGCGTCAGGCTGGCCCTCACCAGCGCCAAGCGCGAAGGCCGGAAAAACGTCGGTCACCAGATTGAGATAGAGGATCTGCAGCGGCAGCAGCGGAAGCGGCGCGCCGCTGAGCGACGCCAGGCCGATCACCAGCAGCTCGCTTGCGTTACAGGACATGAGGTAAATAACGAATTTGCGGATGTTACCGAAGATCACCCGGCCTTGGGCTATGGCGCTGATGATGGTGCCGAAGCGGTCATCGAGAAGCACCATGTCCGCCGCTTCTCGGGCCACCTGGGAGCCCCGCTGGCCCATGGCAATGCCGATGTCGGCTTTATGTAGAGCCGGGGCGTCGTTCACCCCGTCGCCCAGCATCGCCACCACTTCGCCCTGGTGTTGAAGCGACTCGATGATCGCAAGCTTCTGAGCCGGACTCACACGAGCGAATACCGAAGCGTCAATAGGTGCCCCTTCGACGAAATCCGACCCCTCGACGATCTGAACCGCATGACCCTCGGTCAGACCGGTCTGCGCTGCGATGGACAACGCCGTGGCGCTGTGGTCGCCTGTGACCATGATCACCCTGACGCCGGCCGCCTGACAGGCACCGATGGCGTCTGCGACATCTTCGCGGGGCGGATCGGTGAGACCGACCAGACCGTACAGGGTCAGCTGCTCGAATGGGTTTGGGGTTTCCGTGCTGGTTGTCTTGCCCGCCAGCGCCAGCACTCTCAGGCCGCGTCCGGCCATCTCGCTGGCTGCTTTTCTGGCGCTGGAGATCGCGTTCGGGGTTCCGCCGTCCACATCCTTCACATGGTCGAGCACCGCTTCCGGTGCGCCCTTCACGGCGTGAAAATAGACGCCATCGGGCGATCGGTGGACGGTCGCCATCATTCTGAGGTCCGGATCGAAGGCATGCTCCCGGACCAGCGGACAGCGTTCGAGTTGCTGCGCCCTGTCGATGCCGAAGCCGTCTGCGAGTTCCAGCAGGGCAACCTCCATTGGATCGCCAATGGCGTCGCCTCCGGCAAGCGAGGCGGTGTTGCACAGCACGGCAACTTCCAGCAGCGGCTGCAACTGCTCCTGGTCCTCTCCGATCAGATTCTCCGCCGGTCGCCGCCTGCCGGATGCAGGGATGCGAGGCAGAACCTGCGATCGACCGCCCGTGAGGTTGAGCTCTGTCACGGTCATCCGGTTTTCGGTCAGGGTGCCGGTCTTATCCGTCAGTATCACCGTTGCGGCGCCGAGGGTCTCAACCGCCGACAAACGTTCGATGAGTGCCTGCCGCCGCGCCATTCGCAGCATGCCTCTGGCCAGAGCCAGCGTGGCAACCATGGGCAATCCCTCGGGCACCGTCGCCACGGCGAGGGCAATCGCCGACTCGATCATCAGGAACACATCGCGGCCGCTGACCATGCCGGCGACGCCGATTGCTGCAGCCAGAACCAGCGCCAGCCACATGAGCTGCCGGCTCAGCTCATCCAGCCGACGCTCCAGCGGGGTGCGCCCGGACTCGGCCTCTTCCATCAGGTGTGCGATTCTGCCGAGTTCCGTTCGCTCGCCGGTCCCCACCACCACACCGTCGCCGCTCCCGCGGGTCACCGATGTACCCAGGTATACCATGCTCGTGCGTTCCGCCAGCGCTGCGTTTGTGGCCACAGGATCGACCTGCTTGGCGACGGGCAGCGACTCACCGGTCAGAATCGCTTCGTTGCACTGCAGTCTGGAGCTCTCGATCAGCCGAATGTCTGCGCTGGCGACGTCACCTGCTTCGAGCACCACGATGTCTCCGGGCACCAGGCCCCGCGCCGGTATCGGGGTCACCCGACCACCACGACGCACGTTCACCAGCCGCACGCCGAGCTCGCGCAAAGCCTCCATGGAGCGTACCGCCCTGAGCTCGGTGACGAAGCCGATGAGGGTGTTCAACACGATCACCCCGGCAATGGCCGCAGATTCGGTGTGGTGGCCGAACCACAGGGCGGCGAGCGCCGCCAGCGTCAGCAAACCGACAATGAGACTTCTGAGCTGATCGAGCAGGATGAGCAATGGCCCCCTCGGACCACGGCGCCGGAGGCGGTTCAGACCGTAGTGGCTCCGGCGTCGCCGGGCTTCTGCGGTGTTTAACCCGTCATCCGGCGAGACTTCGAGCCGATTGAGCACGGTGTCTGCCGGAAGCGCGTGGGCGTGTTCAATCAGGTCCATTTCCGGCTCAATCGCCAAGGCCTACGTCTCCCGCGTCGGAAACCAGCAAAACCTCCGGGAACCCGGCCGAGAGCTCGCACAGCGATTGATGCCGAGAGGGAGAGGAAGCCCGCAAAGAGCGCCGTCGTTGCAACGGCGTTAAATGGCATGTCCACATCAGGGAACAACCAGGTCAGCGCTTCTGTATCCGCAGGCAGCCAATCTGTACAGGCTTCTGGAGCAACCAAGGCGCCTCGTCATATGGATTCTGTGTGGAAACGAGTTCGTGAACATCGCAGCAACGGCGAACATGCCAGCGATAGTACTGGGACTGCTGGAAGAAACACAGGCGGGTCTGGTCAACCTGCTGAGCAGGGTGCCGCCGACCAAGAAGCTGGACGACGGACATACGATTGGTGGTCTGGCGATGGCCCGGTTGCGTCATCTGCCCGGAAAGAACGGGTCTATCGAGCTTTTTGGTTATCGATTCAGGGTCGAGGATGCCATCGGTCGACTGGTGCGGAAGATCATGATCGAAGCGACCTGACGCTGTGCTCAGATTTCCGGCTTCAGCCGTTTCGGCAGCCCGTAAGAAGCCACCTCGAAGCGGCGCCAGGCCTTATCGAACGCTTTGCGTCTATGCTCGCCTTTCTCCGCCTCCATCCGCATCAGCGTCTTGAACACCTTACGGTCGCGCTTGCCGACATCCTGCTGGTCACGGTACTCGTGCAAATGCGCCTCGGCGACGAAGGTGTCCTGATAGTCGCCAAGAAGGTCCTGCAGCTTGCGTAGCTGCTTTGCCGGGGCGGCGAGCAGATCGGGATAGGCGGGCAGCAGGTACTCCAGCTGATAGCGCAGCCGCTTTACGTCGATGCGCAGGCGGTGCAGTGCTTGGGGTGGCGAGCGCTTGTCGATGGCGCGCCCCTGCTTGCGCACTTTCTTCATGGGGGTTTTGACCTGTTGCCAGGCCAGGTCGCCGACGTGCAGATGGCGCTGGGACACGCCGGCCTCAGTGGCCGCGCTCAGCAGCTCGCCGTAGTCGGAGATCAGCGTCGAGTAGTCGCGGCTGGCCAGAGCGCTCAGCAGCACGCCGTGGGCCTGCCTGCGGCTGCGCAGCAGGTACTGCTCGTAGCGATCCAGGGCGTTTTCGGCTTTGGCAGGCAACTGCTCGCGGTAGGCGGCCAGGTGCTCCAGGTGAACGTCCAGGTCGCGCACGGGCCCCAGCGCGCCGGTGAGCCACTTGATGTCGTTGATGAGTGCGTTGGCTTCCTGCTCCGGCAGTACGTTGATGAACGTGGTCAGCGCGGTGCGGGCGCGGCGCGTCGCTACCCGCATCTGATGCACCCCTTCGATGTGCAGAGATTCCCAGGCGTAAGGCTCGTAGACCTTCAGATCGTACAGCCGGGCCCGCAGGTGCGAGATAGCCAGATCGATCCACGGCGTGCCTGGTTCGATGTGGCTGAGCGACGGCGGGCGCCGGCGTTCCAGCTGGCCGCCGGCGGCGATCAACCCGCGCTCGTATTTGGACAGGCGCGCACGGATCAGGCTGCCTTCCAATGCGGTGATAGCCAGCAGATTGGCCAGCAGTTCGTGGGGCCCGCGCTTCAGCTCGAACTCCAGCTCGGTGAAGGGCAGGGGAGCGTCGCTTTCCGTCCCAGGCTCTACCCGGGCCCTGTCGAAGGCCATCTCTATCAGCGAGCGCGGGTAGTCCGGGTGGTGCAGCTGGAAGACCACCCGGCGGTTGGTGACCTCGAACAGCGGGTGGATCGCGTCCGACGGCCGCAGCAACCCACGCAGGCGTTCCTGCACCGGGCCGATGGGCGGCCGCGCCAGATCCTCAGGCGCGCCCCACAGGGTCTGTTCGATCTCCTCGCGATCGAACACGCCGGACCGCGCACGGTTCAGCTCTTTCATGGCAAGCTTGGCTTTGTCGCCGCTGGTGCGCAGCCGATAGCTCCAGCCCGATTTCTGCAGCTGGAACTCGGCGGTGTCGTAGTAGATGTCAGACTGGGTGAGTCCGCCTTTCGGCTGTATTCGGAAACCTGCCCAGCTCAAGGATTCCTGGAGCCGACGCAGAACCCGGTCCGGGCTTGTCCCGGCCGCCAGCAGATATTTGGCTTCCAGCTCCTGCACAGGTGTCCTCAGAACTATCGTCAAGTTATCTGCAAAAGTATGAGGCTTTCGATGCTTCCTGTCATTACAGCCAGCGCTACAATCGCCCTTTCCTGTTCGGGTCTGTGCGGGAATCTTCTCGTACCCACGTGGCCACAACGCCCCTTAGGCGACAGAAGGAGCAGCTGACGATGCCAGCGATCAACGCCGATTTTTTCCACCCTGTCTGGTTAAACCGGGACGATGGCGAGTGGGTGGCCTCACCTCAGGGCGGCGTCGAACGTCTGATGCTGGACCGCGTGGGGGACGAAGTGGCCGTCGCCACCAGCCTGGTGCGCTATGCGCCGGAATCGCAGTTTCCCGCCCATGATCATGCGCTGGGCGAAGAGTACGTGGTGCTGGAAGGGGAATTCGGCGACGAACACGGCCGCTATCCAGCGGGTACCTACGTGCGCAATCCCGCCGGCACGAACCACACCCCGTTTTCAGAGCCGGGCTGTCTCATCTTCGTGAAGCTGCGCCAGTTCGACCCGGCGGATCAGCGTCAGATGGTGCTCGCTCTGCCCGAGGTCGGCGCCAGCACCGAAGTGATCCGCCACGAGTTGCACCGCTATCAGGACGAAGTCGTCAGCTGCATCGTCGCGCCCGCGGGCGCCCGCATCGATCTGCCGGCGGGCGAGACAGTGCAGGAGGTGCTGCTGCTGGATGGCTGCGCGGCGTGGGGCGATGTCACCCTGCATCGACACGGCTGGCTACGGGTGCCGGCGGGAGAGGGCATTTTTTTACAGGTGAAAGCGGATTGTCGGCTGCTGCACAAGACGCGTCCGGGTTATGCGATTCCCGGCTGATCTCGCTACAGACTTTTTTAGTCGCGCCACAGGCGTTGCATCTGCAGGAAGGTGAAGGAGGCGGACCAGGTGATGAGGGCGAGCCCTGCCAGGGCCTCTGTGCTGCTTATCATGCGTGCGCCGCCTTGGGGAACCATGTCGCCGAAGCCCACTGTGGTGTACACCATGGCGGAGTAGTAGATGTAGTCGAACCAGTCGGCGGAGACGGCGGTGACGGTGCCAATATTCATCCAGCGCTCGGCGAACATGTAGCCCACGCCGAAAATCCAGATCTCGATGACGTGAGCCAGCAGCAGGCCGTACATAGTGATGAGCACCATCCAGCGATGCAGCTTGAACTTCTGCGACAGCTTCTCCAGCCCGCGCAGGGCTTCGTAGTGCACGGAGATGCACAGTGAAACCAGGGTGATTGAGAGCAGGCCGGAGCTTACGTAATCCATGGCGGCTAGTTTAAGCGATTCGGCCGGTCTGTCTCACCGCGTTGACGGTTATTGCTCGAGCCGCTAGCGTACCGCCTCCCAACCCCAATAGCCGTTCAGCAGGTAATCTCATGTCCGCTCCGCGATATCGATCGATGCCTTTCCCCCGATTTCCGCTCGCTTCGGCGCTGGGTGTCCTGGCGCTGGCCGCACCCGGTTGGGGCTGGGCAGACTACTGCGAAGGCCGCGTGCAGGCCGCCATGACCGAGATGCAGGAGCAACGCACCAGCCCGGTGGGCGGGGCCGAGCGGGACAGCATGCAGCAGGCGTTGATGAGCCTGTGCGCGGACGCGCTGCAGGCCGGGAATGGGCGGACGCCGGTGGCGGCCCGCCCGGACGTGCCGCAAGGGTCGGACCTGCCGCAGGACGATGCGGCCGAGGAGGAGACGGAAAATCCGAGTCTGTTCGGCATCGAGTTCAAGAAGGCTGACAAAGATTCTGCCGGCAACGAGCGGCTGAAAAGAAAGCTCTGAGCCATGCGGTGACGCTGGTCAGGAGGCGCGATTGACACTACCCTATCACCGGGTAAGATACGCCCCCTCTGATCTTATGGGTGTTTAGCTCAGTTGGGAGAGCGACGGCCTTACAAGCCGTAGGTCGCAGGTTCGACCCCTGCAACACCCACCACTTCCCTCGGGAAGACCCTGGAGCGGTAGTTCAGTTGGTTAGAATACCGGCCTGTCACGCCGGGGGTCGCGGGTTCGAGTCCCGTCCGCTCCGCCATTTACTCATTTCGACTACTGAGAACCTCAGACCCCGATCTGAAACCTGCCGTACTTTCAAAGGCCTGCGCGTGTATGCGAGCGGATCTGAGTCTCTCGAATTCCGTCTTTGGGCTTGTTTCTGGCGGCGTGTGTCGGATTTTCTCGAAGACGCAACTTCGAGGTACCGATTGGCCGAAAATCAGCATCGGCGAAGCATCAACTTTAGGGGCCGGTGGTTCGATATGACTGTTTGCCTGGCCGTGTGGTCTGAGAAAAAGCCGACCCCGAACGTCCGCTTGTCAGGAGAGAGCTACCGGAACCGCTTCGTCTGGCAAGCCCCGTTTCCGGCCAACAATGGACACCTTTCTGCGATCCTGAACTCTACGCGGGGGCTGTGGTGGTCCAAAACGTCACAAGGAGCGATCATTCGGCTTGAGCCCTGTACTAACCCAGTGCCGCCCGAGCTCTGAGCTGCGCGACCGGGCTTTTTGGATTCGTTTTGGGGGAAAGATTCCACGTGGGCTTGAAAAACCCAAGTCCCACCAGAACAACCCGCTGAAGCTCGGCGCCAGCGCAGACTGGCGCAGTGTTGTAAAACAACGGCATTAGCGTGGATGATTCAAGCAGTTGGCGGGCAGCTGCCCGCTGCAGGATCACTTCCGAGGGCTGCGAGCGCAGCGCGAACAGGATAGAAAATCTGGAGAAAACAGCTATGCGTGACGAGAACCCGACTCCCGGAGCACCGACCAGCATCCTGGAGATTTCCGCCTTCGATCCCGAGGCCCGGGAAAATCCCCACCCCCGAATGCGGGCGCTGCGCGAGGAGGGCCGTGTGCTGCGGGACGAGTCGGTGAAGGCCTGGCTGCTGAGCCACTACGACGACATCCGCACCACGGTGAACGATGGAACCTTCGTTCGTCACCCCAGCAAAGCCGAGGAAGGCTCGATCACCCGAATGCTGGCGGATCCCGACGATCCGGAGGGAGGACGCACCAGCATCCTGTTCATGGACGACCCCGATCACGCGCGCAATCGGGGCCCTCTGATGCAGGCTTTCTATCAGCGGATCAAGAAGATGGAGGCGGAGATTGCGGCGCTGATCGATGGCGTCATCGACGCCGCGCCCGACTCCGGGCGCTTCGATCTGATGGAGCACATCGCGGTACCGGTTCCGATTCTGGTAATCGCACACATTCTCGGCGTAGACGAAAGCCGGCTGGGGGAGTTCCGGGCGTGGTCGGAAGGCCTGATCCTCGGCCTGAATCCGATGCGCACACCCGAGCAGACCGCTCATATGGAGGCGTGCCGGGACAAGCTCGATCGCTACTTCACGGAACTCATGGAGGCACGTCGTAAGCATCCCCGGAGCGACCTGATCAGCGACATGGTGCAGGCCCAGGCCGCCGGCGGAGACTTCGCGGACGAAGAACTTCGCATCAATCTGCAGGCGCTGCTGGTTGGCGGGAACCTCACGACCACCGATCTCATCGGTAACGGCGTGTGGCTGTTCCTGACCCATCCCGAGCAACTGGAAGCATTCAAGGCTGATCCAAAGCTGGACGTGCCCGCGGTCGAGGAAGTGCTGCGCTACGAGGCACCGGTGCAGGCGACCTCGCGCATTCTGTCAGAGGATCGTGAAGTGGCCGGCTGCCCGATGCACAAGAGCCAGCCCGTGTTCATGTCCCTGGCTGCCGCCAATCGTGATCCTCAGCGGTTCGAGGACCCTGA
>JAHEEG010000200.1 GCA_024640825.1 Gammaproteobacteria bacterium
GATCGAATATTCGTACGATCTTTCAGGCTCACTAAAGAGCATCCAGGACCCGTTCCAGCACGTAACGATGTTCGCCTCTGACAAAAGCGGCCGCCTGAGTTCTATCTCGTCGAGCGGATACGGGGATCTTTCCTCGGGCTATGTCATCTCCAGCATGAAATACCGGGCGTTCGACGCGCTGCGGGAAGCGTCATATTCCAACGGAACCCAGGCGACCGTCACCTACAATGGAAGGCTGCAGCCTGTGAGCTACCGCCTGGCCGATACGAGCAGCAGCGATATCTTGCTCGGCAAGGACTACAACTACACAACGGGCAGCAACAACGACAACGACGGGCTGATGAAGGAAAGCGTTCATTATGATGACTCGCTGAGCGCCCCCGATCAGGACAAGCTGAAACGCACGAACACATATGACGCGCTCCGGAGGATCAAGACCTCGAAGGCAGGCGTTCTCGGTGAACAACCTTACGCGGGTTTGACGAACGGCGCGTTCAGATACGAATTCACCTACAACGCCTTCGGCCATCTTACCCACACCCTCGATATCGATTTCGAGCAGTACATCACGGGCTGCGCGGGTTGTCCTCGGGCGAAGCAGTATCAGGAAACGGTCGTCGATAACAGGACGACCTGGGCCGCCCAGACCGTCTTGTCGACCCAGACTACCATCAGCCCGATCAATCATGACGCCGACGGACGGCTTGTCGAAAGAGGCGACGAAACGTTCGATCACGACGCGAGGGGATTCCAGGTGGCGGCAGACTATTCAGGGTCGGATCCCGATCCGGGATACGCCTTCGACGGGGACGGGAATCTTGTAAAGGAAAGCGAGAACGGAAGCGTAAAGGCTTACTATGTGCGGTCGACGCTCCTGAACGCGACGATAGCCGAGTTGACGCCTACCGGCGCGCTCGAAGAGGGGGCTGTTCTATCAAATACCGGCTCCCGGATCGCCGTGCTCAAAGACAGTGAGTTTCATTTCTTCCAGGTCGACCCCTCCGGTTCCTACGAAAAGAACATCAAGGTCGACAAAAGCACCGCGTCAAAGACGCAGTACGATCCTACGGGAAGGAAGAACAACTACCCAGGGCCGACAGGAGCCGGTCCGTGCGGTTCATTCTGCCCGCCGCCTTACAATCCACCGGGCGGGTTTGACGGTTTGGCCCGGCTTCAGGCGATGATAAGTGCTCAAAGGTGGCAGGATCATATTTTCGACGATCTTGCTAGTTACTTCTTCAGTCATACGATCGTGACCTCCTCACCACCGTCAGGATGGAACCCATATCAGGACGTCCACAACTCGCCACAAGGCTCATACGGATATCCTGCAAGTTCGGTTGATAACCTCAGAAGAATGTTTGATCAGAACTTCGAAGGGATCCCGCAATTCTTCGGTGGATTTCTTGCCTCAAATCCAGGACAACCAGATGCTTTGGACAGGATCGCCGTCCAGCCCATCGCCGATGGTGAGAGGTATTCCTTGCCGGATTGCATAAAGAATTACCTCAGAAAGCGATGGAATGTTGAGAAGGACATTCTAAATAAAACCCGATATTCAAGAGGGAATCGGATCGGAGCACGAATAACACTAAGGTATGGATTCTGGGAATCCCAAGTCTATGAAAATGACTTAACTCACTTCGCAGCCGCCGTGACGCTCGATTACCACATACAATTCAAGAGTACTGCGTTCGACTTGAGCGACGGAATCGACGCTTTTGAGGTGATCTTGGCTGCTCACGAAATAAGGCATGTCCAGCAAAGAGAAGAATATGGTCCAGGTTTTCAAATGGAATACATCAGAGAGTCATTTGACCAAGCGGCGACCCAGATTGCCTTTGGAAGCCTGAAGAGGTTGCTTGACCGCGGACTGAGATATGAGTCCTACTTCAACAACAAGTACGAAATTCGAGCGAGGAAATTTGCAGACCAAGTGCGTAGAGACATTAACAAATACGGGAATCCCTGTGATAAGGCAAGTCGGAACGGAGGTTGGTATGGATTCAATTCTCGATAGGATGCTGTCCCGCAGAGGCACTCTTTGCTTTTTGAGAGAATTGGCAGTGTCCAGTGCAATTGTGGCTTCGTTGGCATTCGTATCTTGCACCGACCATCGGTTGCCAGATGTATGCCAAGATTTCTTTTCCAAATCCAGAAGCGAACGAGCATTCTACCAATTAAAACTTGAAGATCAGTTCGAAATTCATAGATGCGAGATTATGTTGGCTCCAAGCACAGGTTCGTATTCGATTGAAATCGCAAACAAATACGGCACTAGTTCGATCCCTTACATCTTAGATCGTCTTTCTCGTGACGAACAAAGAGGTGCCTTCTACCATGACGTCACAACCTTGGCGGCCTCTTACGTTTTTGAAGCCTTGCTAATACAAAGGAGTTTGAAAAGAAACTCGAAGGAGATTCGGGAACTTGAAAAGCATATTAGCTCGATGGAGGCTGATTGGATGAAGGAAGATGCACTGAGGATCTTGGCTGACAACAAAGTATCTACACTCATGCGATATTAATAGCGGGCTAAGGAACTTCAAAAAGCAAATAACCTTTGTCCACCATAGTGCAATCAAAACCGCCCCCCACGACGCCAGGGGATTTCAGGTGGCGGCCGATTATTCAGGTTCGGATCCCGATCCAGGATACGCCTTTGACGGTGACGGGAATCTTGTAAAGGAAAGCGAGAACGGAAGCGTAAAGTCGTATTTCGTAAGATCGACGCTGCTGAACGCGACCATCGCCGAGCTAACCTCCACGGGCGCGCTTGAAGAAGGGGCCGTTCTTTCCAACGTAGGCTCCAGGATCGCCGTTCTGAAAGACAGCGAATTTCATTTCTTCCACGTCGACCCCTCCGGTTCCTACGAAAAGCACATCAAGGTCGACAAAAGCACGGCGTCAAAGACGCAGTACGACCCGACGGGAAGAAAGAACAACTACCCGGGACCGACAGGCGCAGGCCCGTGCGGTTCATTCTGCCCTCCGCCTTACAATCCACCGGGCGGGTTTGATGGACTCGCGATCCTTCAGGCAAGAATCAGGCAGCAGAGATGGCAAGACACATACCTTTCACTGCTCCCTCGTTATGCTTATCATGGCATCGTGATCGGGATGGATCCACCTTTAGACTGGGACCCATCTGACTCGCAGGAAGATCTAGTAAACTGGAATCTCTTGGATTCGCATCATGAGAGGTATGGAATGTTGCCGCGTCCGGATGGATATGCGACGGTCTCTTTCTTTCAAGGCGTACGAACGCAAAACGACCCTCCGCTAAACGCTTATGGGTTCTCTGAAAACAAGAAGAATCAGCTAGAGAGCAGTTGGAAGGCGCTTTTTTCGAAAGAATGTAAGAAAGCCTTCAGAGAAAACAACTTACTACATCCCGGACAAAGTGGATTGAGGTTCGTCTTCGTGCATGTCGATTTTTTGTTACCAGGAAATAACGATAAATGGGAAGGTAATGAGAGGCTCCGCCTTGCTGCAAAAGAGGCAAACAAGTCTGCGTCTCAAGGATTTGGTGTAAGGCGCGGAAACAAGTACTTCATTTTCTTCAACAGGGATACTTGGGGAAAGGGAATTGTTTTTAATAGGAAATTTGGAACATTCGAACAAGTCTTTGTACATGAGGTACTACATGGATCAGGCGCACCAGCCAAAGTTGACGAGAACGGTAGGCCGTTACCATTTGTCAAGAGATGGTATTTGCCCCTAATTGGGTACGAATGGACAACTAACTACCAACCGGAACACGACTTGGAATGGCTAGATTATGATGCGGAAGGACGTTTAACAAATGCTCTACAGAATATTACAAAGGTCTGTTCTCCGAAATGAGGCTAATACGAAGAGGTCCGTGAATCCAAACTCGCTTTGTTTTGCTTTCAGTCTGTTCGGATTCATCATCTCGCTTGGACTAACTTGTTTGGTTGTTGGATTCGATTTAGGGTCCCGCGCAACGCTTGAGTTCGAGTGGGTGAACGTCCTCTCTGATGTGACCGGGTTTACTCATCAAGGGCGAGACTGGTACGAGATTCTTGCGGCGCACTACATATCAACTACCATCGTTTTTGCGATACTAGTCATTTGCACTCTATTAAGAGGCCAATTGATTGGAATCACGATTTCGATTCTCGCAGTCCTCGGGATCGTTTACTTCTATTTCGAGAATTTTATTACTGTCGGAAAGTACAGTTCATTTTGGGTCGATGAACATCCCAATTCCATTTATTACGGAGTAATCGATTTTACGAGTTACCTGGATATCTTGATACTGTTCTTGATTACTTTGATCGTCGTAACTCAGTTGTTTCAGGTAAAGACTCTTCTGGTTAAGCCGTGATCTTGAACTATGACCTTGACCTGCCCCGGGTTTTCTGGTCCAGATCTAAAGTGGCAAAAAGCCATAGAAAAAGGAGATCTGGAACATGCCAAGGAAAGGATATACCGCTGAAGCGATCATCCACTGTTAAAAGGAAAGCAGAGTTGATCCGCCTCCCACGCGCGCCAGAACCTCCCAAACCACCCACCACGATCAATCCATCGACCCAACCTCCGAAAGCGCGATCCGGCTGGCGCCAGCTGTCGAGAGGTGGACCAGGGAGCGAAAGGGTTCAACTGATTGCGTGTTAAGAGGCGCACGCAGCGAGTTGCAACGTGGGAAGCGTTGAACCAGTATAAAGAAGTTGATTACTTAGGATGAGATCTCGTCCGAACAGCTGGAGGCCCATGATTGACTATGTCAGACCTTGACCTCGTGCTTACAGATTCAATCAAAGGTGAGCCAAAAGCGCCAGATCACATCTCTCTTCAGAGAGAGGCTTTGCGTTTTCAGGAATGGTTTGAAATCTTCTTTAATGTGCTTCATTGCGAAGAAGTCGCATGGGATTTTGAAAACGAAAGTTACGAGGAAGGACTAGTTCGGAGGAACCGCGTTTTTCGTGAGTCAATACCAGAACTACCGCTACTAGGTAGAATCCCTGATGTTTACCAAAGTGTCTTCTACTCAAAGGATGAGCTCCCCGCACTTATCGAGGAGTGTATGCAGGTCATTAGGTCGACCGATAATCCGATTGCCCTTGAAGGCCTTGCAAAACTGATTCGATACTGTAAACTTGGCATCAAACATGAGCAAGGACTCGCACTGAAGGCTTGGTAAGGGGTTAGAGGTGTATTGCTGTAGAAATGTGCGCTAAGCGGATGAACACAAGAGCCTGGCGACTGAAGACCTTCCGATCTCTAGCTGTCGGGCGATCGCAGAATTATTCAACCCTTCCTTGTGAAGTTTCCTAACCTGATCGGCTTTCGCTCGGGCCGTGGCAGGTCGGCCATGTTTTTTTCCGTTCTTTCTGGCTTCTGCGATTCCGGCCCGAACCCTCTCACGTAAAATCTCCCGCTCGAACTCAGCGAAGACCGCGAGCATTCCAGCCATAGCACGGCCAGATGGGGTCGTGAGGTCCAAGGATTCATTTAGTGAGACAGAACCGACATCCAATGCGTTGAGCTCATTCAATGTGTTGATCAGGTCCGGCAAGCTCCGTCCGAATCGATCAAGGCGCCAGACAAGAATGCAGTCGATTCTTTTTTGTTTGGCGAGCTTTAGAAGCTCTTCGCGCTTTGGGCGCTTCTTGGCTCCGGAGGCAACTTCGGTGACTTCAGTCTCGATATTCCACTTTCTCTGTTTGGCATATTGCCTGAGATCCTTGAGCTGCAATGGAAGAGTTTGCTGTTCCTGGGTGGATACACGGGTATAGATTCCGACTCTCATGTTTTTGGTGAAATTAGTTGATTTAGGGGGGTGTCCAAAAACCCTCTTGAATTCGCCTCCGCGGGAGGCTGATTCTACGGGCTTTTCGTCAGTCTAGCAGAGGGCGCCCAAAAACAGTTCTTTTTGGGCGTTTGGGGCAGAGGGAGCCCGCGCCGACGCCGGGGCTACGGACACTTTCGC
>JAHEEG010000053.1:0-9066 GCA_024640825.1 Gammaproteobacteria bacterium
ATGGATCTGGCGGTCTGCAGCCAGCGGATTATGGTTTCTTCTTCGGCGGTCAGAGGCAGCTGATCGACGCCGAGCAGGCGGCGGATGATTTCCATACCGGCGAATGCCAGGGCCAGCGGATAGCTGAAGTCCGTCGGTGTCACATAACCTCGCAATAGCATCATGACCTCTGCCCGCTCCAGGCCGGCCATCGTCAGGTGCGCGATCAGCACTCCGACGTCGAATTCCGGGGGGCCAGGGAAAGCATATTCAGGATCAATAATCATCACGCCCATGGTCTTGTGTTTCAGCCAGCTGGCTGGATAGTAGTTGCCGTGCAGGAGCGCAGGGGCAGACGCATGTTCTGCGTCGCCGAGATATATGGCGCCAAGCGCCTGCGCGTGTTCCTTGAGTTCGGTGTCCTTCGCGTACGCCTGCTGTATTCGCCGCAGCGCTGACGAAAGGTCTACGTCGTTGTCTGTCCGCAGGGGTATGTCGAAGATATGCGCGTGATTCAGCTCCCGCATCGCCCGGTTTGCCAGCACGCTGGTTGTACGGACCTGTTGCACGGTCTGCTCAAGCGGGAGGGCGTGCAGCTTCCATAGCCAGTAAACTA
Source organism: Gammaproteobacteria bacterium (assembly GCA_024640825.1). Lineage (GTDB taxonomy): Bacteria > Pseudomonadota > Gammaproteobacteria > Pseudomonadales > Azotimanducaceae > UBA7803. Next base: position 596 of record JAHEEG010000053.1, read on the forward strand.
CGGCCGTCAATTGACCGCCGTTGCTGCCGGTGCGGACGGCGGGTTCGACTGCTTCGTCGTAGAGGCTGAGAAAATCGGGTCCCGGTCCCAGGTCGGTCATGCACAGCAGGTGGTTTGGGCGATCTTCGCCCAGAATGCGGGGCGTGCGCATTGCCAGCGCGGGACAAGCGGAGACCGTCCTGTAGAAGACGCTCTCCACCTCCAGACGGCCTAACGGAGCCTGGATGTTCGGGTATCTGGCAACGGACGGCACAGCCTGCTTCAAAATGAACGTGCGCGCGGGCGTTGCCGCCCGCAGGGTCCGATTCATCTTGCCTGCCCCGGCCGGGGCGAGACCCAGCAACGGCTCTTCCGGAGCCAGCCAACCCAGAGACCGCAGGTACGCCTCCACAGCTGGCCTGTTCTCCGGAAGCAGATCCACTAGTGAATGGCGACGGGATTGATCACGGCCTGAACGGCGCCGACAAAGCGCGGCTGACCGAGCACGAACAGAAACTCGTGCACGCCGTCCGCGGCGAGGGCGCGGGTATCCATGTTCTCCAGGATGTAGACGCCGTTCTTCGCCAGCAGCTCGGGATGCACCGGAAATGCCTGGTCTGGATCTTCATGGGGAATGACCTCCACGGCCCAGGTGTCAGAACCTACGGCAACCACGCCCAGCCCGGCCAGATAGCGCGCGCCGTCGAGACCCAATCCCGGCTCTCCCGACATGAATTTTGCCGGGTCGGTATCCGACACGTTCAGCCAGCCAGTATGGAAAAGCACGACGTCGCCCTTCTCGATCTGTACGCCCTGGGCTTTGGCCACCGCCTTGATCTCACTGCTGTTGATGGCTGTCCCGGGATCCAGCACGGCCTTGCCACGGTGCCCGGCGACGTCCAGGAGTACGCCTCGGGTGACAATGGGCGGCAGTTTGTCGATGCTGAGTTTCTGCAACCCGGTCGGGGTAACGAACTCGGACGCCTGCAGGCCGTTGTAGTAGCGGTGCTCCAGGCCCATGTGGCCGAGCCCGTCGATCTGGCTGCCTATTCCCATCCACAGCAGGACCATATCGTCGTTGCCTGTTGCCCGGTTGCTGCCCATGGTGGCGCCCGTTCCATCGCCTGGCTGCAGAACGGTAAGCGCGTACTGCCGGGGCGGGTAGGCGGGCGAGTCGGGCCCGGTTTCCACCCCCAGAGCATATGACTTGCCCGTTTTGATCAGGCGAGCCGCCTGCAGCACTTTCTCGGCGGAAAGATTGTTGATGGCGCCCAGGGTATCCGCTGCCCCGTACTTTGACGGATACCAGTCTTCTGAATGAGCGTTGAGTGAAATGCCGAGCATGGCGGCGAGTACGAGCGTTCTGTACATGATCCGTTTCCCCTTCTCTGTCCTTTGCGATGTCACCGACCAAAAGATGATCTATCCGGCAGAGTTTAGCCCGCGCGCAATCGCTGTGGGAGTCTTTCGTAGATACCGCCGAAGCTGCCGTTGCTCATCAGGACGATGTGCCGCCTCTTTGGTGGCAGCGAGGCCAGGGTATCAACGAGCCTATCAAGGCTGTCGAATTGGAACGCCGGCACCACGCACTGCTGTACGACCTCCGAGAGATCCCACTTGATGTTGTCGCCGCGGAACCAGTAGACGGCGTCAGCTGCTGAGCAGCAGGTAGTCAGTTCCGAGCGCAGGGTACCCAGTGACATGGTGTGGGATCGTGGTTCCACCACGGCGATGATTTCTTCGTTGCCTACTTTCTTTCGCAGCCCCTGCAGGGTCGTGCGGATCGCGGTGGGATGATGGGCGAAATCGTCATAGATAGACGTGCCGTCGATCTCGGCGATCAGATCCATGCGGCGGGTGACGCCCTTGAAACCGTTTAGTGCTGCTACCGCCGTCGATGCGGGCACGCCGGCGTGCCGGGCGGCGGCGATGGCGGCGAGCGCGTTCCTCACGTTGTGCTCGCCGATTAGCGGCCAGTCTATGCGGCCGAAGGCGGTGTCGTTGAGAAGCACCTGGAAGCTGGACTCGTGGCCGCCATTCTCGCTGTCGGTATGCCAGCGATTACCGTTGTCACGCTCATGAGGCTGTTTTGCCGGACGCGGGCCTATTCGCTCGATGGGTGTCCAGCAGCCCCGATTGAGGACTTCGTTGACGTGTTCATCGTCGCTGGGTGCCACGATCAGTCCTGAGGCAGGCACGGTGCGAAGCAGATGATGGAACTGGGTCTGGATCGAGGCGAGATCCGGGAAGATGTCGGCGTGATCGTACTCGAGATTGTTGATGACCAGCGTCCGGGGTCGATAATGAACGAATTTGGAGCGCCGGTCGAAGTAGGACGTGTCGTATTCGTCCGCTTCAACGACGAAAAAGGGGGATTGGCCCAGCCTCGCCGAGCTCGGGAAATTCTTCGGCACCCCGCCGATCAGATAACCCGGTTTCAGCTCTGCGTATTCGAGTATCCACGCAAGCATACTGGCCGTTGTGGTTTTGCCGTGGGTGCCGCTGATTGCCAGAACCCAGCGTCCGGGAAGTACGTTCTCCCCAAGCCACTGGGCTCCGGAAGTGTATGGCAGGCCGCTTTCCAGTATGTACTCGACGCCGGGATGCCCTCGAGGCAGGCCGGCGTTGCCGATTACCACCAGATCCGGCTCAGGCTTCAGCTGATCGGGATCGAAGCCTTCGTAAAGTTCGATGTCTGCAGATTTGAGCTGATCGCTCATCGGTGGGTACAAGGCCGTGTCGGAGCCAGAGACCCGGAACCCGATTTCCCGGGCAAGCTGCGCGAGACTCCCCATCAGCGTCCCGCCGATACCTAGGAAGTAGATGTGTCTGGTCATTGATTCTGTCCCAATTGCGGGATTGCGCCTTCGCACTGATCAGGCACCTATTGCCACCTGTCCAAGGATGACGCTCATTAGGGAAATACCCAGCGCCATGGCCACGCCCGATCCGAAACGTGTCTCCAGAGCACGGTGCAGAATGAACCCAGCTACGGCCACGGACCAGACCAGAAACAGCAGCAGCAGCACGCTGCCAACTGTCGAGCCCAGAGCGCTTGTGAGTGGGATCAGCAGCGAAAAAACCGCGGTTATGATCAGATCGCAGCCGAAAATCGCCGTAATGGTGGTGACGAATCGTTCCGCCTTTCCGGCCCAGGACAACACCATCCAGACCAGCCCTGCGGTCGTCGTCTGGCCGACGATGATGCTCGTCGATGTCGTCAGCAGGTTCACCTCCGATCCGAAGCTGCTGGAAACCAAAATGCTGCACAGGAGGTTCGCGAGCACGACGGCCGTCACGAAGGGACCGTTCGCCGGCACGGCGGCGGGACTTTGCCGGAGCAGGCAGATCTGCCAGAAGAGATTGAATATGGCTTTCATCGCATGCCTGTCCCGCGTCGCGCCGGATTCGCCTCGACTATGTTGCGCGCACCCTTCCAGGTTAGCGCCGCTGGGTTGGAGGGCTGACGCATTTGGCGGCGACGTCGTTTCGATCAATCGCGAAATTGTCGCACAAAACGTCTCGTTCACGGACAATGGTTGCCCCAAAACAGCCGGCAAGCGCATCTCTGTCCAGCTTGCCAGTGAATCTGACTGACGCAGAAGGAGCCTGAGCAATATGGCAAGAGCGAACGCGTTCTACGCTCAATCTGGTGGGGTTACCGCGGTAATCAACGCCAGCGCGTGCGGCGTTATCGAAACCGCACGCCAGCACAAGGATCGAATCGGAAAGCTGTATGCCGGTCGCAATGGTATTCTTGGAGCGCTCAACGAGGAACTTATCGATACCGGCCGGGAATCTGCTCGGAGTGTCGCCGGGTTGCGCAGCACACCCAGCGGGGCCTTTGGTTCCTGCCGCTACAAGCTCAAGTCGCTGGAAGAAAATCGACGCGAGTACGAGCGCCTCATTCAGGTTTTTCAGGCTCACGATATCCGTTTCTTCTTCTACAATGGTGGCGGTGATTCTCAGGACACTGCCAACAAGGTGGCTCAGTTGGGGTCGAGCCTGGGTTATCCCATTACCTGTATTGGCATCCCCAAGACGGTCGACAATGACCTGCCGCTGACCGATTGCTGCCCGGGGTTTGGCTCCGTTGCTAAATACGTTGCGGTGTCGACCCGCGAGGCAGGGCTGGACGTGGCTTCGATGTGTGAAACCTCGACCAAGGTCTTTGTTCTTGAAACCATGGGCAGACACGCCGGCTGGATAGCGGCGGCCGCGGCCCTGGCCCAGGACGAGCCCGGGGACCCGCCGCACATCATCCTGCTGCCCGAGGTGCCTTTCCAACGTCGGCGCTTTCTTGCCCGGGTTAAGGACACGGTTGAGCGCTGTGGTTACTGCGTGATCGTGGTTTCCGAAGGCGCTCAGTACCCCGATGGCAGGTTTGTCGCAGAAGCAGGAACCAGGGACGCTTTTGGTCACACGCAGCTGGGCGGGGTTGCACCGACCATCGCCAATATGGTCAAGGAGGCGCTCGGCTACAAATACCATTGGGCAGTAGCCGACTACCTGCAGCGGGCGGCACGGCACATCGCTTCAGGTACGGACGTCGCTCAGGCTTACGCGGTTGGCAAGGCGGCAGTGGAATTCGCCTTGGCGGGCAAGAATGCCGTGATGCCAACCATCGTGCGCAAGAGCGACAAGCCCTATCGCTGGTCCATCGGTGAGGCCCCCCTGTCCCGGGTAGCCAACAAAGAGCGGAAGATGCCGAAGCGATTCATCTCCGCTGATGGGTTTGGGATAACAACGGCGGCTCGCCGTTATCTGGCCCCACTCATCGAGGGCGAGGACTATCCCAGCTACCGGAATGGCTTGCCGCAGTACGTGAGACTCAAAAACCAGCTGGTGGCAAAAAAGCTGCCGCCGTTTCGAGTCTGAGTCTGACAAAACGACGCCGGTGGGCGCCCAGTCACCAGGATTGGCGCGAGGTGATGGCGTTGGCTGCGTCGAAGATACGGTTGCGCAGCTCGTTCAGGCGTGCGTTCAGATTCCGAAATTTCAGAGGGTCGGTCTCCTCCCAAGTGAGGCCGATCACCAGGTCGGAGAATGTTTCGGCGCCACCATAGCAACCCAGTGTAAAGGTGGCACCTGCCAGCCTGTTCTGGCGCACCTGGTCGAGACCCCGTCGAAAATATGGAACCCAGAACCGTTCGTCAGCCTCTTCCAGCAGGCCGATCAGTGCCTCCAGGTGACGGCCAAGGCGATTGAACTGGGATTCCAGTTCTGTCATGACTTGGGGCCCTTGCAGATTGACTCAGCAGTTTAACCCGCGCGGCCCGGGAATGCCGGCCTCTGCGGAGACTAAGTCCGCTATCCCACCCGCGCGGCTCAAGCTGGCGCCGCGGCTCAAGCTGGCGTCGCGGCCCAAGCTAGTGTTGCGGTGGGTTTTTCAGCATGTCGAGCACCAGGCCCGGAAGCCTCTCTTTGAGCACCGCTTCGGCTTCGCCGGTGGGCTCGAGGTTCAACTTGCGAACAACGATACCTCTGCTGGCACGTAACTCGCCAGAGTTGGGGTCGAACTGCCAGGTGCAGTACCGGCGGCCGTTGTTTTTCAACCACACACCCTGCAGGGCGCTTCCCTCTGTCTCAGTAAATTGATGTGGCATTTCGATGTCCATCGATCTTCCGTTGATTCCCTCAGCTTAGAACGTTCCGGGGGAACATCTGGACGAAAATGGTCAGATTGTGATTGCCCTCACGTAGTCTGCCACCGCCGTGCTCACCGTGGTGTTCATGAAATATTCACTTAAAACAGCGTCTTATGAGGCCTGTGAGGCCGTTGGTCAGGTTGGTACGAATTGTGTATCGCTATAGGTAACGCGCCGGGAAATGGCGATTGGTCGCCAGAGAGCGGGCCGGAGATCAGAAAGATGCAGATGTTGACTCAGAAACGCTTGCGGAATGAAAACCGAGCTTTTGCTGGTACATCGGGCGTCAGCGCCAATGCCGCCGGTCAGCGGTTTAAACCGGCTTTTCGCGACTGTGACACCGGCCGTGTGGAGTTCTCACGATTCGAAGATGGGCGCGCCGCGCCCGTGCACATGATCTGCGGCTTGCCGGAAGAATGGGTCACCGAAAGAGATCCGGATGGTCACGCGCTTGCCGTCAAACAGCAGATCGAGTCGGGATTCGTCAGAGCTGGCGTGTTTTACACCCGCGAAGAGGCAGCTGAACTGGCCAAGAGGTAGCTTTCTGCAGGCTGGCCCCGTTTTCGCTCAGTCGTGCAGGTCGACCTGGTCGTAAATGCCCGTAACCCGACTGAAGTCCAGCACCAGAGAGTGAGACACGTGCTTTGCCGGGTCGTGCAGGTGGTACTTGAACCGCTTCTGCTTCTCGCCCTGCAGGAACGCGTCGTACTCCTTGATCAGCTCTCGCACGTCGCTGACGTTCTCTTTGCTCCAGGTTGCTTTGAAAGGACCCAGGGTGGCGCCCCCTTCCAGGCATACGGTGATGGCGTGATTCGTCAGCGCCTTGTCTTCGTTCTTCATTTGCTGGCCCATTTCAGCTTTTCTTACTTCTACCTTGCGCCAGATCGAAAGGAAAAAAAAGGGGGCCTGAGCCCCCCTTGCCTGACCTTCAAGCCTCGCTCATACGAGCAAGGGTGCGATGACTAGGCTCACGATGGCCATAACGTTGATCAGGATGTTCATACTCGGGCCCGAGGTGTCCTTGAAGGGGTCGCCGACTGTGTCGCCCACCACGGTTGCCGCGTGTACTTCCGAACCCTTGCCGCCGAGATTGCCTTTCTCGACGTACTTCTTCGCGTTGTCCCAAGCGCCGCCCGCATTGGCCATGGTGAGGGCCAGCAGAACGCAGCCGAGCAGACCGCCGCCCAGAGTACCGCCGAGCGCGGCTGGCCCGAGGCCGAAGCCCACCACCGGAGGAACTGCTACGGCGATGACGCCGGGGAGCAGCATGCGCCGGAGGGCGGCAGAGGTCGCGATGTCCACGCACTTGGCGGTGTCAGGCTCGGCGTTGCCCTCCAGCAGGCCAGGGATCTCGCGAAACTGCCGGCGTATCTCCTGGATCATATCCATCGCTGCGTCGCCCACTGCGGTCATGGTAATCGACGCGATCAGAAAGGGTATGAGACCGCCGATAAACAGCCCGATCAGCACGTCGGGGTCGCCCAGATGAAGGGAGAATTCTGGCATTTTGTGAGAGATGGTTTCCACGTAGGCGGCGATGATGGCCAGTGCCGCCAGTGCGGCCGCGCCGATGGCGAACCCTTTGCCGATGGCCGCCGTAGTATTGCCCAGCTCATCGAGAGAGTCAGTGATTGCGCGGGTTTCCGGCCCCAGTCCAGACATTTCAGCGATGCCACCGGCGTTGTCGGCAATGGGTCCGTAGGCGTCGATGGCCATGGTAATGCCGACGGTTGCCAGCATGCCCAGCGCGGCGATGCCAACCCCGTAGAGACCGGCAAGGTGGGTTGAAATGAAAATGATTCCGCAGATTGCTAGCACCGGGATCGCCACCGACTGCATGCCTACGGCCAGGCCAGTGATCATCACGGTGGCTGAACCGGTTTTGCCGGATTCGGCAATGCGCACGACGGGGCTTGAGGAGGTGTAGTACTCGGTAACCAAACCGATGATGATGCCGCCTACCGAGCCAGAGATAGCCGCCCACCAGATGTTGCTGGTCAGGCCGAAGCCGTCGACGACGAAATAGGCAACCAGGATGAACAGCACCGGCGCGCCGATAGTGCCGAAGCGCAGGGCGACGGCCGGTTCTTTGGCCGACATGACACGCACGATGCCGATGCCGACCAGCGAGCACACCAGGCCAGCAGAAGCTAGGATCAAGGGCAGGCCCATGAGCGCCGCGCGGCCGTCGGCCTCGTTCATGCCTGGCGCCAGGTTCGTCAGGTAGGTCATGGCCAGAGTTGAGGCGATCGCGATGGTCGCAATCATGGCGCCGCAGTAACTTTCGAAGATGTCGGAGCCCATCCCGGCCACGTCGCCCACGTTGTCGCCGACGTTGTCGGCAATTACACCCGGGTTTCGAGGGTCGTCTTCGGGGATGCCGGCTTCGACCTTGCCGACGAGGTCAGCGCCGACGTCAGCGCTCTTGGTGAAGATGCCGCCACCGACTCGGGAAAACAGGGCAACCGTGGATGCGCCCATGCCGAAACCGTGAATGTTGTGCGCCGTCTCTGGGTCTCCGCCGAACATGAAATAAAGAAGACCGAGCCCGAGCAGGCCCATGGATGCCACGGTGAGACCCATTATGGAGCCGCCGAAGAAAGCGACGGACAGCGCCTGAGGCGCCCCGTGATTGTGGGCCGCGGTCGTTGTTCGAACGTTCGCCTTTGTGGCCGTATACATGCCGATCCAGCCTGCGCTGGCAGAGGCCACAGCGCCCACCAAAAAGGCGATGGCGGTTTCTATCCCGAGAGAGAGGTACAGCAGCACCAGTAGCACGGCGCTGAACCCTGCCAGCATCGTGTATTCCCGGCGCATGAAAACCATGGCGCCCAGGTGAATCTG
>JAHEEG010000053.1:9076-10187 GCA_024640825.1 Gammaproteobacteria bacterium
AATCTGGTCGCCAATTTTTCGGACCTTTTCCTCTCCTGGGTCGTAGGTTTTCACCAGCCCGTAGATGACCATAGCTACGACGAGGCCGATGACACCGAACAGCGGCGGTATCAGATTCAAATCCATCATTAATGTCCCCAAGGTCTCGTTATTATTGAGCGTTTCAGGTGACGGCCTCTTGTTTCAGCGGGCGCCTTTCACCGTTGCGGCTGCAATGGGCGCGGCCCTTAGGCGCGCGCGTTCGTGCCCCTGCGCGTTCGCGCTCAAGCGCCAGCACAAAAACGTGTGCTGGCGGGCCCTTTACAACGGCGCGTATTCTAGCGGAGCGATGCGTGAATAAGAACCGGGCCGGGTGCAGAAATCCTCTATCGTTTGTAACCGACGATGGAGAGCCTGGATTTGCTCAGTTCAGGTTTAGGGCAGGCTTAGCCCTGGGTCAGCAGGCTTCGAAGATCCGTAATCGCCGCGTTTGCTCTGGATATGTAAGAGGCCATGACCAGCGAATGGTTGGCCAGCAGTCCCAGCCCGTCGCCATTAAGGATGAAGGGGCTCCAGATAGTCTGCTGAGTTGGTTCCAGCTCGCGGATGATCTGTTGCAGGCTGACCCGGGCGTTTTTCTTGTCCAGAACGTCACCGAAGTCCTGCTCCATCGCCCGTAGAAGGTGAATCAGTGCCCAGGTCTGGCCTCGTGCCTCGTAGAAGGTGTCGTCGATCTGCAGCCAGGGTGTCTTGTACCTCTGATCTCGAGGTGCATCGGTGGATTGCGCGGCGCCGGTATCCCCGGCCAGGTCGATATTCAGCTGCCGCTTGCCAACGCTGGCGGACAGGCGCTGGGACAGGCTGCCCAAGCGCGTTTCCACGCCTTCGAGCCACTGCTGCAGGTTATCCGCCCTGGCATAGAACTGAGCGTCTGGTCGACTGGAGTCGGCCAGACGCTCCAGGTAGCGCTCGAACAGCCGGATGCCGTCTCGATATTCGCTTTCGGTCTGCGGGAATGCCCAGCTGGCGTTGTCGAAGAAAAACTTGCCTTCGGCTCCAGCCAGGTCCACATCCTCTGTGGATTGGCTCTGAGATCTGGAAAAGTCGATTCGATAGGCGCGGGCCATATCCC
>JAHEEG010000053.1:10197-21787 GCA_024640825.1 Gammaproteobacteria bacterium
CCCGCAACTGGGTGAGAACGCCGAATTCCCAGTTGGGTACGTTGTCCATCCAGATGCCGGGCGGAAAAACATCGTTGGACAGATAGCCGCCGCGCTTGTCCAGGAGGGTCTCTGCCACCCGTATTACAGTGGCGGTAGCTACATAGCCGGTGACCAGCGGGCGGTTTTGCTGCTCGGCGTTCTGGGCGGCGTTGTCACGTACGGCAAACATGTCGGGCTCGTTGTCCCACCACCAGCCAAGAGCTATGCAGATCAGCAGGTAGATACCGATCATCGCGGCAGTGACTCTGCCGGCAGTTCCCAGTCGGCCTGAGCCGGCGCCGCCCTGAACGAGTTTCTTCCATGCTGTGTTGTCAGCCATTATTGCTGCGCCCCCAATGGCATTTTTCTGAACCGCGCGTCGACCCGTCGTCCATCCTTCAGTATCAGATCGATTTCGGCCCCATCAACGGTAGAGGATACACCGAAGATCATTAGGTGAAGGCCTCCAGGCGCAAAGCGTACGGTTTCTCCTGCCGGTATCACAACCTCGGGCTGACGGCGCATGCGCACCATGTCGCCGTCGTGGATGATTTGGTGGATCTCCACGGCCCGGGCGACAGCCGTTTCGGCTCCCACGAGGGTAATGTCGGCAGTGCCGGCGTTGCGAAAATCGAAATAGGCGGCGGTCTTGTCCTGTCCTGGGGCCAGCGCTCGGATCCGGGCGTCAGAAATCTGCAGCAGGCTGTCTTGCTCAGATGTCGGATCGCTGCAGCCCATGGCCAGGACCAGCGTCAGCAAAAGGCAGGTAAGTTCGAAGCGATCGCGCCTGTAGCAGCGTGACAGTTTCATTCGGCGGCTCGATTTGGAAAGCACAGTACCTCGATTTTCGCAGGCCAGGAAATCTGCAGGTTGGCGCGAATACGATCTCCGCCTTCCCCCTCAGGGCCGGTGCTCATTTTCTGGTAGATCCATCGACCCTCGGCATCGGATCGGGCATATATTACAGCGCTACAGCCGGGTTGGCGGCTCAGCATGCCGGCGCTGCGCAGCGAGTCTACCAGCAATGGGTCCCGGGCCTTCAGCATGTCTGCGTCCAGCTTCACGGCCGTTCGTCTGGCAGAAGAAAGCATCGTGATCTGCTCCATGGTAGGGACGATGCCTGGATGCTTCGGGTCGACCAACTCAGCTTGCGAAAGGAAGGATCGAGCCTGTTCGAATCGGCGGTTGACCGCCGCGTTTGTCGCCTCAGCGAGGTAATGGTCAACAATGGATTCAAGACCCCGCAGTGCGGTTTCGTTTTCCGGGTCCAGAATCAGCACCCGGTCGTACAGCGCCAGCGCGCTGTTACTGGCTGGAAAGATGAAATGCTCCGTCGCCATAGCCATTTCCGCATCTTCGAGCAGCGCTTTGAGTTCGGCCTGGTCTGCTCTGTCTTGGCTTTCCCGGATAGCTTCGGCTTCGGGCATCAGTGCAGGGGCACGTCCTGCATCCATCGTGCGCGCGGCGCGGGCATCCTCCTTGCTGCTCGTTTGGGGTGCATGGCAGCCGGCGAAGGCCAACGTAAGCAGGCCAATTGTCAGAAAAACTGACGTGAGCCGGCTGTTGCCTGTGATGCGAAGGAATTCTCTAGACTTCAAGGTACTGGTTCGTCGTATTTGGTCGTGTCAAACAAGTATAGTGCCGCGGTCGCGGTCGAACTCCAACGGTTTCCAGGGGTCACAGAGAATTCAACTGATGAAGAGGGGGGACTGTGAGCGGAGCAAGGGAATGATCCGTATATGGCTGGGCGTTGCTCTGATCGCGCTGGCGCCTCTGATTTCTGGCGCCGAAGGGGTGAGTGGGCTCAAAGCCTGGCTGGACGAAGAACCCGATTTTCTACCGGTAGATGAAGCGTTTGTGTTGACCGCCGAACTCGGCGCGGACGGCGCGCTTCTCGTCCGTTGGGAGATGCCAGACGGTTATTATCTTTACCGTCATCGGTTCGACTTTGAGACTCGGTTGAACGCCGAAGACCCTACCTCTCCGGTGGTTCTGGGCGAGCCGGAAATACCCCCCGGCAAAAAGAAGATGGACGACTACTTCGGCGAGGTCGAGGTTTACTACCATCAGGCGCAGGCGCGCGTCCCCGTAGACGCAGGTTCCGGCCGCGTGGAGGTGGGAATAAGCTATCAGGGGTGCGCGGATGCCGGACTTTGCTATCCGCCTGAAACCAAATGGATGGCATTCGACCTGACCGCCGGCGGCGATGCCGGGGGTGGTTCCCCCGGTTCCATTGGCGGTTCCGCTGGGGATCCAAGCCGCTCGAATTCGGCGTTTGAGGGCGAGGGCAGGGTTCCGGAGACTCAGGAGCAGGCGCTGGCGTCCATGCTTGCCGATGGCAGCAGGCTGATGGCTCTGGCCCTGTTTTTCCTCGGGGGCGTTGGCTTGGCGTTCACCCCCTGCGTGCTGCCCATGGTGCCGATACTGTCCAGTATTATCGTGGGGGAGTCCGAAAGCATCACGCGTCGACGGGCGTTCACGCTGTCACTGGCCTACGTGCTGGGCATGGCGCTCACCTATGCCGCGCTTGGCACCTTGGTTGGGCTTTTTGGTGCCAGCCTGAATCTGCAGTCGGCGCTGCAGTCAGCGCCGGTGCTGGTGTTTTTTGCGGCGGTTTTCGCTGTGCTGTCCCTTTCGATGTTCGGGTTCTACGAACTGCAGCTTCCGCACAGCTGGCAGAACGCGCTCAACGCCCTGGGCAGCCGAGCGGGAGGCGGAAAGCATGTCAGCGTTCTGGTTATGGGTGCGCTTTCCGCACTGGTGGTTTCGCCGTGCGTCTCCGCGCCTCTGGCCGGGGCACTTATCTATATCAGCGGTACTGGCGATGCCACTTTGGGTGGTGGCGCGCTACTCGCGCTGGGACTGGGAATGGGAACCCCGCTGTTGCTCATTGGCGCCAGTGGCGGGCATCTGCTGCCTCGCGCCGGTGTTTGGATGAATGCGGTGAAGGCGGTATTCGGGGTCCTGCTGCTGGCAGTGGCGGTATGGCTGCTGGAGCGGGTTGTGCCCCCGGCACTGACGCTGGCTCTTTGGGCCGCTCTGGCCATAGGCAGTGGCGTTTACCTGGGAGCGCTGGATTTCTCTCCTCGACAGGGCTGGGGTCAACTCTGGAAAGCGGGAGGATCCCTGAGCTTCATTTATGGTGTATTGCTCTTGATCGGGGCAGCAAGCGGGGCGGACAATCCCCTGCAGCCGCTGTCCCGCTTGACTCTGGCTGCAGCGCCTTCAGGGCCAGGCGGGCAGGCGCAAGAGGAAAGCTGGCAGCCGGTTCGATCCTTGGACGAACTGAATCGCCAGCTCGCTCTGGCTGCCGCGGACGGCAAGCCTGCGGTTCTTGATCTTTATGCGGACTGGTGTATCTCCTGCAAGGTGATGGAGCGGTCGGTTTTTCCCCGTCCCGAGGTTGCCGACAGGCTGCGACGGTTCCGGCTGCTGCGGGCCGACGTAACGGCCAACAGTGAACAGGATAAGGAGCTACTCGAAGCTTTCGGCCTGTTTGGCCCGCCCAGTCTGGTGTTTTTCTCGCGTGATGGCAGTGAGATGAGCGACGTACGGGTGCAGGGTGAGATTGGTGCCGGCGCTCTGGCGCGCCACCTCGAGGCGGTGCTCGGCAAAGATGCGTCGGTAAACTCCGGCGAAATTGCAGCTATTTTGCAGTGAAGATGGGGCTAACTCGCAATTTGATGGATTTTCGGGCAGACTGCCATCGGAAACCAGGGAGAGTGCCGAATGTCTCGCTTGCTGGTCCTTAACGGGCCCAATCTCAATCTTCTGGGTAGTCGAGAGCCGGAGATCTACGGATACGACACGTTGGCAGATATTGATGCCCGGCTGCAGGCGCAGGCAGGGGACGCCGGCCACCAGCTTAGCTGCCTGCAGAGCAATGCAGAACACGAGTTGGTGGGGGCTATTCAGCAGGCGGCGACCGACGGTGTACGCTTCATCATCTTTAATCCGGGAGCCTTCACCCACACCAGCATCGCGCTGCGTGATGCTTTGCTGGGCGTCGGAATTCCTTTCATCGAGGTTCACCTTTCCAACGTGCATGCACGGGAGGACTTTCGCCAGCGTTCCTATCTCAGCGATGTCGCCAAAGGCGTCATTACCGGTCTCGGAGCCCTTGGCTACGAGTTCGCCCTGCAGGCGGCGATGGCGATGCTGGAACCCCTCGCGCAGCCAGAGAAATAACGACGCGTTTGATGCGGCCCTCTGTGGGTTGGCGGGAGACACTTTATGGACCTGCGCAAGATCAAAAAGCTCATCGAGCTGGTAGAGGAATCCGGCATCGCTGAGTTGGAAGTAAGCAGCGGTGAGGAGTCTATTCGAATCGCCAGATACAGCGAGCCGCCCGTGCGCTCTTCGATCTCAGAACAGGCAGGATATTTGCCGAATTCGGTGATGCATCCCGCGACCGTGGTGCCTGGGTCGCCGGCGTACTCGACAGCGCCTGTCGGCAGCCGAGTCACAGCGCCGATGGCTGGCGTTTTTTACGCCGCCCCAGCGCCGGACGCCGAGCCTTTTGTTCGGGTGGGCCAGGCGGTGGCACCTGGGGACGTGCTCTGCATCATTGAAAGTATGAAGATGATGAACGAGATAAAGGCGGAGCAGGGCGGCACCTGCGCTGAGATCGCTGTGCAGAGCGGCCAGGCGGTAGCCAGTGGTGACCTGCTGTTCCGGCTGATCTGAAAATCATTCCTTTCCTACGTGTATAGATGTCCTGGTTGCAGATAAGTGTCGAGACCGTCGCCGGACGCGCTGAACAGACCGGCAGCCTGTTGGAGCAGCTCGGCGCCCTAGCGGTTACCCTCAGCGGAATGGAGGATGGTGACCCGGTGCTAGAACCCATGCCTGGCGCTCAGCCACTCTGGGCCCGGGCCCGATTGACCGCGCTGTTCGACCTCAGCGCCGACATCGGTGCCGTGAAGGCTGAACTCGCCAAGCAGCGGGTTGCTATTGCGGACCTGGCTTTCGTGCAGGATGAGGATTGGCAGAATCGCTGGCAGGCCCACGCAGTTAGGGCCTGCTTTGGCCAGCGTCTCTGGCTCCTGCCCAGGGGAGAGGTACAAGAGGTCCAGCCAGATGGACATAGAGTCCCAGCCCTGCGGCTTGATCCAGGTCTCGCCTTTGGATCCGGTTCGCACCCTACGACCCGGCTTTGTCTGGCCTGGCTTGCCGGAGCTGACCTCGCAGGAAAACGGGTGCTGGATTTCGGGTGTGGGTCGGGTGTTCTGGCGCTTGCCGCGTGTCTGCTCGGCGCGGCGCGGGTGACCGCCGTAGACCATGACCCACAGGCACTGGTCGCGACCTGGGACAACGCGGCCTACAATGGCGTTACCGCAGAGCAGTTGACCGTCATCGCGCCGGCCCGGCTTGCAGAAAGTTCGCCCCAGAGCCAGGTATTCGACGTGGTGATCGCGAACATTCTCGCAAACCCGCTGGTTGAGCTGGCCGGTCATCTGAGCGCTATGACAGCCAAGGCGGGCGAACTCGTACTTTCGGGATTGCTGCCTGATCAGGAACAGATGATTCGCGATGCCTATCCTACGTTTCAATTCCCTCCTGTGGCTCGCGAAGACGACTGGATTCGCATGGACGGGCGGCGCGCCGGCGTCGAGAGCGGGCGCCCTTCGCGGCGGATGAAAGACGGCGGATGAAACCTGTGCCAGAAGACGATCTTGAACCCCTGGTAACCGAATGTCCCAGCTGCCGGACGCGCTTTCGTGTGGCCGAGGCGCAGCTTCAGTCCGCACGCGGTCGGGTACGCTGTGGTGCTTGCCTGACCGTGTTCAACGGTGTCGAGCATCTGATCTGGGACGAGGTTGAAACTTTCGCCAGCGATGAAGAAGCACAGAATGCGCTGGATGACCTGCTCAGCGAGCTTGAGGAAGCGGTCAGCCAACCGACGGGTCTTCCGGCCGAGGCAGAAGCCCTCCCGTCCGGCAACGCGATCGATGAGCCTGAACTGCCCCATTCGGCAGCCTTCGTCGACGAAGAACCCGAGCCGCCTCAGGCGCTTTCCGTCGATGCGGGCGAGCGCGCGGGCCCGGTTTCCGAACCTGTTGAAGACGACAGGCAGAAACTAGAGGAAGCCGACGCGATTATTGAGCTGATCGAGGAACACCCGCCGCTGCGAGATCAGGACCGCGCCGACGATCGATCGACTCAGAGTCTGCGCAACATCGTTCCGATTTTTTCCGGTTTCGAAGAAGACGGCCAATCGACTGAGAATGTTGAGGCAGAAAAACCAAAAAGTCCGCTGACCGAGGAAATCGTAATCGATGCCCCGGGCACCCTGAACAACGTCGAGGCAAATCCAGATCTGGTGGAAACAGCTCAGATTCCAGCGGAGACAGCCCCCCAGGGTCTGAGGTCGGTGAAGGATGCCGCCTTCGAACCGGGGCCCGTAACGCCTGCGGACAGCCAGGGCGACGCAGCTGCTTTGACGGGGTTGGAAATCGAAGATGCTGCGGCGGCGTCGGTCGTCTTTGGCGAGCCGTCGAGACGCCGCCCGTGGGTATGGCTCGCAATCGCCGCTGCGGTGGCAGGCATCTTCGTGCAGATTCTCTGGTACCAGTTTGACGACTGGGCAAAAGATCCAACCTGGCGGCCGGTCTACGCCAGCGTTTGCAGCATGGTGGGCTGTGAGCTGCCTGTCCAGAGTGACCTTAGCCTTCTGCGTACCCAAAATCTTCTCGTGCGTTCCGATCCGGACGACCCCGGGGTTCTGCTGGTAAATGCCGTCATTGCCAACGAAGCTCAATTTTCCCAACCATTCCCCGTGTTGGAGTTGCGCTTCACCGACTTGCGGGGCGCTCTGGTTGCCGGCAGACGTTTTCAGCCGGCAGAGTATCTGGCTGGAGAAGCGGCGGATATGACCCTGATGCCGGCGCGGACGCCCGTGCAGATCGAGCTGGAAATCGAAGATCCCGGCCCCGAGGCGGTCAACTACACCATGAAAATACGCTGATTCGAGTTGAGGTCACTCTCTGACGGGGTATGATGGCTCCCCCTTTCTGAAGCCGCGCGATTCCTTTCTTCAGTGACAGCCATTGGTCCCCACACGCTCAGAAACAACGTCCTTCTGGCTCCCATGGCGGGCGTCACCGACGCCCCTTTCAGGGCTCTGGCCTGGCGTTTTGGTGTCGGATACGTGGCATCTGAGATGCTTGCTGCGGGGCAGCAGCTATGGGACAGCGAAAAATCGCGGCAACGCCGCATTACGGTTGCGGGCATCGAGCCGCGCTGCGTTCAGATCGCCGGTGGGGATCCGCAAATGGTGGCCGATGCCGCGCGTCGACATTGGCAGGACGGTGCCGATATCGTAGACATCAATTTCGGCTGTCCCGCGAAGAAAGTATGTCGCAAGGCAGCCGGTTCCCAGCTCATGAAAGACGAATCGCTCATTGCGGCCATCGTCGGAGCGACCGTGTCCGCCGTGCCAATACCGGTGACCGTGAAGATGCGAACCGGCTGGTCTCCCGAACGCAGGAACGGGACCTCCGTCGCCCGCATCGTGCAGGAACAGGGCGCCGCGGCGTTGACCGTGCACGGGCGCACCAGAGCCTGTCGTTTTGAAGGCGAGGCGGAATACGATACCGTCGCCGAGATCAAATCGAATCTGCGCATACCCGTCTTCGCCAATGGCGATATCGATAGCAGGGAAAAAGCGTATTGGGTGATGCAGCACACGGACGTCGACGGAGTCATGATCGGCAGAGCCGCATTGGGTGCTCCATGGCTGCCTGGGCTGATCGCGCATCCGGACCGTTGCGAACCCACACTCTCGGAAAAATGGTCGATCGTGTACGGGCATGTAGTCGCGCTGCACGAGTTCTATGGCTTCCAAGGCGTGCGCATCGCTCGCAAGCACCTGCAGTGGTACATGGCGCGTATGTATCCGGGTGCTGCCGGGCGTGCACTTGCCCGTGCATTCAACGGGCTCGAGGTGGCCGACCAGCAGCTGAGGTTTCTTGCTGGTGCGGGAGAGGGGCGGGCGGCATGAAAGTGCCGGGCGGCACGAAAGTGTTGGGTAATAAACGGAAAACTGTGGAAGCCTATGAGTCAGATTGAAGTCAGGGCGATAACTCGAGCCCTGATCAGCGTGTCGGACAAGACCGGTCTCGTCGACTTTGCGCGGGCCCTCGCTGAGCAGGGCGTCGAGTTGCTGTCTACCGGTGGTACCTTCCGTGCGTTGCAGGAAGCGGGAATCGACGTCACGGAAGTGTCCGAGCACACGGGCTTTCCGGAAATCATGGATGGACGTGTGAAAACCCTGCACCCTATCGTTCACGGCGGCATACTCGCGCGCCGCGACCGGGACGCCGCCGTTATGTCGGAGCAAGGCATCGCGCCGATAGATCTCGTTGTGGTCAACCTCTATCCCTTCGAGGCGGCGGTGGCTCGAGAGGACTGCACCCCGGAGATTGCCATCGAGAATATCGACATCGGCGGTCCGACGATGGTCAGAGCCGCGGCCAAGAACCATCGTGACGTCCTGGTGGTGGTGGATCCGCAGGACTATGACGAATTGCTGGCGGAACTTCACGAGGACCTGACAACAGCGCTGGAGCTGCGCAGGCGCTACGCGGTAAAGGCGTTTCGACATACGGCCCGCTACGATGCCATGGTGGCGGGGTATCTCGGCGCGGAAGAATCACTTCCTGATTCGCTGTCGATAAGCTTCGACAAACTCATGGACATGCGTTACGGGGAGAATCCTCATCAGGTCGCGGCCTTCTATCGGCAGGTGGTTCCAGGCGGGGCGTCCAGCGGCACGGTGGCTAGCCTGGTTCAGCTGCAGGGTAAGGAACTCTCCTACAACAACGTGGCGGATACGGATGCAGCATTGCAGTGCGTTAAGGTCTTCGAAGGCCCGGCCTGCGTGATCGTCAAGCACGCCAATCCCTGCGGCGTGGCGGAATCTGAAAACCTCTTGGCCGCCTATGAACGAGCCTTTGCCACGGACCCGACGTCGGCCTTTGGCGGCATCGTTGCGTTCAATCGCCAGCTTGACGCGGCAACGCTCGAGGCCATTCTCGACCGGCAGTTCGTGGAAGTAGTCATTGCGCCCGCAGTTTGCGACGAAGCCGTCGCTGTTGCCAGGCGCAAGAAGAACGTTCGTCTGCTTACCTGCGGGCCGCTGCAGAATGCTCACCCTGGCATGGATCTAAAGCGCGTTTCCGGCGGGTTGCTGGTGCAGTCGATGGATCTGCTGTGTCTGGACGAGCAGGCGCTGAAGGTCGCAACTTCCCGGCAGCCCACACAGTCGGAAATGGCAGACCTGTTGTTCGCCTGGAAGGTGGCCTGGTTCGTGAAGTCCAATGCGATTGTCTACGCCAGAGACGCACAGACCGTGGGGATTGGCGCCGGGCAGATGAGTCGGGTCGTCAGCGCGCGGATTGCCGGTCTCAAGGCCGAAGAGGAGGGATTGGAAGTTACAGGTTCCGTGATGGCGTCGGACGCCTTCTTCCCGTTTCGCGACGGCATAGATGCGGCTGCTGCCGCAGGCATCACGGCGGTGATTCAACCCGGAGGTTCGGTGCGCGACGCAGAAGTCGTCGAGGCTGCGAACGAGCACGGCATGGCCATGGTGTTTACGGGCGTAAGACACTTCCGACACTGAGCTAAGCGGGAGCAGGCCGAGGATGAAAATTCTGGTGATTGGTGGTGGGGGTCGAGAGCACGCCCTGGCATGGAAGGCGATGCAAAGTCCCGATGTGGAAAAAGTTTTTGTTGCGCCCGGCAACGCCGGTACCGCCCGGGAACCGGGCTGCGAAAATGTGGCAATCGCGACCGACGACTTTGCCGGGCTCGTAGATCTGGTGCGTCGGAAAGGCGTCGGGCTGACCATTGTTGGTCCTGAGGCGCCGCTGGTGGCCGGTATCCGTGATCACTTCGATGCGCTGGGGCTTGCCTGTTTCGGCCCGAGCGGCGGAGCCGCCCAGCTGGAAGGGTCAAAGGCCTTCACCAAGGATTTTCTCGCCAGGCACGGGATCCCCACTGCGGCCTATCGGACCTTCACAGATCTGGCGTCGGCGGAAGCCTACATCCGCGAGCAGGGAGTCCCCATTGTGGTGAAGGCAGATGGCCTCGCTGCGGGCAAAGGCGTGGTGGTGGCTCGAAAGGAAGCCGAGGCGCTTGCCGCTGTTCGCGACATGCTGTCCGGCTCGGCGTTCGGCGCCGCCGGTCAGAAGGTCGTGATCGAGGAGTTTCTGGAGGGGGAAGAAGCCAGCTTTATCTGTCTGTGCGACGGGACCCATGCTGTGCCGTTTGCGAGTTCCCAGGATCATAAGGCCAGAGACGCCGGTGATCGGGGTCCGAACACCGGGGGTATGGGCGCCTATTCGCCGGCCCCTGTGGTGACCCCGGAGGTCCATGCCCGGATCATGGCGGAGGTTATCGAGCCTACAGTTGCTGGTATGTCTGCGGATGGATATCCCTATGAAGGGTTTCTGTATGCCGGCCTGATGATCTCGCCCGACGGGTTGCCCAAGGTGATCGAGTTCAATTGCCGGTTTGGCGATCCAGAGGCGCAACCGGTGATGATGCGTCTGCGCTCGGACTTGATAGGCCTTTGCCAGTCCGCGCTTGCGGGGGCCCTTGAATCCGTGACCCTGGAGTGGGACCCGCGAGTCGCGCTGGGCGTCGTAATGGCCGCCGGGGGGTATCCTGGTGATTATCGTAAGGGAGATGTCATCAGCGGTCTCGAGAGCGGTGATGGAGAAGGGCTCAAGACCTTTCACGCCGGTACAGCAGTGCTGGATGGCAAGGTTGTCACCAACGGCGGGCGGGTGCTGTGCGTGGTGGGTCTGGGCGACGACGTTGCCCAGGCTCAGCAGCGCGCCTATCAGGGTGTTGTCGGAATCAGCTGGCAGGATCACTATTACCGCAAGGACATCGGGTACCGCGCTGTCAATCGCGAGTTATAGCCGTTTTCCTACCTGCGGTGCCGACTTAGCCCGATAGAATCGGCTGCGCGCCTAGGCGATGCTTAGGCCATGAAACCCAAAAATACGCCAGAAAGAACCGCAGAAAAGGTTTCGGAAAAGACTTCAGAACGCCTTCGCCTCTTTGAGCCTTTTGTCGATGCCCATCCGCGTGTGCTGACCTGGGCTGCCCAGCGTTCCAGCTTGCTGCGCCTGCCCCATCGCCGCTGGCTGGTCCGGTCCGGGCTCCAACTTCAGGGCTGTTTGTATTTGATGCGCGGGCAGGTGCGTCTTCTGCTGCCTGGCGGCAAGCACCTTGAAGTCAGCGGGCAGACGCCAAGAGCCCGCTGGCCTGTATATCCAGGTCCGTCGGCGGTTCAGACCCTGACCCAGGTGCAGCTCCTGCGGCTTGACGCAACTCGCCAAGAAATAGAGGTTGCTGCCCGGTTTGGCGGCAGCGGCGCGTCGGAGACTTTGCGACTGCCGGAACTGCAGCCCCCGGAGCCTTGCTGGCAGCACCGTTTCCTTTCCTCGGCTCTTATGCAGCGTCTGTCTGCGGCGGTATGGCAGCAACTGCTGCGTGCCATGGTCACCGCCAGCTTCAGGGCTGGCGACGCGGTGTTGGTCGAAGGTCGATCGGGAGA
>JAHEEG010000201.1 GCA_024640825.1 Gammaproteobacteria bacterium
CGAGCCAGGTATCGACTCTGGCCATTGCTGCCTCTGCTGAAAGCGGTTCGGGGAAGATCTGCGGGTTTGTCGTAAGTCGCAGGAACCCCAGAATGACAACCCAGGGCAAGCCGAGGGTTTCATCGCCGTTGACCGATCGTTCCCACCAACGATGAACCTGTGCGTGATGCTCGGCATCCTTATTGATCGTATAAAGCAGGATGTTTAGGTCGATGATCTTCACTTGCGCAGCTGCAGCTCGCGCGCAACTTCGTCGTCCTCCAGCTTGGCCGCCAGCGACAGCGACTTCACCGTATCGATCTGCGGTTTGCCCATGGAAACCGGCTTTTCCCGATAAGGTCGACGCTCTGTGCTGTCATTAGCAAGGCTACGAAGTCCCTCGCGCAGCGTCCGGTTGAGCATACGCGTAAATGAAAGATTCCCAAGCAACGCCCGCTCCTTGAGCTCCGTAAGCAGATCATCGTCTATTCGAACCGTAGTACGCATGTAGAGCATCATAGCACCACTCTTTTTGATGACATAGCATCACTACTCGAAAAAGGACTGCACAAAGCTATCCCGCAATGCAATGGCACGCCGCCGTCCACGTAGCGCCAGCTGGTGAGAGATCCGCTGATTGAGTCGTAGGATGTTCTAGCGCATCCGATCGGATTGGCGCACCGCGCCAAGCATGAGCAATCCGCCCGCCGTGATGCATCCCACGGCAAACCAGCCGCTGGCGGCGAAGCCGCCGATGTCGCTGATGGCGCCGCCGACAAAGGGCGCAACGGCGCCGCCGATGAGCACGAAAGCGGGATGTGAACCGGTGAGGCGCCCAGACTGATCGAGCCTCGCTAGCACGCCGAGCGCAATGGGCATCATGGCGATGGGCAGGGTCGCGAAGAGCGGCCCGGCGATGAAGAACTTCATCGGCGTATCGGCGTTAGCCAGCAGCACGGCAAAAACGGCCAGCGCACCGAGAACGCCGTAGATGGGCCCCGTGGCGGCAAATCGGCCGCCAACGTAGCCGGCAATCAGCGGCGCGAAAACGCCGAATACGCCCCCGGCCATGAACACGTAGCCGACGACCTCCGGACTCAGCGGCACGCTTCGGCCGATGGTGACGAGAAAAAGCGCCAGGGTGCCGTGGCCGAAAAAGATCAGACCCATCCCGACCAGCGCCAGCCATCCGCTGCGGGGCACGGGAGGAACCACCGTCTCCGACCGAGCCGCCACAACGGGGGGCAACTTTGGCAACGTCCGCAGGCAGGCAAATGCAAACACGGACATGATCGCGTAGGTCAGATAGAGCCCGTCCAGCTCGCTGGCGATCTGCGGCAACGGCAGATATTCATGCAGACGCAACGACCTCGGCAGAACGTAAGCAATAACGATGCCCATCACGCCTACCGATGAGTTGATCACTCCGAATGTCATCTCCGGCTTATCAGAACGACCGGCAGTCGCCATGGTGGTGGCCACCACGGCACCCAGCGCGAATCCCGCCGGAGCGCGACACGCAAAGAGCCACATGACGCCGGGTACCAGAATGGAAACCAGGTTCAGCGCCACGATGGCGGACACGCCGGCTGCATATATTTTTCTTGCGTCCATCCGCGGCGCGAGCCCTGCAAAAACCAGGGAGCCCAGGGCGATGGATGCCATTTCGGCGGAAGCAACGAAGCCGGCAAGGGTGTTGCTCGCCGCAAGAGACACCGTGATGGCGTCAACGTTGAAAGCCATGCCCAGGGACGCAGCGAACGCGAGAATCATAACCGCTGTCAGCGACACCAGTTGCAGGTTCGTGAACGCGAGGCGCGCCGGAAACGGGCTCGCCGTGCTGACTAAATCAACGTCCGAAGCAAGCGAATCACTCATGGCTGGAGCCTCCCGTAGCGTGGAACAAAAACGGGCCCCGAAGGGCCCATCAAGAATACCTCCCGCTCACCGGGAGCAAATCCACACCTACCCTGCTTAGTTCAAATTCAGACCTAACTCCAGACCCCACTGCCGCGGCGGGCCGAACATGGTGAAGTTCCAGAGGTTCGCCACGGAGTTAGCCGACACGCGGTACTCCTCATCCGTCAGATTCTTACCATAGACACTGACGTAGTACCGCTCGTCCGGGCTTGTATAAGTGATATTGGCATTCAGCAGCGTCCGATCCTCGTACTGCGTATAGGTTGGATGCCGCGCAACCCCGGTGGCAGCGGCATTCTCATCGAACGGGCTGAGTTCAGACTCGTCCTGATAGTGCCCGTTGACGATCCACAGCAATGACCCGCCGTTGGGCAAGTCCTGATCATAGGACGCCTCCAGACCTACCTGCCACTTCGGCGCGAACGGAATATCCAGCCCCGTGAGGTCTAGGGCCGGCACATTGTCCGAGGGGTCTACGTCGTATTCGAACTTGTCATACTCGGAATCCAGATAGCCCACGGAGCCCTTCAATTGGAATCTGTCGGTCACCAGCCAAGTGGTCTCTACCTCAACGCCCTTGGAGTTGGACTTTCCGGCGTTGAGGGTGATGGTCTCCTGGTTGGGGTTTCCGTCTGCACCCACGAACCGGAAAACCTGGTTTCGTTGCAGGTCTTCGAATTCTGTGTAGAAGACGGCCACGTTGAGCCGCAGACGGCTATCCAACAGATCCGCCTTGTAGCCGATCTCGTAGTTGGTGTTGGTCTCGGGATCATAGGGAATACAGGTGGCCTTTTGAGAGCAGGTCTCACTGAAACCGCCGGCCAGGAAACCGGTGGCGACGCTGGCATAAGTCATCGCAGTGTCGCTGAGTTCGTAGTTCAGAACCAGACGCCAAGTGATTTCGTCCCAGCTCTCTTTCTCATCGGCGACGAACGCGAACTGGGAATCGGGCAGCGGGCTCTTGCGCGGATCAACCTGCGCACCAGTGATCCCGCCCCGGCTGACCGCGGTAGACCGTACGTCAGAACAGTTCGTTACGGGATCAAAGGGCAAAGTCGGATCTGCTGCCACGGCATCTCGCGGATCCGTGTACTGCCCGCAGGGAGCACCGGCGCCGGTTGGTTTTTTAAATTTTTTCTCATCATCCGTGTAACGCACGCCGGCGGTGATGCTCAGGCGATCTGTGGCTTCGAACGTGCCATCAAAGTAAGCGGCCATCGATGTCCGGTCCTGCTTTACCTTTCCGTGACCAGGATCGTTGGTAATCTGTCGCAGATCCATATCCGGCCCCGGTGCTAACAGCGGAACGAATCCGAGGGTGGCAAAAGAGCGGAAATCCAGATCGTCAGTCAGGTAGATGGCGCCCGTGACAAAATTAAATGCGCTATCGAACTCCGAAACCAGTCGCAGCTCCTGCTGGAATTGCTCCCGCTCCAGATTCCGCGAGGCGTCGTACAAAGACAGAAACGCCTCGCCCGTATATGTGCTGGGGAGGGTCTCTTCCTGCTCGCGATAGCCGGTGATCGACTTGATAAAGAACTTATCGAACGAGAACGTCTGGTTGAAATAGTAGCCGTCCACTTCGACCGTGTGGCCGTCGCGGATATTGATGCCGTTACCCTGCTGTGTCATGCCGGTCTTGAAAGGGTCACTCCAACCTGCATCATGGATTCCGGGAAAACCCAGCAGCGGCAGAAGAAAGCCCGCGTCTGTTGGAACTCCGTTTCCATCCAGATCCGGCGACTCGTTGACGCCTGGAGGAGAGTCGGAGTCGTCGTCGACGGTTTCCCAGATGAAGTAACCTTCGTACTTGTCGTTCGGTTGCCACAGCAACTTGGTCTTGGCCGCGAATACGGTCCTGCCGCCGAGACGCTCTCCAGCGCCGGTGGTCACCTGGCTCAGATCCGGGTCGAGCTGGTCTGGCGTCACCCCGAAGAGCGCGTTGTACGGCGAGTTCGGGAAGGTGGCCGTGTCCTTGTCGTTGGTGTAGTAACCCTCCTCGTCCGTGTAGGACGCCGCAATCCTCAGGCCCAGCTCACCGGGAATGAGCGGAATGTCAATGCCTGCCTGCAGTTTCGTGGTGTCTGCGCCACCGTCGTAGCCGCCAAATCCGGCTTTTATTGAAACGCCGAACTCATCCAGATCCGGACGCTTGGACGTGATGACAATCGTCCCGCCGGTGCTGTTCTTACCGAACAGCGTGCCCTGGGGACCACGATAGATCTCCACCTGGTCCAGGTCGTACATTTCCACCAGCTGGCTCTGCACGTGGTTAAGCGCAAACTCGTCGATCAGAATCCCCACGCTCGGATCCTGGGTGGTGAGAATAGATATGGTGCCCGTTCCGCGTATCCCACCTGCGACGGCGTTGAAGCCGGTCTGATTGGTAAGCGTCACGTTGGGCGACAGGTCAGCAATGGTGCGAACATCACTACCGAAAGTCCTGTCGATGTCCTTCGCTGTAAGCGTTGAGATCGCGATAGGCGTATCCTGCTGGGCCGCCGCACGTTTAGTACCTGTAACGACGATCTCTTCGAGGTAGGTACCCTTTTTCCCTTCCTGCGCCCAACCCGACGGACTGAGCAGCAGGCCTCCGGCCACCCCAAGAACAGTCAAAGAAACGCGCAAGTACCCACAATGGCGCAACGCGCCAGAACAGATTCGTTTCATATTTCTCCCCTAAGAAACAAACAGGTTTTCAACTCAACCCTTATAACAACCCATTTCAGATCGTTACAATCTTTTTCTAACACAGGCGCGATGAGATGCCAATCCCCTCGGACCATCATCTCGAACGGTCTGACGTCCAAAACGGCCCGACGTCCAGATAGTAGCCACTGGGGTATGCTTATGCGGGGACGCGGATAGAAAATCGGGGAGGAGGGGCAACTTTGGACGTAAAGACGCTGATGCAGCGCGCGGCTAATCACTTCGCCTGGCGCGAGGCCATCGTGCACGGTGAGCGGCGGCTGACCTTCGCTGAAGCCTGGGAGCGCGGGTTGCGGCTGGCCAACGGCTTGCTCGGCATGGGGCTCCAGCCTGGCGATCGGGTCGGCGTGCTGGAGGACAACTCCATCGAGGCGTCGGACCTGTTCCAGGGCGCCGCCATTGCCAACCTGGTGCGCGTTCCCCTGTACCCGCGCAACAGCCGGGAAGCCCATCTGCACATGCTGGGCCATACCAACTGCCGGGCACTGCTGGTAAGCGAGCAATACGCCCACGAGGTGGAGGGCATCGTCGACGAATTGCCCGATCTCGAGCACGTGCTGATCCGGGACTCCGAGTACGAATCCTGGCTGGCCGCCCAGTCAGCCGAGGATCCCGGCACGGACCCGCAGCCGGACGACACCTTCATCATCCGTCACACCGGCGGAACGACCGGTCTGTCCAAAGGCGTGGCCTATACCCACAAGGCCTGGCTCGCCGCAGGTCGCGACTGGTTCTACGCCTTTCCACCGGTGGAGCCCGGTGACAAGTGTCTGCACGTGGGTCCCATCTCTCACGGCTCCGGCTATCAGTATCTGCCCACCTGGCTGTCCGGCGGCTGCAACGTGATGATGGACCACTTCGACACCACCGAGGCTCTGGATATTCTGGAGCGCGAGCGCATCGCCTACGGCTTCATGGTACCGACCATGGCCAACGCCATCGTCCACGACAACACCGCGCGCCAGCGCGACTTCTCTGCCTTGAAATGTCTGCTCATCGCCGCGGCCCCCATCCAGGACGCTACCGCGCTGGCGGCCCGCGAGGTGTTCGGCGACGTCCTGTATCAGGGCTACGGCCAGACCGAGGTCCTGCCTGTCGCAATGATGGGGCCAAGACAGTGGTTCGCCGAGCTGGACGGCTCCAACCCGCTGCGCGCCTGCGGCATTCCCCTGCCGTTCGCCGAGGTGCAGATCTGGGACGAAGACGATCAGCCGCTGCCGGCGGACGAGGTAGGCGAGATCGTCGCACGATCGGACGGGCAGATGAGCGGATTCTGGAACAACCCCGAGGCTACCGCCGAGC
>JAHEEG010000202.1 GCA_024640825.1 Gammaproteobacteria bacterium
GAGACGTCGTTCATGTCAGCCGCCGTCGGTGTTGCAGGCTGGGCAGTTCCTTGCGCACACGGTTGATCTCACCGGGATCGATGTCGGCGAAGATGAAGCCGTCTCCTTCTTTCAACTCCGCCAGCACCTGTCCCCACGGGTCGACTATGATCGAATGACCATAAGACGTGCGCTTGCCCCAGTTGTGCCCGTGCTGGGCCGGGGCCACGACATAGCTCTGGCATTCGATGGCCCGGGCTCGCAGCAGAACATGCCAGTGGGCTGCGCCCGTGGTCCGGGTGAATGCCGATGGTACCGTCAGCGCGGTGGCTCCCTGGTCGACCAGATGCTGGTACAAATAGGGGAAGCGAATGTCGTAACAAACGCTGAGACCGAGAATGCCGAAAGGCAGGCCGGTGGTAACGACCGCTTCCCCGGGCAGCGTGCGTGACGACTCGCGCAGCTGGGTACCGTCTGCCAGGCTGATGTCGAACAGATGAATCTTGCGATAGGCTGCGGCCAGAGAGCCGTCCGGCTTCAGGTGAACGCAGGTGTTGTAGCTTTTCTCGGGGTCCGGAGATGACTCGTGGAACCCGCCAAGAATAAGGTGGCATTTGGTTTCCCGGGCCAGTGCCTGGCAGCGCTGCAGAATGGGTCCCGGTTCGGTCCCTGCTGCTTGGCCGATTGCCGGCAGAGGCTCGAGAACGGCTCGCTTTTCGCTTTCCGGTCCGAGAAAAGCGAACGCCTCAGGCAGCATGATGACTTCCGCGCCTGCCTCTGCCGCTTTCCGACTCAGGCGTTCCGCGCTGCGTAAATTACCATCGACGTCCGGCGTCGCGCAGAGTTGGATGGCGGCCGTCCTGGTAATTCGTGACATGAATCGCGCGTTCAGGGATGCTGAGACTCCGCCTCCGTAGCTGGCGAAGGGCGGATGAAGGCCGGCAGTTCCCCAACTATCCTCAATCTGCGCCGGCGAATTTTCCCGGCTGGGTACAGGTGACTTTGTTCCCTAAGTATTCCTCAATGAGCGGCAGGTTGAAAGCGTCGTCCTCGGACACGAAGCTGATGCTGATGCCCTCTGCGCCCGCGCGGCCTGTACGCCCGATGCGGTGCACGTAGTCCTCCGGGTCTTCGGGCAGGTCGAAGTTGATGACATGACTTACGCCATCGACATGGATGCCGCGTCCGGCAACGTCGGTCGCCACCACATAGGGGATGTCGCCCTCTTTGAAGCGATTCAAAGTGGACAGGCGTTTGCGCTGAGGGACATCTCCTGCAAGAGCCTCCACGGAGAGCCCCTTGCGCGTCAGCAACGCGACGAGCCGGTGGGTCTGGTCCCGCCGGTTCGCGAAGATCAGCGCCCGCTCTGGTTTCTGCTCGCTGAGGAACTCGCTTAGCACCTTGGCTTTCTCGTCTGCGCCCACCAGCCAGAATTCCTGCTGCACGGACGCCGTTGCCACGGTTTCCGGGGTAATGGATACGTGCTCTGGCTCCAGCGTCCAGGAATTCGCCAGTCGCATCACGTCATCGTTGAACGTGG
Source organism: Gammaproteobacteria bacterium (assembly GCA_024640825.1). Classification (GTDB taxonomy): domain Bacteria; phylum Pseudomonadota; class Gammaproteobacteria; order Pseudomonadales; family Azotimanducaceae; genus UBA7803. Next base: position 1,520 of record JAHEEG010000202.1, read on the forward strand.
CGCTGAAGAACAGCGTCTGACGGTTCCGTTTGTGGGGCGTTTGCTGGACGATGCGCCGCACGTCCGGGATGAATCCCATGTCGAGCATGCGGTCGGCTTCGTCGAGAACCAGCACTTCGACCTGTCGTAGATTGATCTGCCGTCGGTTGATGAAGTCCAGAAGGCGGCCGGGCGTGGCGATCAGCAGGTCCAGCGGTCCGGACTTGATGCGGTCCAGTTGCTTCTGAAAATCCATGCCGCCCACCACGCAATGGACGCCCATGTTCATGTACTTGGCCAGATCCCGGCCGTCGCTTTCAATCTGCAGCGCCAGCTCTCGGGTCGGGGCCAGCACCAGAGAGCGTGGTGAGCCGCGTGGCCGCTCGGTCTGGTCTGGGTTTTCCCAAAGCCGGGTCAGGATCGTGATGAGAAATGCCGCCGACTTGCCCGTGCCCGTTTGCGCCTGCCCGGTCACGTCGTAGTCGGCGAGACTGAAAGGCAAAACGCCGCTCTGAATAGGCGTGCAGTACTCGAATTCCAGGTCGGCGATGGCGTGCATCAGAGGCAGCGGTAACGCGAAGTCGTGAAACCGGTCCTTGTCCGGGACTTCCGGTACCACGAATTCTGTCAGTTCCCAATTACTCACGATGGCTGTGTTTCCTGTTCTCGTTTGATGGGTTCTCTCCTCATGCGCGGGCTGCCAGCTCATCTCGCACGCTGGCTAGCTTCACACACAGTACCAGTAGTTGCATAGCAACGCGCAGATCATCGAGCGAGGCGAAGGTTGGCGCGATACGCAGGTTCCGATCTTCCGGGTCTATACCCCCGGGAAACGTCGATCCGGGAGGCGTCAGGCTGAGCCCCGCTTCTCTGGCCAGTTCTGCGACGCGCGTCGCCAGACCCGGTCGGGTATCCAGCGAAACGAAGTAGCCGCCCTTGGGGGTGGTCCAGCTTGCGATCTCCAGCCCGGCAAGCTCAGAGGTCAGCGCTTCCTCCACCAGATCGAACTTTGGTTGGATCAGGGCGGCATGGCCTGCCATGTGGGCTTCCAGTCGTCCACTGAGGAAACGGGCGTGGCGCAGCTGACTTACCTTGTCCGGACCAATGCTGAAGACACTCAGGCGCGCTTCCATGTTGGCCAGAACTCTTTCGCTGGCTGCCATAAAACCCAGACCGCCGCCTGCGTAAGTAATCTTCGACGTCGAGGTGAACAGGGTGACATGGTCCTCGGTTCCGGCTTCCCGGGCGAGCTCCAGGATCGGTGCCAGCGGCGCGCGGGGAAATTCGAAGTCGTGTACAGCGTAGGCGTTGTCCCAGAATACGACGAAATCGTCGGCCGCTGCCAGCGCGGCCAGGCGGGCCATCCGGGCTACCACTTCGTCGGCATAAATACAGCCGGTTGGATTCGAGTATTTGGGAACGCACCAGATGCCTTTGATGTCGGGATCTTTGCTGACCAGCGCTTCTACATGGTCCATGTGCGGCCCCTGATCCGTCATAGGCACGCCGATCAGCTCGATGCCGAGCGCGTCTGAGACACCGAAGTGGCGATCGTATCCTGGTACTGGAGCAAGCATTTTAGGGCTGGCCGATAGATTCCAGCGTCGATGGTCCCCCCACAGACCTAAGCGCTGGGCGGTGTCGGCCACCAGGTACATCAGCGTCAGGCTCGAGTTCCCCCAGCAGATGACGCTCTGTGAGTCGATGCCCAGCAGATCGGCGCCCAGCGCGCGAGCCTCTGGCAGCCCGCGCAGCCCGCCGTAGTTGCGCGAGTCTGTGCCGTCTGCGGCGATGTAATTGCCGGCCAGGACGTCGTCCATAGGGCTGCTCAGGTCCAGCTGGTCACGGGCCGGTTTGCCCCTGGTCAGGTCCAGCTTCATTCGGTTGCCGCTTTGCAGCGCTAGTTCTTCAGTCAGTCCGGTTTCCAATGCGCGCAGCGCATCGATTTCGAGATCGATCAGCCTTGTCATCCTGTGAGTCCGGTTGTTTCTTCCACGCCCATCATGAGGTTCAGATTCTGCACCGCGGCCCCGGCGGCCCCTTTCCCCAGGTTGTCGTAACGGGCAACCAGGAGCATCTGCTCGGTGTTGCCAAACACCATGAGCTCGATGCGGTTGCTGTTGTTGCAGGCGGTTGGGGCCAGAAATCCCCCTTCGAGCGCTGATTCGGCACCCGTTGGCAGGACATCGATGAACGGTTCATCGGCATAGCGGTCAGCCAGCAGTTCCCTGACATCTCCGAGGGATGCCGGACTCTTCAGCTCGCTGCGAAACAGGGGCAACTGGACCAGCATGCCCTGATAATAATTACCAACAGCAGGCGCAAAAAGTGGCGCAGTCGTGCAGCCGGCATAATGCTGCATTTCGGGCACATGTTTGTGCTGAAGGCTCAAGGCGTAGGGCCGCGAATTCCATCGTTCGCTGGTGACGCTGTCGAATGTCTGATAAGCCTCAATCATTGCTCGCCCGCCGCCGGAATAGCCGGACAGCGCGTGTACCCTCAGCGGCAGCGACGCCGAAAGCAGGTTGGCCTCGATGAGCGGTCGGGCCAGCAGTATGAACCCCTGGGGATAGCAACCCGGGTTAGCCACTTTTTCGGCGTTGGCGATAGCCTGGCGTTGGGTCTGCAACATCTCGGGTAGACCATACACCCAGCCATCGGCAGTTCGGTGGGCGGTGCTGGCATCTAGAATACGGCAACTGTCGGCTGCCAGGGTGACTGCTTCTCTGGCGGCATCGTCGGGCAGGCACAGCACGGCGATGTCTGCTGCCGCCAGCATGCGGGTGCGAGCCTGCCTTTCTTTGCGCTCGGACGGGTCGATTCGCAACAGCTCCAAGTCTTGCCGCGCGGCCAGACGCTGAGCCAGTTGCAGACCGGTAGTGCCCGCTTCGCCATCAATGAAGATCTTGGTCATGTCAGTCGTCAGCTCTGAAGCAGGCGCGGAATTTTAGGGGAAAGCGGCGTCCGGGCCTAGGGGCACCCGGGCAGAGTAAGCGGTTTTCCAAGGTAACCACGGTTATGACCAGGTCCGGTTCCAGGTCCAACGCAGGGCAGCGAAAGCGGCCCACAATGCGGCTAGCGGGATCACAATCGTCTGAACGGTGAATAGGACGATCAGGTTGATTAACTGGTTAATTGCACCTTCCACGCGTTCGGAAAGCGCTTCGATCTGTGCCTCGATGTTCATGGTCTGGCGCTGGTCGTCCAGAAAATCGCTGAAACGGTCGAGCATGGACTCTGATTGCTGGTCGGTCCTCAAGGTCGGTTCACGACGCATGTCCTCGATGCTTTCCTGAGCCTGAATGATTTCGCCCAGGGCGGTGTCCTGGCGTTGTGCCAGCATCGCCTGGTCGACCCAGGCCGAGGTCAAAGCCACCGCTGCCACCAGGAAACGCACGAAAATCACCAGTGCGCACAGACGCAGCACGGCGGAAGCGCCCGGGAAACGGCCTGGCCACCATAGGGCGGTGAGACCCAGAAGTGCGGTGACGCTGAGCACGGCTGAAAGCCAGAAATTGCCCATGATCTCGGCCAGCAACATCTGGCTACCCAGAGACGCGCACGCCAGCAGGACCAGCCAGGAGAAGCGCTCTACCAGATCGTTGAGTGGGTCGAGGATCTCCCCAACACTCAGGGTTACCCCCACGCCCACCGGTTGAATGGCAATCTCCGTGCCCTGAGCAACGGAAATAACGCCGTTCAGGCTCCGGGATACGGCGAACGCAGTCAGAGCCCGCTCAAAAATTGCGTCCGTGCCGTTGAGCGCCGCGCTATCGAGCTTTCCGCTCCAGGACAATGCTGCGAGACCCACCAGCACCAGACTCAGTAAGAGTCGTCTGATCCAGCCGTATCTCGCGATTTGTTCAGCTGTCAATCTACGCCTTCTGCTGCTCGAGGAAGAGGGTTTCGAGCTTTTCGTAGATCACGTTGCCGATCGAGGACTTGTCGAGATCAGAGATTCTTTCCAGCACCTTGGGCCGCACACGATGCAGGTGCAGGACCGGCCAGGACTGTTCGAACTCGCGCAGATCGCCTTTGGCAAGAATAGGCAGGAACGGTTCGTCATCGGGTTGGGCGGCAATGATCGCCCGCATCCCTGTTTCGAAAGGTACCTGACGCTGGCCCAGGCTGCGGTCGTCGTCTACGTTGTCAAGGAACAGTCCGTCCCGGCCGATGAGCTCTCCGGGAATGATATACAGCCCGGTGGCGGCAATGGCCTCAATTTGAATGTTGAAAAAAGTATCGTGGTACGCCTGGGGGTCCGGAAGTATGACCAGCTTGCGTTCCCATTCCTGGGGAAAGAACATCTGATAGCTCGTATAAAGCTGCTCGACGGACGGCGAGTACACACACATCGTTGCTTCGAACTGCATGACGAAATCTCGAGTACGATCCTGATTG
>JAHEEG010000054.1 GCA_024640825.1 Gammaproteobacteria bacterium
TTCCGGCCAGCCCTTGAGTTCAAAATGATGATGAATAGGCGCCATGCGGAATATCCGCCGACCTGTGAGTCGAAAGGACGCGACCTGGAGAATCACCGAAACGGCCTCCAGGACGAACAGGCCACCCATGATGAATAGGACGATTTCATGGCGGACGATAATCGCCACCACGCCAAGCGCGGCACCCAGGGCCAGCGCGCCCACGTCCCCCATGAATACCTGAGCCGGATAGGTGTTGAACCACAGAAACCCGAGCCCCGCGCCGATGAGGGAACCGCAGAAAATGGCTAGCTCTCCGGCGTCGGCGATGTAAGGGATCTGCAGATATCCGGAGAACTCTACATTACCAACCAGGTAGGCGATGAGACCCAGTGCGGCACCCACCATCACGGTAGGCATGATCGCCAGCCCGTCGAGCCCGTCCGTGAGGTTTACCGCGTTGCTGGTCCCCACGATGACGAAGTAGGCCAGCACCACGTACGCGATGCCCATCGGGATGGCCACCTCCTTGAAAAAGGGAACGATGAGTTCCGTCTCTGCAGGGGTTTCCGCGCTGGAATAGAGAAAAGCGGCGGCAAGGATGGCTGCCAGTGACTGCCAAAAATACTTCCAGCGTGCGATGAGCCCACGACTGTTGCGCTGGGACAGCTTCAGATAGTCGTCAACCCAGCCGATGACGCCGAAGGCGAGCGTAACCAGCAACACCGTCCAAACGTAACGATTACCGAGGTCGCCCCACAGCAAGGTGGTAATGAGCATAACGATAAGAATGAGGGCGCCGCCCATGGTCGGCGTGCCCGCCTTGGACAGATGGGATTGCGGGCCGTCGTCACGGACGGTCTGTCCAATCTGATAGTGCGTGAGGCGCTCAATCACTATCGGACCGATCAGCAGCGACGCCGCCAGCGCGGTCACGACGCTCACCATGGTACGGAAGGTCAGGTACTGAAAGACCGCAAACCCGCTGATGAACTGCGAAAGATATTCCGTGAGCCAGAGTAACATCAGGCCGCCCCGCCAAGGAGTTCGGCAACCAGAGAGCGATCGCTGAAAGGCACGCGCTTGCCGGAAGACTCCTGATAGTCTTCGTGGCCTTTGCCTGCCACGAGAACCGTATCTCCAGCGGCCGCATCCTGGATTGCACGGGTAATCGCTTCGGCACGATCCGCGCACTGGTGAACCCTGGCGCACCCCGAAAGTCCTGCCACCATATCGGTGATGATGCGGTCCGGCGCCTCAGAGCGCGGATTGTCACTGGTAAGCCAGAGCACATCGGCATGGCGCTCCGCGACCTGCGCCATGAGCGGCCGCTTGCCCGGATCTCGATCGCCCCCGCAACCGAACACACAGATCAACCGCCCCATCGACTCGGCGCGCAGCGCAGCGAGCACCTTGTTCAGCGCGTCCGGCGTGTGTGCAAAATCCACCACGACATGCGGTTTGCCTGGCGCACGGTAGTATTCCATGCGTCCTGGTACCGCCCCCAGCGTCTTGGCGGCATTGGCAAAGGTCTTCAGGGATACACCGGCATGACAAAGCACCCCGAGGACGGCGGCCGCGTTCGCCACAGAGAACTCGGCATGCAGCGGCATCGACATGGGCTGATCACCCCAGCGGGTTCGCCAGGTTCCGCTGACGCCGTCTGCCGAGAACTGAAGTTCCGTCCAGCCAATATCTGGACCACCGAGGCCGTAACGCAGCAGGCTGACCGATGGGGCTATGTCAGCGCACAGCGCTCGGCCGAAATCATCGTCAACGTTGATCACCGCCGACTTCAGGCCGGGCCAGTGAAAGAGCCGGGCCTTCGCGTTGCCATAGCTTTCGGCGCTGTCGTGATAGTCCAGATGGTCCCGGGACAGATTGGAGAAAACCGCGACATCGAAATGCACAGCGTCCACCCGCCCCTGAGCAAGTGCATGCGAAGAGACCTCAAGCACGGCCCATTGAAGGCCCTGGGCGCGAAGCGCAGCCAGGTTTCTCTGAACCGTAACCGGATCTTCCGTGGTGAGCCGGGCGGGTTGCAGCGCCCCGGGCCTTCCCCAGCCGATGGTACCCATGTAACCGGCCGGCCGGCCCGCGCGGCAAGCCAGATCGGCAAGGTAGTGGGCAATGGAAGTCTTGCCGTTGGTCCCGGTCACACCGACACAGTAGAGGTCCTCGCTGGGATTTCCGTAGAATCGAGCCGCCAGCGAACCCCGCCTGGAGCGCAGGTCCGGAACGACGACTACCGGCACCGAAAGGCCCGGGATCAGCCGTTCCGCGAGCACAGCCACGGCGCCCCGCTTCACCGCCGCTGCGGCAAACTCATGGCCGTCCCCCGACTGCCCCTGAACCGCCAGGAACAGATCTCCTGGTTCGATACGCCGGGAGTCTTCCGACAGTTGCCGGGGCCTGATATCTGGAAGATGACCGGGCTGCTCGTCCAGCATTTGATGCAGAGCCAGGCTCATATAGCGCTCACTTTGTCCGGCTTAACACCGAGCAGACGTAATGCCCGTCCAGCAACCCGACCGAAAACCGGCGCCGCTACGGCGCCACCGCCTTTAGCTTCGCCGCCAGGCTCGTTGATAACCACCACCATTACCAGGCGGGGATCGGTCACAGGGGCGATTCCCGCAAACAAAGCAACGTGCCGCTCGTCGTCATAGCCGCGCGAGCCCACTTTGCGGGATGTTCCCGTCTTGCCGGCTACCCGATAGCCAGGCACCCGGGCACGGGGCGCCGTGCCTGCGTCGTCGGTAACCGTTTCCAGCATTTCCAGCACCTGGCCGCACAGCTGTGCATCGAAGATTCGATCCCCCTGCGGCACCTCGTCCTCCCGCAGAATGGACAGCGGCAGCTTCAAGCCTCCGGTTGCCAGCGACAGATATGCCCGTGCCAGTTGGAGCGGTGACGCCGCGAGGCCATAGCCGTAGGCCAGAGTGGCCCTGACTACAGGATTGTCCAGGCCACGGTCCGAGAGGCTTCCCGCGCTTTCCCCGGGCAGCCCCGTGCCGACGAACCCTCCGATACCTGCCCGATTCAGAACATCAAAGACGGACCGCGGAGGCAGATCGAGTGCCACTTTGGCAATCCCGACCTGGCTGGATTTCTGCAGCGCCTGCGTCAGAGTGATGGTTCCCCGGTTGACCGGATCCTGCACCAGCTTATTGCCGACCCGGAAATACCCAGGCGCCGTTTCGATCTCGGTGTCAACCCGATAACGCCCTGTCTCCAGCGCCGCAAGCACGGTAAAGGGTTTGATCGTAGACCCAGGTTCGTAGCTGTCGGTGACCGCTCGATTGCGCATTCCACCGCCATCTGTCTGGGAGAGCTCGTTGGGGTTGTACGAAGGCGAATTGACCAGCGCCAGAATTTCCCCGGACCGGGCATCCAGCATGACAAGGGAGCCAGACACCGCTCGATGTGCCAACACTGCCGCCTTGAGCTCGCGGAAAGCGAGAAACTGCAGGCGCAGATCCAGGCTCAAGTAGAGGTCGCTGCCGAAACGCGGCGCTTCGATGAATTCCAGATCCTTGATGGTTTCGCCGCGGCGATCCTTCAGAACCCGTTTGCTTCCGTGGCTCCCGCGCAGATGCGGTTCGAAAGAAAGCTCTATCCCTTCAAGCCCCAGATCGTCGATATTGGTCATCCCGACAACGTGTGCAGAGGTATCAGCTGCGGGATAGTAACGTCGATATTCCCGCTGAAAATAGATGCCGTCGAGATGAAGCTTTCGCGCCCGCTCCGCCACTTCCCAGGGTACCCGCCGCTTGAGGTAGAAGAACTCCCGTCCGATGCCGGCGTCGAGGTCGCGTGCCAGCTGATCCGGGTCCAGCCCCAGCACGCCAGCCAGATCGCCGATGGCATCGCCGTCCAGTCGAACAAAGCTTGGGTCTGTCCATACCGCCATGACCGGCGTGCTTACCGCCAGCGGCTCGCCGTGCCGATCATAGACGACGCCCCGATAAGCGGGCATGCTTTCCAACCGCAGGGATCGGGCGTCACCCTGCTCCTGCAGGAAAGCCCGTTCGGTAACATGCAGATAGGTCACCCGTGCCGCCAGCCCCGAGCAGGCGCTCAGAAAGAGCACGACAACCGTATAGTGGCGCCAGAGTTTCAAGGTGTTTCCGCCTCTGCAACGGGCTTCCCGACCCGCTCCACTTCTTGCGGGAAGTGCATGGCCAGCTCCACTTCAGCGAGCCTCTCGATGTTCTGATAGGACGACAGCGCCCCCCTTTCGAGGAGCAGTCGGCTGTAGGCGGACAGGTGTTCGTCCTGAATCCTCTGTGCAGCCTGCAGCTCGCCGTGGAGGAGACGGACATCGTGGCTTACCAAAGCCACCCATATGCCCGACGCCGCCACCAGAACCAGCAGCCCCGTAAACAGCAGCAGATGCCTGAACCTCACGCGGCTTTCTCCAACACCCGGAGCAGCGCGCTACGCGCCCTCGGGTTAGCCCTGATTTCGGCCTCGCCAGGCTGCAGAGGGCCAGCAACGATACGCGCTTCTGCCTGGCTTGCCGCCGCCCTTACGGGCAGCCGGCGGGGCAGCTGTGGTGGCCTCGAGCGATCCCGGAAGTATCGCTTCACCAATCGGTCTTCGAGAGAATGGAAGCTGATCACCGCCAGCCTGCCGCCGGGCCGCAGCACTCCGAACGCAGCCACGAGACCAGCTTGCAACTCTGGCAGCTCCTGATTGACCTGCATCCTGATCGCCTGGAAGACCCTGGTCGCATCGTGCTTGCCGGGGGTGCTCCGCGGCTGCGCCCGCGAAACCAGCGCTGCAAGCTCGGCTGTGGTGTGCACCGGCCGGGCCGCTACAATCGCCGCCGCAACGCGTCGAGCGTAGCGCTCCTCGCCGTACTCGCGAAGAACCCGCGCGATATCCTGCTCGGAAGCATCGTTCAACCATTCTGCCGCGGATTCTCCGCCAGTCGTGTCCATACGCATATCCAGGGGAGCGTCAAAACGAAAACTGAAGCCCCGTCGAGCGTCGTCGAGCTGGGGCGACGAAGTTCCCAGATCCATCAGCACGCCCTGCACTTCACTGATCTGCAGTCCCTTCAGCAACTGATCAAGCTCCGAGAACCTTCCATGACAAACCTGCAAACGGCTGTCGTCCGCAGCCAACAACTTACCTGCAGCAATGGCTTCAGGGTCCCGATCCACGGCGACCACGCGACTTCCGGCACCAAGCACCTCGAGCAGGCGTCGGGTATGACCTCCACGGCCGAAGGTCGCGTCGACATAGATCCCTTCTCGAACCATTCCTTGACCAACAGCCTGACCCGAAGACTTGCCGGTAAGCCAACTCACGGTCTCTTCGCAAAGAACCGGCAGGTGCTGCGCGGTCAAACTGACAACCCGGAAAAATCATCTCCATCCGCAAGCTGCTCACTGGACACGTCCGATAACCAATCGCCCATTCGGGCCTGCCACAGCGAATCGCTCCAAATCTCAATCTTGTTGCCTTGCCCGACCAGAACCAGTTTCTTATCGAGATCGGCGAAACTCCGCAGCATCTGCGGAAGCAGCAGCCGACCGTTACCGTCGAGCTCCAGATCAGTCGCGTGCCCAATAAGCAACCTCTGGAGCAGCCTGGCTCGACTGCCGATGTTCGACAGGCCCTCCAGCTTCCGCTGCACGATCTCCCATTCCGGCAGGGGATAAAGAAGCAGGCATTTCTCGCGCACATCGATGGTCGCCACCAGCCGTCCTTCTGCGGAGAGAAGAACGGAATCCCGGAATCTTGCAGGCAGAGACATCCGTCCCTTGCCATCCAGAGTGGCGCTGTTGATACCGCGTAACATAATGCAGATGGGGGGCGACCTCGGCGCAGGAACAAGCGCAGACGAAGTCTCGAAAACCCACGCGGGTTTCCCCTACAGCCCCGTTCTTGGCCCCTCTATTTCCACCCTGATTCCCACTTGATTCCCACTTTGAAGCCACCGGGAACCCACTTTTTCCCACAAAAACCCATCGCGCGACACTAAGGCGGGCGGGGAACCCTGTCAAGCGGCCAGGTTGGCGTTAACTTATGGAAATTAAAGGGTTTTTCTCTATCAGCCCGACTTTTTCGGCAAATCAGCCCGACTTTTTCGGCAAATAAGCCATAAGAAACGGAAGCTAGATCCCACTATCTAGAATCTACATGAATAGTTAGATCAATTAGGTATTAAAAAAAAATTGAAAGCGGAAATGGGAATAGAGCGAGTCGGCCGATAAGCCGGGTTCTGTCGGGCCAACCAAAAGATTGGCCGGGCAGTCATTCATCTAGGGCCTTCGTCACCAAAAGCCTCCAGCGGCCTACCCGAATCCGATGCGGACCGCACCGAAGGATTCCTACTTGGCCTTGCTCCAGGCGGGGTTTACCTAGCCACGCAGTGTTGCCACGCGCGCGGTGCGCTCTTACCGCACCCTTTCACCCTTACCAGTTCGCTACCGGTGCGAGAGCACCAGCTGCGCCTTAGGCGGTTTGCTTTCTGCTGCACTTTCCGTGGGCTCACGCCCCCCAGGGATTACCTGGCACCCTGTCCTATGGAGCCCGGACTTTCCTCTCGTGGCTCGCCTAAGCTCGCCACCAGCGACTGCCTGGCCGACTCGCTGATCAGCCTACCCTGACTGACCGAATCGCGCTACCCGGCTGGAAATAAGGACGGAAGCCGGACATCACCCGGGTTCCGAAAGGCTCAGTGCCAGCGTATAGAGCTCACGGCGTTTGCATCCAAGCAGCTGAGCACCAAGACGAGCAGCCTGAGCCGGGGGCAGCTCCCGACAAAGTGTTTCCATCGTTCGCCGCACTTCTGCGGGAGCTGCCTGCTCCCGCAGGCCTTCCAGAACGAAGATGAATTCCCCACGCAGCTGGTCCTGCGTGACCAGAACCTCGCGAATCGCGGCCGGGGTATCGCAAAGATACTGTTCGTGGCGTTTTGTCATCTCACGACCCACCATCAGGCGCCGCTCCGGAACCAGGCTCGCCAGATCCTCAAGACAAGCGCCAACGCGATGGGGGGCTTCAAAGAAAACCACCGTTACCCCCAGCGCAGCGAGAGCGCTGAGCCGCTCCTTGCGCTGCGCGGCCTTGGCCGGCAGAAAGCCTTCAAAATAGAAACGGCCACAGGGTATGGGAGAAACGGAGAGAGCCGCCAGCAACGCGCTGGCACCCGGCACCGGGATAACACCGAAGCCTTCCGACCAGCACGCCCTCACCAGCTCGAACCCGGGATCTGACAGCAGTGGCGTACCGGCGTCAGACACTAGAGCAACGTCCCTGCCCGCACGCAGGCTTTCCAACAACGACAGCGAAGCCGCCCGCTCATTGTGGCTATGCAGGGCCACCAGCTCCGGCCCTTGCACGCCGACAGCCTCTAACAGCACTCTGGTACGTCTGGTATCCTCGGCAGCGATTTTCGCTACCGACGAAAGGACATTGACCCCTCGACGGGTGACGTCCTCCAGATTACCAATAGGCGTCGCCACGACGTAGAGCAAACCAGGCATGTCAGCAAAATCTTTCGCAACGGGGTTGCTCATTCTCGCAGCCTGGGGTTGCCAAAGCACGCCCGTAGTGACGGCACCTCCCCCAGACCTCCCGGGCAGCACCGACGCCGCGTCTCCCGAGTTGCTGGCGAAGCGTGCGGCAGCCGCAGACACGGCAAAGCAGGCGGCAACGCTGTATCTACAGTCCGCGCGCCTGTACTACAGCGAAAACCAGCAGGCCGCAGCCCGCCAGAGCTTCTCCGCCATCCGGGAGGAGCTTCTCAACGAAGCCGACCTTGCAGCCTACCTGCTGCTGAGCGCACAGCTGTCCCTTGCAGATGGCGAGTACACGCGTGCCAGGGCGTCCCTGCTGGCGATAGACCCGGACGACCTGCCGGATTCTCTGGACCTCTATCTGACTGAGGCCCGACTGCTTGCCGCCGAGGGGAATCCGACGGCTGCAGCTCGGCACCTGATTTCTGTCGATTTGCCCGCAAAAGGCGGAAAGGCGATACAGGCGGTAAACGACGATATCTGGGACTTCCTGAACCAGCTCTCCGCCCTGGACACGGAGGCCTCGAAAACCGGCTCCGAAGAAACTGAACAAGGCTGGTGGTCACTGCGTCGGGCGATGCTGGAGAGCTTTTCCCTGGATGATCAGCGCGCCAGGCTCAGCAGCTGGAAAGAGGCCTGGCCGAAGCACCCGGCGGCAAGCAACCCACCGTCCAGCCTGATCGCCGTGCAGGCGGATATCAGGCGCCCGACCCGGGTCGGGCTGCTTCTGCCTCTCAGCGGTTCTCTGTCCCGCGCCGGGAGGGCGGTCAGGGACGGCTTCATCACCGCCTATCTGCGATTCGGGCGCAGCGCCAGTTTCGACGTCACCGTTTACGATACGGCCAGCGACTCTGTGTCCAACCTCTACGAGCGAGCTCTGGTCGACGGCATGGACCTGCTGATAGGCCCGCTCCGCAAGGAGAGCGTCATCGAGCTCAACGGCTTGAGCCCCGAATTGCCCGTGCTGGCCCTGAACTACCTGGCAACGGAGCAACCCGCGCCATATTTGCTGCAGCTGGGCCTGGCCATCGAGGCCGAGGCCGAAAGCATCGCAACGAGGCTAGAACGGGACGGCGCCAAGCGGTTGCTGCTGCTACACAACGACGAGGACTGGGCGATACGTGCCTCCAGAACGCTTCGGTCGCGCTGGCAGGGGCCGCTGACCGAGCAGACGGTGATGGACCTTAAAACCATCACCGAGTCCGTTGGTTCTGCGATGTTTGTGGCGGCCAGCGAGTCCCGCCGAAATGAACTGTCCGAAGTCCTGAGGGAAGATCTCCAGTTCCTCCCCAGAGCTCGAAGCGACATTGACGCAATCGTGGCACTGGTTACCAATATCGAGGCCAATGCGCTGGTACCGGCTTTGAGGTTCCACTTCGCCCAGGATCTGCCTGTGTACACCAGTTCGCAAAGCGTAAGAGGCGCATCCCCCCAGGAGCTCCGGGAACTGCAGGGGTTCGTCGTCAGTGAATTGCCCTGGTTTGTCCTAGAGAATTCGATCTATACAGAGATGAACAGAGCATTCAACCTGAGCGCTGACCCGCTGTCCCCGCTGTATGCCCTGGGAGTCGACGCGTTTCGGCTGTGCGACCGGTTACCGTTATTCAGCGACGGCACCATCGTGCAGCTGCTGGGCAGCACAGGAGCCCTGAGGCTTGGGGATGGCGGGCGTTTCAAAAGGGAGCTGGCCTGGGGACAGGTCGCAGACCGCCAGCTGGCCCCGGCCCCACCGACACCGGGCCGCTGATTGACCAATCGCGAACACCTGCAAACGGGCCGCTGGGCTGAGACGGAAACCGAAAAGTTTCTTCGTGCAAACGGCTTGAAATTCCTGGTACGGAATTTTCGCTGCCGGAGAGGCGAGATCGATCTGATCATGGCGGACAGCGACATTCTGGTGTTCGTCGAGGTGCGATTCCGCCGCTCTCAGCGCTTCGGCAGCGGCCTGGAAAGCGTCACGGCCAGCAAACGCCGCCGCCTATTTGCCGCCGCTGGCTTTTTCCTGGCGCAAGGCGTCACCCACCCGGCAAATCGGTGCCGGTTTGACGTAGTGTCCGTGACGCGTAGAAACTACCGACCGGAATTTCAATGGGTCAGGAATGCTTTCACGCAGGATGGTTGATGGCATCTCGCGGGTACTGTTGTCGCTCACGCTCCTGTCTGGCTGCACGACGCTGTCCAGCGACCCCCGGGCCAGGACGACGGGCGCCTACATAGACGACGGCGCTATCGAGTCGCTCGTGACTCGGACGATCAGGCAATCCGACCCCGGGTTCGGTTCCGCCCATCTGGTAGTAGTCAGCTACAACGCCCTGGTGCTTCTCGCTGGCCAGGTCGAAACCGAAGCGCTGAGGGCAAAAGCCACCGAGGTGGCATCAAGCCTGGCGAAGGTACGCGCCGTGCACAACGAGCTGGAAGTGGGTGGCCCCACTTCCATGATGGCCAGAAGCAACGACGCCTGGTTGACCAGCAAGGTGAAGAGCAAACTCATCGCGAATGAGCGTCTGCAGGGGTCGCGCATTAAGGTCGTCACGGAGGACGGCGTTGTCTACCTGATGGGGTTGATACCGAGAGAAGAAGGAGATGAAGCCGCCGAGACTGCTCGCACCGTGTACGGCGTGCAGAAGATCGTGAAAGTATTCGAGTACCTCTAAAAACTTATTGCTCGCCTTTCCGCCGATTCAGCCCGCAATCGACTAGCGGCACCCGGTCGCAGTTATTTCACGACCTTCAGATGGCTGGGCCCGGGCGCTTTGGGTCCCGGCTGATCAGGGCCCCCTTCGGGTTCGAGATCTGGGAAGTCTTCCAACTCAAAGCGCATACCCTCGCCCGTTTCCTTTGCATAGATAGCTATGAGGCTGGCCATGGGCAGATAGAGAGCGAAAGGTCGTCCTCCAAACCTGCTGTCACAGGTTATCACCTGATCTTCCATCCTGAGATTACGGACCGCCACTGGGGACATATTGAGAACGATCTTGCCGTCTTTAACGAACTCCGTGGGGACAACTACGTCCGCAGCTTCAGCATCCACCAGCACATAGGGCGTTAGATCACTGTCGATGATCCACTGATACAGAGCTCTCAATAGATAGGGGCGTTTCGGCTTGGTGGCCATGACGATCCCTTGGACGCCGGCAGCGGAAAGAGAACCCGCTACTCCTGCATCTCCAATTCAGCTTCCGTTAAACTGGCCCGAAAAGTCTCCCGGGCAAACATCATGCTCATATACTTCTGTAGCGGCCGGGTAGAGCGTTCCGGCAGGTTGATGTCCACCGCCTTCAGGCGCCACAGAATAGGGGCGACGCAACAGTCAACAAGCGTGAACTCTTCGTTCATGAAAAACGGTTTCTCGCTGAAAATTGGGGCAACGGCAATAATGCTCTCTCGCAGTTCTTTTCGGGCCCGGGTGATTACCGTCTCCCGGCCCTTCCCTGCCATCAGGATATCCAGCCGTCCGCTCCATTCTTTCTCGATGCGGGTAATCCATAGCCTGGAGAGCGCGCGCTGCACGGGATACACGGGTAACAGCGGCGGGTGGGGGAAACGCTCATCCAGGTACTCCATGATGACGTTGGCCTCGTAAAGCACCAGGTCCCTGTCGAGCAGCGTCGGGAGGCTGTTGTAAGGATTGATTTCAGCCAGGTCTTCGGGCTTGTTGCTCGGATCGACATCGATGATGTCTACGGTAACCCCCTTCTCAGACAGAACCATACGCACCCTATGGGAGTAGTGGTCCCGCGCATCGGAAAAGAGGGTCATGGAAGATCGCTTGGTGACTAAACTCATTGGGGTTTACCTAACGCCAGAAACAAAAAAGCTCACGAACGGGTAGCACCGTTGCTGAATCATACGCGCAGGACAGCACCGGCGACACGAGACTCAGCGTACGGCCTTGTTGTATTCCCTTCCCAACAGCCAGGTGAAGACGAAGAGGATCACCAGGAACAGCAGCACGTAAACGCCGAGGCGGTTGCGTTCCAGTCGGCTGGGATCACTGACGTAGTAGAGGAAGTTTGTGATGTCGTAAACCGCCTGATCGTACTCCTCCGCCGTGTAGAGACCGGTCCCATCTTCAAGTACGAGTTGGCCGCACTTCTCTTCGGTAATCGGTTTGCCGGGAACGAGCGGGTCCCGCATCTCGCCGCCGTTGTCGGCAATCTTCGGCACCTGGATGCAGGCCGAGCGCTGTACGCCCTGCAGATCCAGCAGCACGTGAGGCATGCCAACGTTTGGAAAAACCTTATTGTTCACTCCTAACGGCCTGGATTCGTCCAGATAGAAAGTTTTCATGTAGTTGTAGACCCAATCGACCCCGCGCACCCGGGTTACCATGGTGATATCCGGCGGGGGCACGCCAAACCAGTTGTTCGCCTGATCCTTGTCCATTGCGTTCGTTATACGCTCGCCGATCTTCTGTCCCGTGAACACCAGGTTTTCCAGCGCGATCTCATGGGGGATCTGCAGATCATCGGCGGTGCGCTCGTAGCGTTGATACTGCAAAGAATGACAGCCAAGACAATAGTTGACATAAAGACGGGCGCCGTTCTGCAGCGAAGGCACGTTTTCCAGATCCGGATCCATAGGTTCCATGTGCCAGTCGGAGGTGGCAGCCGCCGACAGCACGCCGGGAATCAGAAAAAGGGCTAATAGGAGGCGGTTGACTTTCATGGCATGGTCACCCTTTCCGGCACCGGCTTGGTCTTTTCCACTCTTGTGTACCACGGCATGAGAACGAAGAAGGAAAAGTAAATGACCGTACAAACCTGGGCTGCCGCCGTTGCAACGGGAGAGGGTGGAACCAATCCCAGATAACCAAGTATGAAGAAGCTGAGAACGAACAGCCCGAGCATCACCTTGGAAGCCATTCCCTTATAGCGGATGGATTTGACCGGGCTGCGATCGAGCCAGGGCAGCACAGCAGGCAGCACGATAGCGCCGGCCATGACGACAAATCCCCAGAATTTGGCGGTCAGGCCAAACAGCGGAAAAGTGGCCGCCCTCAGCATCGCGTAGTAGGGGGTGTAGTACCAGACGGGCGCGATGTGCTCGGGTGTCTTGAGCGGGTTCGCCTGCTCGAAATTTGGTTTCTCCAGGAAATATCCGCCCATCTCCGGGGCAAAAAACACAATGGCGCAGAAGACGATCAGGAACCCTACGATAGCGGGCAGATCATGGCCAATCGTGTAATAGGGATGAAACGGAATCGCATCCAGCGGAACGCCGTTCTCATCCTTGTTTTTCTTAACGTCGATACCGTCGGGGTTATTTGAGCCTACATGGTGAAGCGCAACGATATGCACAAATACCAGCATCACGAGAACCAACGGCAGCGCGACCACATGCAGCGCGAAGAAGCGGTTCAGCGTGATGTCGGAAATGAGGAAATCTCCGCGCACCCATTCCATGACGTCGGGCCCTATCACAGGGATCGCACCTACCAGCGAGACGATGACCTGCGCCGCCCAGAAAGACATGTTCCCCCACGGAAGCAGGTAACCAAAGAAGCCTTCGGCCATGAGAACAACGAAAATGGCCATTCCTATGAGCCAAAGCAGTTCACGGGGCTTGCGGTATGAGCCGTACATCATCCCACGGAACATGTGAAGGTAGACGACAGCAAAGAATGCAGACGCCCCTGTAGAATGCAGGTAGCGCAAGAGCCAACCATACTCCACATCGCGCATGATGTACTCGACGGAAGCAAAGGCCCCGTCCCCGCTGGGCACGTAACTCATGGTCAGCCAGATGCCCGTGAGCAGTTGCATCACCAGCACAACCATGGACAGGACACCAAAGTAGTACCAGAAATTAAAGTTTTTCGGCGCCCAGTACCGGGACATGTGGTACTCGAAAGTCTCAGTCAGCGGGAAACGCTCGTCGACCCAGGAGATGAAGCCGGTCCAGGCAGCCGCGGCCTTCCCTTGACTCTGTGGTGCTTCGGCCATCAGGCGGTCTCCTCGTCTTGGCCAATTACCACAACGCTATCGCTGATGAAGCGATACGGAGGGACAGGCAGATTGTCAGGGGCTGGAACAGCCTTAACCACACGGCCCGACAGATCAAAGCGGGATCCGTGACAGGGACAGAAGAACCCGCCTTTCCAGTTTGCATCGAAAGGCTCGGGTCGCACTTCACTGTAGTACTTGGGAGAACAGCCCAGGTGGGTACACAGGCCTACATAAACACCGATTTCCGCACGCCGGGACCGGAACGGATTACGCGCGTAATCGGGTTGCTGTTCGAGATTCTCAGAATCAGGATCCGCCAGATCGGGATTGGGCTCCTCAAGCACTTCGAGCATCGCGGGCGTCCGGGATACGACGAAGATCGGCTGCCCGCGCCACGCCGGTGTCGGACCTAGCATCTCCCCTGGCTGAAGCTTGCTTATGTCAATCGTAACCGGCGCGCCAAGCGCCCGGGCTTTAGCGCTCGGCGCCCAGGAAGCAACGAAGGGGACCGCCGCGCCCCCAATACCCACCGCGCCGATCGCGGCCGTCGCGCCAATCAGGAAGTACCTGCGCTGCTTGTTTATACTTTCTGTTTCTATGCTTGCCGCGAGTTGCTCCGCGGTAGGTGCATCGTCCTGATAGCCCTGGCTCACAGCCTTGCCTCCGACTCTTTTAGACGCAAATTCAGACGCCAAATTTTACCACACAGTGACCGACCGGTTACCCGGTGCATACACCTTAATCTCGATGGCAATTTTAGATGTATCCGGCACCGACGCGGGTTCGGATCTAGCGTAAGCCAGCCCTGGCTGCTCTCCCAGCTCGCCTGCTTCGTACTCCGAAGACGTGAGCGGCCCCCTGTTTCTTTCTCGCCGATGAACCCGCAAGCACGCTCAACGCTTCGAGTACTGCGGCCTCTTGCGGGCTTTGCGTAGCCCGACCTTTTTTCTTTCCACTTCGCGGGCATCGCGGGTGAGGAAACCTGCGCTGCGAAGTGATGGTCACAGACCTTCATCGTGCTCAACCAGAGCCCGGGCAATGCCATGTCTGATAGCGCCGGCCTGACCCGATTCACCGCCGCCGTTTACCGTGACCTTGATGTCGACTTTGTCCAGCAGATCTACCACTTCCAGGGGCTGGCGAACCACCATTCGCGCCGTTTCCCGACCGAAGTAGCTGTCCAGAGGATCGTCATTTACCGTAATGTTGCCGGTTCCGGATTTGATGAAGACTCTCGCTGCGGAGGTTTTACGCCGGCCGGTGCCGTAGTCCTGATTGGTTGCCATGCTCTAAATTTCCAGAGGCTCTGGTTGCTGTGCACTATGAGGGTGCTCAGAACCCGCATAGACTTTGAGTTTGCGAAGCATCGCGCGACCGAGCGGATTGCGCGGCATCATGCCCTTCACGGCCTTCTCTATGATGCGATCCGGATATGTATCCCGCAATTTCTGGAAGCTCACGCTCTTAATACCGCCGGGATAGCCGCTGTGGCGATAGTACATCTTGTCTGTGGTCTTATTCCCGGTGACCCGCACTTTGTCGGCGTTAATGACCACAATATAGTCGCCGGTATCGACATGCGGCGTGTACTCGGCCTTGTGCTTTCCGCGAAGCCTGCGAGCCACTTCCGTGGCGAGCCTGCCTAGGGTCTGGTTGTTCGCGTCTATCACGTACCAGGACCGCTGGACGTCCTCTGCACGCATACTGATCGTTTTCATGAGCGCCTGAAAAGCCTGTTTCTGGGATATCTCGGCCCGCCTTGCAGGCCAAATTTTTGCGAGCGCGAATATTAGCGGACGCCCCCGTCCTTTACAACGTCCATCGCAGGGGTGTTTACAACGGTATTTTGCAACCCGTTCCCGCTCAGCGGAGGGCCCGAATCGTGCTCGGTCCGCGGCGTCAGGCGAGATGAGTCCTGGCGAGATAGTCGTGAGATTGCATCTCTACCAGCCGACTTTCAGTACGCTCAAACTCGAATCGAAGCCGTTCCCCGGCGTAGAGCTCGGTGACTGATACCTCCGCTGAGAGGATCAGTTTCACGTTCCGGTCGTAAAATTCATCAACAAGACTTATGAAGCGTCGGGCTGCATCTTCATTCCGAGCGGTAAACCTCCGCACGTTGGATATCAGAACAGCGTGAAAGATTCGAGCCAGCTCTATGTAGTCGTTCTGGCTTCTCGGCCCTTCGCAGAGCTCGGAAAATTCAAACCAGGCCACATCCTCCGCAACCAGTCGCGCGCGGATCGGCCGGCCCTCGATCTCCAGCACCGGACTTTCGGACGGCTTCTCCGGAGCCAGCGCGTCGAAGCTCCGCCGCAGGGACTGTTCCGCCGCCGAATCGAGGGGCGAATGATAGATCTCCGCGCGTTCCAGCACCCGCAGTCTGTAGTCAACGGAACCATCAACATGGTGCACGAGCGTATGGGTTTTCAGCTGCTCGATTGCCGGGAGAAAGCGTCGCCGTTGCAGACCGTTCTCATAGAGCCGGTCAGGCTCAACATTGGAAGTCGCCACCAGCGTTACCCCCCGCTGAAACAGGGCATCGAGAACCTCTCCCAGAATCATAGCGTCACCAATATCGGAGACGAAGAACTCATCGAAGCACAACACGCTGCCTTCTGCTGCCAACCGGTCTGCCACTTTCAGCAGGGGATTGGGCGTACCTGCAAGTTCTTTCAGCTCCCGGTGAACCGATTGCATGAAGCGGTGGAAATGCATGCGAACGCGATCCTGTTCTGGCAGGCACTCGTAAAACAGATCCATCAAGAGGGTTTTCCCCCGGCCAACGCCCCCCCACAGATACAAGCCCCTCTCGGGATTCATCTCCGCCGGCTCGCGTCGCAGCAGGCGTCGGAGCAGGCCCACAGGTTGCCGATCTCGACGGCTAAGCCGCTGATACAGCTCATCGAGCAGTTCCACCACCAGCTCCTGAGCAGGATCCGGGGTGTAACCGGATTCCAGCATTAACGCCCGGTATCTTGACCGGGGTGAGGCCCCAGCCCGCTGTTGTTGAGCCGTCGACATTGCGCGGACTTTAGGCAACCTGCGATTGAATGTCACGGCCGACGCCGAGCCATTACAGGCCTGTACATTTCTGCTAAGTTGCCGTCATGCGCGAACTGGTCCGATATGTCCTGATCCCGGCCCTGGTCGGGGGGCTTGTGGGCCTCGCCGTTGTGCTGGCACCGGGCTTTTCCGAACCTTCGCCAAGCAAGCAAGGGTATGCGGAAGCGGTAAAGCGTGCCGCCCCAGCCGTGGTCAACATCTATTCGAGCAGAGTGTTGACACCCCCTATCTGCCAGCAGCCGCGATTCAAGGAGTGGTGCGACCGATTTTCCGGAAACAACGCCCATCACATGCAGAGCGCCCTGGGCTCAGGCGTCATCATTCGAGAAGACGGCTACATACTCACCAACAACCACGTAATTGCGGGCGCAGACGAGATTCTCGTGGCTTTCCACAATGGAGAGGCCACGACCGCCAGACTCGTCGGCAGCGACCAGGAAACAGACATCGCGGTAATAAAGGTTCAAGCCACCGGCCTCGTTCCCATTCCGCAGGGTTCATCCGCAGCGGTTGAGGTGGGAGACCTCGCTCTGGCCATCGGGAACCCCTTCGGCATCGGCCAAACCGTCTCATCTGGCATCATCAGCGCCAAAGGTCGCGCCGGAATCAGCCCCAGCCCCTACGACGATTTCATCCAGACCGACGCGGCCATAAATCCTGGGAATTCGGGGGGGGCATTGATCGATGCCGAGGGCAACTTCATAGGCCTGAACACCCTGATCTATTCCCGCTCGGGCGGATCCGCCGGAATCGGCTTTGCCATTCCTTCTCAGCTGGCGTTGAGCGTGCTGGAGGAAATTATCGCCACGGGCCGGGTAACCCGCGGCTGGCTTGGCGTGGAACTTACCAGCACGCCCTCGCCGGGAAACGCGGTGGGCCTGGAAATCACCCGGGTTCTACCAGGCGGCCCCGCGAATGAAGCGGGACTGCAGGCAGGTGACCTTTTGGTGGCCATCAACAGCCAGCCTGCGTCCGACTCCAGCGTCGTGAGCCGACAGATCGCCCACACCTCGCCGGGAACCGACGTTACGCTCGAGGTGCTGCGCGACGGCATTCAGGTAACGCTCGTGGCGCAATCAGGAGAGCGCCCGCAAGCACCAGATCAGTGATTGTGATCCAAACCCGAGATCCGGGCTTCCGCGGCAAGCGCGTGAGCTTCAAGCCCCTCGCCCCGCGCCAGCACCATGGAAACGCGGGCGATCTCCTCAGCACCATCAGGGCTCAGACGCACGACGGAGCTGCGCTTCTGAAAATCGTAGACGCCCAGTGGAGAAGAAAATCGCGCGGTTCCGAAAGTCGGCAGAACGTGGCTCGGGCCGGCTGCATAGTCGCCCATCACTTCCGGGGTATACGGGCCGACGAATATCGCGCCCGCGTGGCGGATGCCCCCCAGCAGAGCATCCGGATCCTCAACGGCCAACTCGAGATGCTCCGGCGCGATCCGGTTGGCCAGCGCAACCGCTTCATCCAGATCTCGGGTTTGCACCAGCGCGCCGCGACCTTCGAGGGAGGCACGAATCACGGCAGCACGGGGCTGCTCGGGCTCTTCCGGGGCAGTACCATCGGTAATGATGAGCACCTCGCTAGGCCCGGCGATGATGTCGATACCTACCGAGCCGAAGACCAGCCGTTTGGCAGCGGCCACGTAGCCTCCCCCGGGGCCGACGATCTTATCCACCTTCGGCAGGGAGGCCGTGCCGAAGGCCAGCGCCGCCACCGCCTGAGCACCGCCAACAGCAAAGCCGCTATCGATACCGGCTACGTGCGCCGCAGCCAATACCAGCGGATTACGCACACCGTCAGGCGTGGGCACGGTCATAACCACCTCACCGACGCCCGCAACCCGTGCAGGAATCGCCGTCATCAGTACCGTCGATGGGTATGCCGCCTGGCCTCCAGGCACGTAAAGCCCGACTCGGTCGAGCGGCGTGATCTTCTGGCCCAGACGGTTGCCCTCCGCATCCGTGAACTCCCAATCGGCAGCACGCTGATGCTGATGGTAGGCGTCGATTCTCTCAGCGGCAGCTTCCAGGGCTCGCCGCTGCTCGCCATCAAGGCCGACGTAAGCGGATTGAAAGTCATCTGCGCTAAGGGCCAGAGCCCGCGCATCCACAGGCTCCCAGCGATCAAATCGCCCCGTATATTCAAGCAGCGCGGCGTCACCCCGCAGCCGGATGTCTCGAATGATCTCGCCGGCCACGCGGTTGACCGCAGCGTCCTCGCCAACATCCCAGTAGAGCATCGCATCCAGGGCCTCATGGAAACCTGGATCCGCCGTGCTGAGCCGCCGCAGAGCGAGCGTCATTTGATCTGCGCCCGGAGTCGTTCGATGAAATGCTGTACCTCATCGAAGCGGGTCTTCATCGCCGCTCGATTGACGATCACCCTGGAACTGATGTGAGCGATGGTATCCAACGCTTCGAGACCATTGGCTTTGAGGGTATTACCGGAATCTACGATATCGACAATGCAGTCGGCCAGATTCATCAGCGGCGCAATTTCCATTGCGCCGGAAAGCGGAATGATCCGCACCTGACGGCCACGGCTCTCAAAGTAACTTCGCGAAGTACGGACAAATTTTGTCGCGACCCTCAAGGGACCGCTGCCAAGACCCAAGCCCACCGGCGCAGCCGTCATCAGCCTGCATCGCCCTATTCCGAGATCGAGCCTTTCGTAAAACCCGCTGCCCGCGTACTCCATGAGGGTATCCTTGCCGACGATTCCCACGTCCGCACCACCGTGTTCCACATAAGTGGGTACATCTGAGCCGCGCATCACCACCAACCGGTGCTCACCCTCCACCGTATCGAAAATGAGCTTGCGGCTGCCCTCCAGATCTTCAGCGGGACGTATACCCGCCGCCACCAGCAGCGGCAGACACTCGTTGAGTATCCGGCCTCTGTTCAAGGCAATGGTCAGTCCCACTATCCGGTTTCCTGTCCCGAGATCCGCTGCACGTTAGCGCCCAGCTGGGTGAGCTTCTCCTCGATGGTCTCGTAACCCCGATCTATGTGGTAAATCCTATCGATGAGCGTTGTGCCTTCCGCTACCAGAGCCGCGACCACGAGGCTGAACGAGGCACGAAGATCGGTCGCCATCACGGGCGCAGCTCGCAGCTTCTCCACGCCGTGGACAATGGCGCTCGACGGGCCGGCAAGCTCAATATTGGCTCCCAGCCTGTTGATCTCCTGGACGTGCATGAAACGATTCTCAAAGATGGTCTCCGAGATGTGACTGGAACCATCGGCGACCGCGTTGAGCGCCAGGTACTGGGCCTGCATGTCCGTTGGAAAGCCGGGATAGGGTGCCGTTTCCAAGTCTACCGCGCGCGGCCGAAGGCCGCGCATATCCAGCTCGATCCAGTCTCCGCCACAGCGCACCTCCGCGCCGCTCTCCCGGAGCTTGTCCAGGACCGCCACCAGGGTAGAAGGGTCAACGCTGGTGAGCCTAACGCTGCCACCCGTAACCGCAGCTGCGATGAGATAGGTACCGGCTTCCACGCGGTCCGGCATCACCCGATAGCTGCACCCGTGCAACCGCTTCACACCCTCGACCTCGATCTCCGCCGTGCCGTGCCCGCGAATCCTCGCGCCCATGGCATTCAGACAGTTGGCCAGGTCTACGACCTCTGGCTCCCGGGCTGCGTTGCATATACGGGTAGTCCCCGCCGCGAGCGTCGCAGCCATGAGTACGTTCTCGGTTCCGCCGACGGTGACCATGTCGAAGCAGAATTCAGTACCTTTGAGGCCTTGCGGAGCCAACCCGCGGACGTAACCATTCTCTACCGTAATCTCTGCCCCAAGGGCTTCGAACGCCTTCAGGTGCTGATCTACAGGCCTCGCGCCAATGGCACAGCCTCCGGGTAGCGACACCTCAGCCTCACCGAACCGTGCCAGCAGCGGCCCCAGCACGACAAAGGAAGCCCGCATGGTCTTGACCAGCTCGTAAGGCGCGCGCAGCTGGGTAAGCTGGCGAGCGGTGATTTCAACCTCCATCGTCTCGTCCACCACCACTTCGGCGCCAAGACAACCAAGCAGCTCGAGCATGGTAGTCACGTCGTGCAAATGCGGCAGGTTGCTCAGGACCATAGGCTCTTCGGTAAGCAGCGTAGCTGCCAGGATGGGTAGCGCAGCGTTCTTGGCGCCTGAAACACGCAGCGTTCCGGCAAGGCGAGCACCGCCTTGGATGAGCAGCTTGTCCATGGTTATTCGCCCGGCGTTTGCGCCCGGATGGTCACCGCGTGGAGCCGCCCGTCCTTGATGAACGGGTCGATGCAGCGGTAGACGGCCTGCTGCTGCTGGACGCGACTCTTACCCGCGAAGGCCGCGCTGACTACGGTTATCAGCGCGCGATTGCCCTCAATCTGGGCATCTACCCGGGCGTCCGACATCTGAGCCTGGATGGCTGCCACGATCTCGTCTTTCATGGATCTGTTCCCAAGGAGTCGGTTTGCAGCGGCAGCACCTCAGACAACCCGGAAACTTCTATGATATTGAGCAGATCCTCCGGGATGTCCGTGAAAACGATCGCCTTGCCCATTCGGTGAGCACGTCGAAACCACCCCAGCAACAGGGCGACGGCAGTGCTGTTGCTGATCTTCAGCCCAGCCAGGCTGAACTCTGGCGACTCCAGATCGTCCCGGATGAACCGCTCGCCGTCATCCCGGAGCGGGATGACGTTTGCGAACGTAATCTCGGGAGGCAGCCGAAAGGGCTCTGGGGTATCGGCGTCGCTCAAACGCAGGCCCCTTCAGGGAAGGGCCCTGCCCGGAAGGGCAGAATGGCGCCCCGCGCTCTGCTTAGGCTCAATCCGGCTTGATCCCTATCGCCAACCGACCCCGACTCCTCTGCTGAGGCTGGCGCCTGGGTTTCTGCAGCTTCTTCTGCCGCTTCTTCGTCGGCAGCCAACAACTCACCCCAGGCGTCGATGACGAGATCCATGTCGCCGTCATACTGTTGATCGTTCATGGCGCTGGCGAATTGGTTTCGGTAGGTCAGGCCCATGTTGATGCCATTGACGATAATGTTGCGCACCCGCCAGATCCCGTCCCTGCCGAGGCCCATGGAATAGAGCACCGGGTAAACCTCACCCGAAGCGCTACGGATCTCCATCTTCACCGTCTGCCGCTTGGGACTGCGCGGCGGACGATCCGGAGGCACCAGCACCACCTCTCCTTCATCG
>JAHEEG010000203.1 GCA_024640825.1 Gammaproteobacteria bacterium
ACGGCACGGTCCAGCACGATGAGTTCTACCAGGGTATCTTCCGCTTCCCTTTCGGGCACCGCGTCCAGATTGGCCGCCGGTTGCATGACCACGGCCGTGCCGATGCAGATGCCAGGGGACCCCGCGACGCCGCGAAACATGGTGTCGGTTGCCACCGTCTCCCGACCGCTGATCGCATCGAAAAGCTTTCTGATGTCTCCGGTGGCCTGGGAGTGGGCGATAGCAACGGCCAGCTGAGCCGACAGCGTAACCATAAAAGCCTCTTCGCTCTCGTCAAAGCGGCGTTTCTGCCGCTGCTGCACCACCAGCACGCCGAGAACTTCCCGATGGTGAATGACCGGCACGCCCAGGAACGAGCTAAACGGATCCTCGCCGATCTCCGGTATGAAATGAAAACGAGGGTGCGAGGTGGCGTCCTCGAGGTTGATGGGCTCCGCCCGCTCCGCCACCAGGGTCACGAGCCCCTGATTGAGTTCCAGAGAAAGTCGACCTACCGCATCCTTATTCAGGCCTTCAGTGGCAACGAACAGGTAGCGGTCGCCTTCGGGGCTGCGCAGGTACACCGAACAGACTTCGGTTCCCAGCGCCTCCCGCACGTCGTGAACGATCACGTCGAGCGCCTGCTGAAAGGTGCCGGCCGCCCCGACATCCTGAACAATACGCCGGAGCGTGGTCAGCATCGCCTGTCTGTGCTCCCCTGATAAGGCAAGTGAAGAGCCAGCTCGTGGAGCGCTCGCCGGTAGACGTCCCTTTTGAAATCTACGACCTGATGCACCGGATACCAGTAGCTTACCCAGCGCCAGTAGTCGAATTCCGGCTTCGCGGACGCGTCCATCTGGACGTCCTCATCGCTCGCAATCATGCGCAACAGAAACCACTTCTGCTTCTGGCCTTTGAATCCAGGCGTAGAGTTGTAGCGCCGGAGTCGTTTTGGCAACCGATAGTGCAGCCAACCCCGAGTTCGAGCCAGGACTTCCACGCTTTCCGCCTTAAGGCCCACTTCCTCATTGAGCTCGCGGAACATGGCTTCCTCCGCGGTTTCGTTCTCCTGAATACCGCCTTGAGGGAATTGCCAGGCATCCTGGCCACCCACGCGCCGCGCCCAGAGCACCTGTCCCCGGCTGTTGGATAAAATGATTCCGACATTGGGTCGGAAGCCGTCGGCGTCAACCACGAAGCGTTCCTGTAGTTCCGGCCGATTGAACCTCAATCCCAGGAAAAATACCAACGAGTCCAGTGCGGAAGTCGAGGGAACCTCGGGCGAAACTCGCTGAGCTTCGCCAACCGTGGCACGATTACCCCGCAAGGTCCCTGCAACCGCCAGAGCATCAGCATGAGCGACAACCAAGTGCTACCTGGAAATCCTTTGAACCGACTTGATCGGGAGACGAGCCCCTATCTTCTGCAGCACGCGGATAACCCGGTATCCTGGCAGCCCTGGGATGAACAGGCCCTAACGCTGGCCCGTACCGAGCAGAAACCAATACTGCTTTCCATCGGCTACTCGTCCTGCCATTGGTGCCACGTCATGGCCCACGAATCGTTCGAGGACCCGGCGACCGCAGCGGTCATGAATTCGCATTATGTCAATATCAAGGTAGATCGCGAGGAGCGGCCTGACTTGGACAAAGTCTACCAGCTGGCGCATCAGCTGCTGACCCAGCAAAGCGGCGGTTGGCCTTTGACCATGTTTCTGGACCCGGACACCCTGGTACCGTTTTTCGGCGGAACCTACTTTCCCAAGACGCCGCGTCACCAGCTGCCCGGATTCGTCGATCTGCTGATGCGTATCGCCGAAGTGTTCGAAAAGCGCCGCGAAGAATTGACGACACAGGGGGAAAGGATATCCGAGGTGCTGGCAGACCTGACACCCAACCGCCCTGGGGCAGCCACCGTAGATGACGAAGCTCTGCTGGCGGCGGCCAGGTCACAGCTAAGCAATCAGTACGACCGGGCAGAGGGGGGGTTCGGCAACGCCCCCAAGTTCCCGATGCCGAGCACGATCGACCGTTTGCTGCGCCACTGGGCATTTCAGCAGCACGCTATTCAGCGCCAGCAGGGGCAGGCGGACCGGGACGGTCTGGAAATGGTGATGATGACGCTCACCAAAATGGCCAGGGGAGGGATTTTCGATCATCTGGGCGGCGGATTCTGCCGCTACGCTACTGACCGAAGTTGGATGATCCCCCACTTTGAGAAGATGCTGTACGACAATGGGCAGCTTTTGAGCCTGTACAGCGACATCCTGGCGGTGGGTCCGGACGAACTGTTCTCGCAGGCCGTGGCTCAGACCGCCAACTGGATGCTCCGCGAGATGCGCGATCCGGAAGGCGCTTTCTATGCAGCGCTGGATGCGGACAGCGAAGGCGAGGAAGGCAAGTACTACCTTTGGCGCAAAGATCAGGTCAAGCGCTTGCTAACCGAAGAGGAGTACCTGGTTGCAGAGACCCTCTATGGACTCGACAAACCGGCGAATTTCGAAGGCAAGTGGAATCTTCACCGCAACGACGCCTGGCGATCGGTGGTATCTAGGCTCTCCCTGGAGAGACATAGGGCAGACGAATTGCTGGCTGGGGCGCAACGTAAGTTACTCTCAGCCAGGGAAAACCGCATTCGTCCGTCCCGGGACGAAAAGATTCTTACCGCCTGGAACGGCCTGGCCATTAAGGGACTGGCGAGGGCCGGACAGCGGCTTGGCAAAGCCGACTGGGTTGAGGCCGCCCGACAGGCGGCTGATTTCATTCGCACAAACCTCTGGCAACAGGGCCGGCTGTACGCCAACTGGCAGAGCGGCAGGCGAGGCTATCCGGCATACCTGGACGACTACGCCAACATGATGGATGGTCTGCTGGCACTGCTGCGCGCAGGCTGGCGCGACGTGGACGCCGTTTTTCTCAGAAATCTTGCCGACACCCTGCTGGTGCAGTTTGAAGACCGCGAAAACGGCGGGTTCTTCTTTACCGCTCACGATCAGGAACCCCTCATTCACCGACCAAAGCCAACGTTGGATGAAGCGCTGCCCCCGGGGAACGGCGTCGCAGCCCTCGTTCTGCAGGAACTGGGTCACCTGTTTGCGGATAGCCGCTATCTAGACGCTGCAGACCGAACGATCGTTTGGGCCCGGAGCAGCATGGAACAGTATCCGGCGGGACACTGTACCCTGCTGTCCGCCCTGGAAGCGGGGTTGGCGGAACCCGAGCAAGTCATCATCCGCGGGCCGGTTGGTGCCTTGGCAGAATGGGTCACCGTCGCTTCCGCCGGCTATCACCCTTGGCGCAACGTATACCCGATTGCGTACGACGCCGTCGAGGAGCTGCCACCTTACATTCCAAAGTTAGTTAGCGCTGACTTAAAGCAGAAGACCAGTGCTTACATCTGCCGGGGTACTGAGTGCTCTTTACCGCTGAATGATCTGGATGCATTCAGAAATGCGTTATCCGGCTGATTGATGCCTGATCTGGGGCAGGCAGTTGGCCTGCGTTTCTGAATTCCAGCCGCAGGCGCAAATCCAGCCGCGCGGACATGTCGCATCGAAGGCGCCTCAACCCTGCCAGACGAGATCCAACTCCCGAGCGGCCTTGACGTCGTCAAGACGACGTACAGGCAAGTTATAAGGCGCACCGCGAACCAGTTCCGGGTCATTCTCTGCTTCCTTCTGAATGGCCAGCAGCGCTTCGATAAAGCCATCGAGTTCGGCTCGAGTTTCGGTCTCCGTTGGCTCTACCAGAAAACACTCTGGAATCAGCAGTGGAAAGTAGGTGGTGGGCGAATGCACCCCATAGTCGAGCAGGCGCTTGGCAAAATCCATGGCGTTGATACCCAGAGACCTGGCCTGCTCGCTGAAGCTGAGAATGAACTCATGGGTGGCTCGCCGCTCCGGATAGGCCAGCCGGAAACCGGCCTTGTGGAGCTGGCGAGCCATGTAATTAGCGTTCAATGTCGCGTACTCGCCGACCCGCTGCATCCCTTCGCGACCGAGCATCAGGGCGTAGGACAGCGCTCGCAACAGAATGCCCGCGTTGCCCATAAAGCTGGACAGCCGGCCAATGCTTTGCGGAATGTCTACCTCAGTAAGCCAGCGATAGGTTTCCCCCTCCCGCCCTACGACAGGGATTGGCAGGTAAGGAAGTAAACGCTCACCAACGGCAACCGGCCCGGCTCCCGGGCCGCCACCACCGTGGGGTGTGGCGAACGTTTTGTGCAGATTCATGTGCAGCACATCAAAGCCCATGTCTCCGGGTTTGGCTTTGCCCAGAATCGCATTGAGATTGGCCCCATCATAGTAGAGCAGCCCGCCCGCATCGTGAACGACGTCCGCTATCGCCTCCACCTGACGCTCAAAAACCCCGCAGGTTGACGGATTGGTCATCATCAGACCAGCCGTTTGCGGACCAACGGCACTTTTGAGCGCCTCGAGATCTACGTCGCCGTCCCGCGTTACAGGTACTTCCGCCACCTTGAATCCACACATGACGGCGGTCGCCGGGTTCGTCCCATGAGCAGCGCTGGGCACCAGAATCTCCGCCCTGTCGCTATCTTCCCGAGCGTCGTGATACGCGCGGATCATCGCGACACCCGCCAGCTCACCCTGAGCGCCAGCCATAGGAGTCAGCGAGACACCCCGCATCCCGGTGACGTCCTTAAGGATTTCCTGCAGGTCGAAAAGACAGGCCAGGAAACCCTGGCTCACCCTCTCTGGCGTAAGCGGATGACGATTCAGGAAGCCAGGCAACATGGCCGCTTTGTGCGCGCCACGTGGGTTGTATTTCATCGTGCAGGAACCCAAGGGATAAAACTGGGTGTCGATGGAAAAATTTCGTCGCGAGAGGTTCGTGTAGTGCCTGACGACCTGCAACTCGGAAACTTCCGGCAATCCCGGGGGCTGCTGGCGCACGAGCGCCGCCGGCAGCTCTGCCAGGATGGCCTCTTCAGCGCCGGCAGGTATCCCCGCATGCTGGGCCCCGGCCTTTCTACCGGATGCACCGAGCTCGAAGATCACCTGGGCATTTTTTTTGTCGATACTGGGGGAATTCATGCTGCAAGGCACTCCTTGAGCGCTAGGGCGAAACGGTCGATCTCTTCCGACGTGCGTTTCTCAGTGGCACAGACAAGCAGACAGCGTTCCATGCCGGGGTAATGGGACCCCAGCGCCAGGCCACCGAGGAAACCTCGGTCAAGCAGACGGTCTACGACGTCATCAGCCCGTTCGGGCAGGGCCAGCACACGCTCATGAAAATACGAACCCCTGAATCTCTCTTCCACACCGTCGATGTCGGTGAGCGCCTTAACCAGCTCTCGGGTGCGGGCCGCGCTGCTCAAACCGGCAGCACGAAGGCCTTCGCTGCCCATCAGGCTCATGTGTATGGTCGCCGCAGTAACCAGCAGGCCCTGATTGGTGCAGATGTTCGATGTGGCTTTGCCTCTTCGAATATGTTGTTCGCGAGCCTGCAGGGTTAGCGTGAATCCTGGCCGACCGTCCAGATCGAGCGTACGTCCGATGATGCGGCCAGGCATCTGCCTGACAAAGGCGCTGCGGGAGCAGAGGAAGCCGAACGACGGCCCGCCTGATGACATGGGAATGCCGAAGGGTTGGCCATCACCACAGCAGATATCCGCGCCCGCCTGCCCCCATTGACCTGGCTGTTTGAGTACCGCGAGAGTCAGTGGATTCACCAAGGCCACCAGCAGAATGCCGCGTTCGCTGGCCCAGTCGGTGAGCTCGTCGACGTCCTCCAGCAGCCCGAAGAAATTCGGTTGCTGCACCACCAGCGCAACAGCGTCTGCATGCTGCTCAAGCGCTCCCTTGTCAATCCGACCGTCTTCGTCAACCGGGATGCTAGCCGTCTCAACACCCTGATTGCGAACGATGCTTTGC
>JAHEEG010000204.1 GCA_024640825.1 Gammaproteobacteria bacterium
CGAGAAAGTCTGGCGGGACCGGGAAACCTTTCTCAGTGAGGTATCGGGGTTCAAGACCTTTGCCCTGCTGAAAGGCCCTAAATCCGACGACCATACGCTTTACGCATCGCACTCTGTCTGGGTGTCCCGGGACGCTTTCCAGGCCTGGACCGAATCGGAACAGTTCCGCAAGGCGCATGCTCAGACCAGCGCGCCCAAGGGCACTTATCTGGGCCATCCGGACCTGGAAACCTTCGAGTCGGTGCTGGAATCCTAGCCCGCGCTGTCGGCCCGACAGCTTACGCTCTGCTCCCTGGCGCCGGCGGGTCTTCCGGCGGGCCAGCGAAGCACTGGGCGATGGCCATCCAGCGTTCCGCCGTCTCTCCGCTTACCGAGAGGTCGGTATCCGCGACGTTGCGTACCTGGGTAACCACCTGGCAGAACGCGACCGCGTCTCCCTGAATCCGGTTTTCCGATCCAGGGTCGTTCCACTCCCATATGGCCCCCGATGGTGCGGTCAGCCGCACGTAGGGAACTTCAGTGGGCACTTCCAGCTTGCGATTGGTAAAGCTCCAGCCAAAAGTGCGCACGCCGATGGTGGCGATGTTGAAGAGTCGGTCGCTGTGAACTCGAGGCACGCCAAGCCGGTCGTAAATTTCCCAGGCGTGGGCCCAGGTCTCCATCTGTCGGGCGGTGGCAAACATGCGCGGTCGCATACCGGGTCCGGCCCACGTCAGTCGCTGACCGGGGCTCGCGGCCCCGAGCCTGTCGCACATATCCAGAAACAGCGAGCGCCAGCGTTGCTGTAGCTGTGGGCCGTCGATATCCCCAAGCCAGCGCCGGGTGTAGACGACCATGGGCAACCGGCTCGTCTGAATATCCCGCATGAGCGCCTTGAAGTCAGCTCCACTGGCGAGGGTGGTCACCCCCATGTGGTCGGAAAAGTGCAGGTGCGCGATTTCGTCGTAGATTGTCCAGTCTTTGAACGTCGTGGCCTGCGACCAGTCTTCTTCGCTTAGCGTCTGCAGCAGCTCGTAGAGCGCATCGCCCTCGGCGCGCAGGTCACCGACCTGGGTCAGCAGTGCTGCTTGTTCATCGGTCCGGCTCATGATGGGTGGCTCTCTCCTATGCGAGATTTGAGGGTGGCATTTGCGCCGCGAAGCCCTAGCATAGCGGAGACTACGGTTGCGGGAGAACATTGCCATGTCGGAAGCCAGGGACGCGGCCCTGCAGGCACCCGCGTCGGCGGTCACACAGCTGCATGCGTCGGGCTGGTGTCTGGTCCCCGATGTGCTTACCAGCACGGAGGCTGCCGAAGTGCGACGGCATCTGGTGGCGGCAGCTGACGAAAGCCGGGCCCGGGGGGTGCCGACGACGTACATCGGCCTCGATCCAAACGCGCACAACGTGCGCGTTTTCAACCTGCTGGATCTCAACCCCGTGTTCATCGAGCTGATACAGCATCCCCTGGCGCTGAGCCTGGTTCGTGAGCTGCTTGGTGAGCACTTTCTGATTTCCAACTTTACTGCGAACATTGCACGGCCGGGCAGCGAATCCATGGCCTTGCACTCGGATCAGGGCATCGTCACTACGCCGCCGTGGGTGGCAGCTGAAGCCATGAACATCATCTGGGTTCTCGACGACATGGACGAGGAGAACGGGGCTACCCGGTATCTGCCGGGCAGCCACCACTGGCAGACGCTGGATGACCTTCCGGACAACCCTCGGGCGCTGAGCGTGCCGTTTGAGGCTCCGGCTGGGAGCGCGCTGGCCATGGACGGGCGGTTGTGGCACACCTCCGGTGCGAACCGCAGCACAGACCGCGAGCGCGCGCTGCTGTTCGGCTTTTACTGTGCTGACCATGTCCGCCCTCAATCCAACTGGAATGTGCAGCTTCGGCAGGCAGTTCAGGGCGGCCTGTCACCACAGATGCGCCAGTGGCTGGGTCTCGATGAGGGTAACGTGCGCTATGGGGCGACCCTGACGACGCTGCCCTGATCTGAACGCCTGAGGTCACCGACCTCATCCATCTATCCCGCAGGGGCGCCGAGCAGCCCTCCGTCGCAGGGAATGGCGGTTGCGGTAATGAAACGCGCGGCGTCGGATGCCAGAAAGGCGGCAAGCTCAGCAATATCCTCGGGCGTGCCAAGCTTCTGCAACGCGGTGCGTGCGATCATCGATTGGCGCAGCCTGGCGGGCATAGACAGCACCAGGGGGGTAGCCATGAGTCCGGGCATGATGGCATTGGCGGTAACCCCGCGGGCGCCGAATTCCTGAGCAATGGATTGGGTGAAGGCGGCGAGACCTGCCTTGCTGGCGGTGTAGGCGGGCTGACCCATGCCTGGCTGCCGCGCGGCAACCGACGAAATGTTGATCACTCGGCCCCAACCCTGTTCCGCCATCGCCGGGACCAGAGCCTGAGTGCAGTGAAAGGCCCCGGATAGATTCACCTGCAGCTCGTGGGCCCAGGCGTCCGCTGCCATGTCCGCAATGCTGGCTATGTTGTTAACGATACCGGCATTGTTGACCAGAATGTCGATCTGTCCGAAGGCATCTCTAGCCGTTTCGGCGGCGCGGCTCACTGCGTCGGCATCTGCTACGTCCAGCTGCAGTTGCATCGCCGCACCGCCGAGCGCGCGGATGGCGTCTTCCGTGGAAATCTGTTCTTCGTCACCGGAGAAACGCCGTTTCAGTCGGTAGTAGCGCTCTCCGCTGAAGGGGCCGGGGTGGGCATCAGCGACCACCACTGCCGATCCGCGTTCGGCGAGCTTCAGCGCGATGGCACGGCCAATACCCCGGGCGCCGCCCGTGATGAACGCGCGCTTGCCGCTCAGTGACCAGGCATCAGTCACGTCAGTCGCCATTGCAGCAGGGTGTAGGGTGGATCGGCATCGCTGTGGTGTTCGAAGATGCCGCTGACGTTGGCACCGATGGGTACGGGCTGCCGTGGGTCCCCGAGCAGATTGCCAACCAGCCGCACGTTGTCTGCCGTTGGCAGCTCCACCAGGACCACGATATAGGGCCCCTGGTCCACCAGCGCCCGATGCACGGGATGCCAGACCCGCTCGAAGCTGAATATTTGCCCAACCGGCTCGACGGCCTCGTAGACCATGTCGAAGCTGTGGCAGCCATGGCATATCCATTCCGGGCCCCACTGCCAGCGCTGACAGGTGCCGCAGCGCTGAAGGAGCAATTGCTCTTCGCGCAGAGCGGACCAGAAGGGCGCGTCGAGCCCGTCTCTGGCAGGGCGGGGCGCGGGCAGCCCGGGTCTCAGATAGTGTGGATGGGAACCGTTCATGGGGTATCGCTCATGGCGTGGCGCTCACAGTGTGGCCTGCGAACCGAAAACGCAGCTGCTAACGGGCGTCACCATGGGGCCTGCAATCATCATTGACACCTCGGCGCCGGGAACGGCGTTGGGCGAATCGCCCCGAATCTGTCGAATGGCCTCGATAGTGAGCCCGAGGCCGTGCATGTAGCATTCGGCCAGATTGCCGCCGCTGGTGTTGAGGGGCAGCCGGCCTGATGGTGCCAGAAAGTTCTCGATGCTGAAGAAGTCGTTGACCTCGTCGGGCTCGCAGAAGCCGTGCTCGACGATGGCCATGAGTACGCCGCCGGTGAAGTTCTCGTAGGACTGCAGCACATTCACATCCTCGGGTTCGATTCCGGCCATGTCATAGAGCCGTCGGGCAACGGTCTTGAAATGCGAGCTCGCGTAGTCGGGCGTGTTGTGCACCGGCGCGCCAGCCCGATAGTGGCCACCGCTGGTCGCCCCAAGGACGTAGCAGGGTGGGTGGGGGAGATCCCGCGCCCGCTCGGCAGGCACCAGAATGATGGCCGCCGCGCCGTCGTTCTCCTGACAGCAGTCGAACAGCCGGAAGGGTTCCACGATCCAGCGCGAGTCGTCGTATTTTTCCGGCGTCAACGGACGGCCGTTCATGATGGCCAGCGGGTTGGTCTGGGCGTGCTGGTAGGATGCCAGCGCGATGGCGCGCAGAGCCGATCGTTCCACATTGTGGTCGTGCATGAAGCGCATGGCCTTCATGGCGAACATCTGCGCCGCCGACATGAGCCCGAACGGGGTGGTGTGAGCCGCCTCACCGGAGACCTGGCCCACCTCGGCGCCGCGGCCGAACCGTCCGAACTGCCCTTGCGCCAGACCCCGGTACGCCACCACGCAATCGGCCAGCCCGCCGGCAATGGCTGCGGCCGCGTTCTGAATGGCTCCGGCTGCGCCGCCGCCGCCACCCCCCCAGAACATGTTGGAGAAGCGAAGCTCCCGACAGCCCAGGGCCGCGGCCATGCGGGGACCGTCGTTGCGGTCGTTGCTGTAAGACGAGAACCCGTCGATCTCCTCCGGCGCGATGCCGGCATCGGCGCACGCGTTGAGAATCGCCTCCAGGGCGAGGCGGCTTTCCGCGTGCGGCGATTGACCGTGCTTGTAGTAGGTGGTCTGACCCACGCCGGCCACCGCCGATCTGCCTCGGAGCGTTCTCTCCACTCTCAGCGCCCCGCTCTCAGCGCCCCGCTCTCAGCGACCCGCGCCGCCTGTCTCGCTGCTTGCGGCACGGGCATCTGGATAGTTGCGGTAGCGCTCGGGTATCTCGAAACGGAATATGCGGGCCGCGTTCAGTCCGAGAATTCGGGCGCGTTCCCCGTCATTGAGGTTCTGCATCGTGCGCTCGATCGCCTCCGCCGAGTGCGGCCAGGTACCCTCGTGATGAGGATAGTCATTGGCCCACATGAAGTTTTCTGTCAGCCCGTGCTCGCGGGCCAGGTCGAGCCCCGGCTTGTCTTCCTGGAAGGTCGCGAAACCGTTGCTCTTGAAATACTCGCTGGGCAGCCGGTCCAGCTTGGGACGCCGCCACATGTGGTGCTTAAGATACGCTTCGTCCATGGCTGAAAGCGCCCAAGGGACCCAGCCGATGCCTGCTTCCACGGTGCCGAAGATGACCCCCGGAAAGCGCTCTATGACGCCGGAAGCACACAGATTGGCCACGGGTTCCATGGTTGGGGCCAGAGAATGAACCGCGTAGTTGATGACGGCGCCGCCGTTGCCGCGGGATGTGCGTGGATCGCGGCCGGTAGATACGTGGAAAGTAATCGGCAGGTCTACGTCCTGAATGCAGGCCCACAGCGGATCGAACTCGGGCAGGTTGTAGTTGAGCGCCTCGTGGTCCGGTGAACCCCAGACCGGCTTGCAGGGCAGGCAGAGCCCGCGGAAACCGAGCTTCGCGCAGCGCTGAATCTCGGCTATTGCCCCGGCAATGTCGGCTGCGGCGACGCACGCCATGGGCGACAGCCGATCGTTGTAAGGCCCGAAGACTTCCCATGCCCAGTCGTTGTAGACGCGACACATGGCCTGGCTGAACTCCGCGTCCGGCGTTGCCCAGATGGTTAACCCCTTATTTGGGAAGAGAATCTCGCAGTCAATGCCGTCGGCTTCATGATCAGTCAGGCGTTCTTCCGGCGTTTTGCCGGACTGGTTACGCAGGGCGTCTTCGCCCTCAAACTTGATGTTTCGGATGCGCAGAGGCCTGAACCCTTCGGTTTTCTGAAACTGCTCGCCCTGCTCGCCGACGATAATGCCCGGCAGTCGTTCCCGGTACCTGGCATCGATCCGCGTGCGCCACAGATCGGAGGGTTCCTGAACGTGGCCGTCGGTAGAGGCTATGAAAAACTTGTTGGGCTGCCCGGGCCTGGCCGTGCGTTCCCAGCCAGGCTCTCCCGGCGTATCCAGGCGCCAGCGGTTGTTGACGTCCGGTTCGGGTGTTGGATTGGCCATGATCATTTCCTCCCGATCCCGAGAGTAGCACTGAGGGCGTTGACGCGCACTACCCCGGGTGCCTTGACCTGTTTAAAC
>JAHEEG010000055.1 GCA_024640825.1 Gammaproteobacteria bacterium
GGTGCGCATGGTTGCGGCCATTGCCCGCCGCTCTTGCAGCGGACGCCCGAGAATGTCCTGCTGCCAGGCCTGTGAGCGTAGGACTACGCGCAGTTTTTGGTAATCGATATCGTCGGTGCAAAAAGCGTCGCCGTGGCTGAGAAGAGTCCCGTTTTCCAGCCGGAAAGGATCAGGCAGCAGCCGGCAACCCGTGTTGGTTTCGAATGCTTTGCCTAAGAGGAAATCGCGATTGCCGGCCATGGCGTACAGCCGGGTTCTCGCGGCGGCTGACGCCAGAATTTTGATCAGGCTGCGCGCCAGAGGACCATCGTCGTCGTCGCCGATCCAGACTTCGCACAGGTCTCCCAGAAGGAAGATTTCGTCGACTCGCCTGCTTTCCCTGTCGAGCAGGCGCGAGAACGCCTGAAACTGAAGGCTCTCTGGTTTCTCGAGGTGCAGGTCAGAGACAAACAGCCGTGTCACTTTGCTTGCTCATGAATTCAATGTTCCACGCGCTCGGCAGCTGTCACGGTATTCTGCAGCATTGCAACCCGCGTCATGGGTCCGACGCCGCCAGGCACGGGCGTTATCCAGCTTGCCCGCTCGGCAGCTTCGTCGAAAACGACGTCTCCGTGGAGCTTTCCCGCAGCATCACGGGTTATGCCCACGTCGATGACGATAGCCCCCGGTTTGATCCATTGCCCCGGGATCAAGCCCGGTTTGCCGACTGCGGACACGACGATGTCCGCCGACGCGACGGCGCCCCGCGTATCCCTTGAAAACTTGTGGGCGGTCGTCACGGTGCAACCTGCCAGCAACAGTTCCAGACCCATAGGCCGCCCCACGTGGTTCGACGCGCCGATTACGGTCGCGTCCAGGCCGCGAATGGGAACGCCGGTATGTTCGAGCAGGAGCATGACGCCCTTTGGCGTGCAGGAGCGTAGGGCAGGGCGGCGCAGAGCCAGTCGGCCGATGTTATAGGGGTGATGGCCGTCAACGTCTTTTGCCGGGTCGATCCGGTCGATGACCCTGGCGGGGTCTATATGGGCTGGCAGTGGTAGCTGCACCAGTATACCGTCGATGTGGGTATCCCGATTCAGATCTGCAACACGCTTTTCTAGTTCCTCCTGGGTAATATTTGCGGAAAGATGCTGCACGTTTGAGTGAAAGCCAACT
Organism: Gammaproteobacteria bacterium; assembly: GCA_024640825.1. Lineage (GTDB taxonomy): Bacteria > Pseudomonadota > Gammaproteobacteria > Pseudomonadales > Azotimanducaceae > UBA7803. Next base: position 1,156 of record JAHEEG010000055.1, read on the forward strand.
TCCTCACAGTCTCTGCGTTTGTGCTTCACATAGATTTCGGATGCAGGATCGTTGCCCACGAGAAGTACCGCGAGCCCGGGAATGCGCAGACCCTCGGAAGTCCGGCTTTCAACAAGCTGGCGGATTTCCTGACGTAAATCTTTGGATATGGCGTTGCCATTGAGAATCTTCGCGGCCATCGTTTTTCCCCGGTCTAATAGAGCATTCTACATGCTGTCGGGTGTTTGGGATGGTCGTTGGTTCATTACGCCATCCTTCAATAGGGCGCATGCACTGTTTGACGCCCCCTGACGGCCTCAGTATCATCGCGCGTTTTTCAGCGACCCGTCGGGGTATAGCGCAGTCTGGTAGCGCGCCTGCTTTGGGAGCAGGATGTCGGGAGTTCGAATCTCTCTACCCCGACCATTTCTCGAGGCGGGGGACAGTCACGACTGGAGTGGAGATCCGGCTCTAGGTCTTCATGGCCCGCAAACGTGTCTAAGGCCAATGTTCCGCCGGCTCAATGCGCCCGTAGCTCAACTGGATAGAGCATCGGCCTTCTAAGCCGACGGTTGAAGGTTCGAGTCCTTCCGGGCGTACCAGCAGGGCGAACGAGGTCGCCAGATGCTGGCGGTCACGTTTCGGGTGCGAGGACACAGCAGGTATGATAGCCGCTCGGCAGGTTGCGACAGACGGAGTTCGAGACAGAAAAAAGCTTCGACCGGATTCGAGGCGATCTAGATTCAGTTGCTGGTGGGCGTAGCTCAGTTGGTAGAGCTCCGGGTTGTGATCCCGGCGGTCGTGGGTTCGAGCCCCATCGTCCACCCCATTTCATTCATAATCCAACGTCGAAAATAAACGTCATGCAGATTTCAATCGAAACCACCTCCGGTCTGGAGCGTCGTCTGACAATTTCCGTGCCTTCGGAGACTTTTGAAGCGCAGATTTCCGATCGGCTTGGTGAGGCTGCGGGCAAAGTTCGCCTGCCAGGGTTCCGGCCGGGAAAAGTTCCGATGAAGGAGGTTCGCCGTCGATACGGTACTGCCGTTCGCGCCGAGGTCGCCAGCGAGTTGATGCAGTCCAGCTTTTTCGAAGCTGTGCAGCAGGAGGATTTGTCACCCGCAGGTCAGCCGAGCCTGGAAGTCGTTAAAATGGATCCCGGTATCGACTTCGAGTTCACGGCCACTTTCGAAGTCTTTCCAGCGGTGGAGCTTACAGATCTCTCCCGTGCCCGGATTAAGCAACCCGAAGCTGAAATAACCGATCAGGACCTCGAAGCTATGATCGAGCAGCTGCGCGAGCAGCGGAAAACGTGGGAAGCGGTGGATCGTGCAGCTCATGACGGGGACCAGGTAACCCTGGATTTCGAGGGTCGTCTCGACGGTGAGGTTTTCGAAGGCGGGGCATCCGAGGATACGTCCTTTATCCTGGGCGCTGGACAGATGATTGATGACTTTGACAAGAACGTTTCCGGCATGGCGGCTGGTGAGGAAGGACAGTTTGAGGCGACATTTCCGGATGATTACCGGGCCGAGGCGCTGAAAGGCAAAACGGTCACGTTTTCGGTAAAGGTGAAGAAAGTTGAAGCGTCCAGGCTTCCTGAACTTGACGATGAATTCTTTAAGGGCTTTGGTGTCGAAGAAGGTGGGATCGAAGCTTTTCGGACCGATGTTCGAGGAAACATGCAGCGGGAAATGGACGCTGCTCGACGAAACCAGCTGAAGAGCCAGGTTATGGATCAGCTCAGCGTCCTCCATGAGGTTGCCTTGCCCTCCGCCATGGTCGCTCGCGAAACAGACGTTTTGCGTCAGCAGATGCTTCAGCAGTTTCAGATGTATGGTGCCCAGGGGGCCCAGCCGGAATTGCCCAGCGAACTATTCCAGGAACAGGCAGAGCGTCGCGTCAAGGTCGGATTAGTTGTCAACGAAATTGTCTCTTCTCAAGGGCTTCAGGTCGATCCGGAACAGGTAAGGGAACGGATTCAAACCCTTGCCGAGGGTTATGCGGAGCCTCAGCAGGTGGTGAATTGGTACTACAGTAATCAAGAGCAGCTTCAGCAGATCGAAATGGCTGTGCTGGAAGAGCAGGTAGTGGACTACGTGCTGGAAAAAGCAACCGTGGAAAGGGTTGCCAGTACTTACCAGGACGTGATTTCGGGCAAAGCGATAGAATCGGAAGAGCAGACACCGGACGTTTCTGGTGAAGCAGAAGCGGATACGCAAAAATCAGAGCAGAATTCCTGACGGAGACTCCTATGAGCGACATTTTCGACCCCTCGCATCAACCCATGACCAACCTTGGTATGGTTCCGATGGTCATCGAGCAGACGGCTCGGGGTGAGCGGGCGTATGACATTTACTCGCGGTTGCTCAAGGAGCGGATCGTTTTCCTTGTCGGCCCCGTTGAAGACCATGTTGCCAATCTGGTAGTGGCTCAGCTGCTGTTTCTGGAGTCAGAAAACCCGGATAAAGACATCAATCTCTATATCAACTCGCCGGGAGGTTCCGTTACGGCAGGTATGTCTATCTACGACACCATGCAGTTCATCCGCTGTGATGTCAGCACCATGTGCATTGGACAGGCGGCAAGTATGGGGGCCTTTTTGCTGGCAGCCGGAACCAAAGGCAAGCGCTACGCGTTACCCAGTTCCCGGATGATGATTCACCAGCCTTCGGGTGGTTCGCGCGGCGTCGCTGCAGACATCGAGATTCAGGCGAAGGAAATCCTGCTCATGCGCGAAAGGTTGAACAAGGTGCTGGCGGACCATACCGGTCAATCTGTGGAGCGCATCGCCGAAGACACAGACCGTGATTTCTGGATGAGCCCGGCAGAGGCCGCAGATTATGGCCTTGTTGACATGGTTCAGGAGCCCCGAACACCGCTGGCAAAGGCCGTCTGAAGGGGCCGCTGTTCAGCGGCGAGCACCCGAGGTAATTCAGCTGGCGCCGAATGATGCCTACATTTTTCGGCGTTGGTACTTAAAATAGGCCTCAAAGTAGGGGCTTGAAATATGTTGCCTAACCACGCAATGTAACGGTTAGGACGAAATTCGAGGTACTTATGGCAGACGATAACGGTAAGAGCGACGATTCCGGAAAGCTGCTCTACTGTTCTTTCTGCGGCAAGAGCCAGCATGAAGTTCGCAAGCTGATAGCTGGCCCATCCGTTTTCATCTGCGATGAGTGCGTTGAGCTTTGCAACGACATCATCCGCGAGGAAGTCGCCGAGGGCGGGCAGACAAAAGAAAGCGATCAGCTCCCCGTTCCGCACGAGATCAACGACATTCTCGACCAGTACGTGATCGGCCAGGAGCACGCCAAGAAGGTCCTGTCGGTTGCGGTCTACAATCACTACAAAAGATTGAATTACAAAGGCAAGAAAGACGACGTCGAGCTTTCGAAGTCGAATATATTGCTGGTCGGGCCGACGGGAAGCGGCAAAACTCTTCTGGCCGAAACGCTTGCACGGTTGCTGGATGTGCCGTTTACCATCGCTGACGCCACAACCCTGACCGAAGCCGGGTATGTCGGCGAAGACGTAGAGAACATCATTCAGAAGCTGCTGCAAAAGTGCGACTATGACGTGGAGCGGGCACAAGTCGGCATCGTGTACATCGATGAGATCGACAAGATATCGCGTAAGTCTGACAACCCTTCTATCACTCGCGACGTATCCGGCGAGGGGGTTCAGCAGGCTCTTCTGAAGCTCATCGAGGGTACGGTCGCCTCGGTACCTCCGCAGGGTGGTCGCAAGCACCCTCAACAGGAATTCCTGCAGGTTGATACCTCCAATATCCTCTTCATCTGTGGCGGCGCGTTTGCCGGGCTGGACAAAGTGATTCGTGATCGCTCCGAAAAGTCGGGGATAGGTTTCGCAGCGGAGGTAAAGGGTGAGGAAGATCGGAAGAGCATTGGCGAGACGCTTCGCAATGTCGAACCCGAGGACCTCATCCGTTACGGTCTGATCCCCGAGTTCGTTGGCAGGTTGCCTGTCGTAGCGACGCTTGAGGAATTGGACATCGACGCCCTGATGCAGATTCTGACAGAACCGAAAAATTCGCTGACCAAGCAGTATACGAAGTTGTTCGACATGGAAAATGTCGAAGTAGATTTCCGGGAGGATGCGCTGCGAGCCGTTGCCAGGAAGGCTATGGAACGTAAAACCGGCGCTCGTGGCCTTCGGTCCATTCTTGAATCTGTTCTGCTCGACACGATGTACGAGCTGCCGTCTCTGGACTCAGTCAGCAAAGTCGTGATCGACGAAAGCGTAATTCTCGGTGAGAGTGAGCCGATGCTCATTTACGAAAACGTCGACAAGGCCCAGGCCAGCGCTCAGGGCGCGCCAAAAGATTGACGTTAGCAGGGCCCGGAAGTCTGGGCCTGAAGCCTCTGAGGCGCCGGCATCCTGCCGGTCGCCCAATTGGTTATCCAAGTGGTTACATCAGTGGAACAATGCCCTGAATAACGAAGACCAGCTGTTCTTCGCAGGCACTGCTAGCATGCTAATCCTGTATCCGGTTCAAAAATCGAGGCGTAATATCTAGTGTCTTCAGCCACTCAATCTCTGCTCCCTGTTCTTCCTTTGCGCGACATGGTTGTTTATCCCCATGGCGTCCATCCCCTTTTTGTGGGTACTGAAAGCTCGATAAGGGCCCTGGACGCGGCGATGGAAGCAGATAAGCACATTCTTCTTGTTGCCAAAAAAGATGCCGAAATCGACGTTCCCGCCCAGAAAGATCTCTTTGCAGTGGGAACGGTCGCCACAATTTTGCAGCTTCTGAAATTGCCGGACGGTACGGTCAAGGTCCTCGTGGAAGGAGGCCGCCGCGCGAGGATTCTTGCTCTGGAGTCTTCTGATGAATATATAGCGGCGGCGGTGGAGACCGTCGATGAGCCGGAAACGGAGGGGCGAGAAGCCGAGGCGCTGGTCCGCTCCATCATGGAGCAGTTCGAGCAATATGTGAAAGTCAGCAAGAAGGTACCTCAGGAGGTTCTTTCTTCGCTGGCCAGCATCGATGACCCGGCACGGCTGGTAGATACTATCGCCGCGCAGATGTCTTTGAAGATCGAAGACAAGCAGAAGGTATTGGAAGCCTTCGACACACGCGGCCGCATAGATGCCATTCTCGGACTCATGGATTCTGAGATTGATCTCCATCAGATGGAGAAGCGCATTCGTGGTCGTGTCAAGAAGCAGATGGAAAAGAGCCAGCGCGAGTATTATCTGAACGAGCAGATGAAGGCTATTCAGAAAGAGCTGGGAGATATCGACGAGGGCCCCAGCGAGCTGGAAGACATTCAAGCGCGAATAGACAGCAGTGGCATGTCAAAGGAGGCCCGAGAAAAAGCTCAAGCGGAGTTTGGCAAGCTGAAGCTGATGTCGCCAATGTCGGCCGAAGCGACGGTGGTCCGCAGCTATCTCGACTGGATGCTGAGCGTTCCGTGGAAGAAACGCAGTCGCGTTCGAAGAGACCTGAGCGCGGCGCAGAAAATCCTCGATCAGGATCACTACGGACTGGAGGAGGTCAAGGATCGCATCGTCGAGTACCTGGCCGTACAGGCCAGGGTTAAGAAACTCAAAGGTCCGGTACTTTGTCTGGTTGGCCCGCCTGGCGTAGGAAAGACCTCTCTTGGAGAGAGCATCGCCCGCGCGACAAATAGGAAATTCATTCGAATGGCACTGGGTGGCGTGCGGGACGAAGCAGAGATCCGCGGTCACCGCCGAACCTATATCGGGTCTATGCCCGGCAAGGTCTTGCAGAAGATGTCCAAGGCCGGAGTGCGAAACCCGCTGTTTCTTCTGGATGAAGTCGACAAGATGGGAATGGACGTTCGCGGAGATCCGGCAAGCGCGCTGCTAGAAGTTCTCGATCCGGAGCAGAACAATAGCTTCAATGATCATTACCTCGAGGTGGATTACGACCTCTCGGATGTGTTCTTCATATGTACTTCGAACTCCATGAACATTCCAGCGCCATTGCTCGACCGCATGGAAGTGATTCGACTGCCCGGGTATACGGAAAACGAAAAGCTGAATATTGCCAAGCGCTATCTGGTGCCTAAGCAGGTATCGGTGAATGGGCTGAGCAAGAAGGAGCTCGTCATCGAGGACGATGCGATAATGCATCTCATCCGCTACTACACACGGGAGGCGGGCGTACGGGGCCTGGAGAGACAGATTGCCAAGCTGGCTCGTAAAACCGTGAAGGAAAAGGCGCTGCTGAGCGACGAGGATCCTCGCGCCGCGGTAGTCATAGGTGACGATAGCATTGAGCATTACATCGGGGTCAGGAAATTCAGCTACGGGCTTGCAGAGGAGAGCAACCAGATTGGTATGGTGACGGGCCTGGCCTGGACACAGGTTGGGGGTGAGCTTCTCAACATCGAAGCTGTTGCTGTGCCGGGAAAGGGTCGCCAGACCCGCACGGGATCCCTGGGGGACGTGATGCAGGAGTCGATTCAGGCAGCGCTGACCTTTGTGCGTAGTCGAGCCGAGGTGTTGGGTATCTCCAAAGACTTTCACGAAAAGTATGATCTGCACATTCACGTCCCGGAAGGTGCTACGCCGAAGGACGGACCCAGCGCCGGTATTGGAATGTGCACGGCCGTCGTCTCGGTTCTCACCGCAATCCCGGTTCGGGCTGACGTGGCGATGACCGGCGAGATTACACTGCGCGGCCAGGTGCTGCCCATTGGAGGGCTCAAGGAAAAGCTTCTCGCGGCTGCACGTGGTGGCATCAAAACGGTAATAATTCCGGAAGAGAACGAGCGTGATCTCAAGGAGATTCCGGACAACATAAAAGAGAATCTGCAGATCCATCCGGTCAAATGGATGGATCAGGTTCTGGAGATCGCCTTGGAACGTATGCCAGAACCGGCAGAAGCAGATGCCGGCCTGGAAGATCGAGACCACCGACCGGACAGCCCACCCGCTGCGGACAGCGAACTACCGATCAACGCCCACTGAGAGCGCAAGCGGGGGATGTTCCGACGCTTAGCCCGCGCCGCGCTGAGTGCAACGCGGGTAAGGGGCAGGCTTAGAGCGTGCTTAGGGCCTGAACGATGAGGTTTCAACCGCCTTGCAGGTGTAGGGTGGTGTTGGTATAAAGCGCGCGTCGTATTCGATAATAATCTCGTTTTCCGCTATCGGCGGCCGAAAAATGCAGCCGATACCATTGAGGGGTCAAATGTGAATAAAACTGAACTCATAGATCAAATCGCTGAAGAGGCTGATATTTCCAAAGCATCTGCCGGGCGAGCTCTGGACGCTGCACTTGAGGCGATCACTGCTTCTCTGAAATCGGCCGATCCGGTTTCCCTGGTTGGTTTCGGTACTTTTACCGTTCGCGAGCGCGCAGCCCGTACCGGACGCAACCCGCAAACCGGAGCGCCTATACAAATATCTGCCGCCAAGGTTCCCGCGTTTAAGCCCGGTAAAGGCCTCAAGGACGCGCTGAACTGATTCAAAGGCGCTTAAAACCTTTGGGAAAAGGCGCAGAAGTGCGCCTTTTTTTTTAGGAGAATCTCAGTCTAACTTTAGGAACCTTCGATGCTGCAGAAAATGCGCGACCAGACGCAGAGCACCGCGTTCAAGGTGCTTGTTGGAATCATCGTGTTCGTGCTCGCCGTGTTCGGCTTTGGAACTTTCAATCTGTTCTCTACGGGCGATCCGGGTGTAGCCAGCGTCAATGGACAGGATATTACGCAGAATATGCTTGTTTCGGCTGCTGAACGCGAGCGCCGTCGAATCGCCGGGCAATTAGGCGGCGAGTTCGACCCCAGTCTCATCGATCCGGTCCGCTTGCAGTCGGCAGTCCTCGAGCAGCTTGTTAGTCGATCTTTGATGAGTCAGGCCGCGAACGATCTGGGTGTTGGAGCGAGTCGCGCGTTGATCGATGCAGCGGTGGTTCGAAATCCTACTTTTCAGGTGGATGACGCCTTCTCTCAGGACACCTACCTCGCCGCCGTGCGTGCGCTGGGGTATTCACCTCAGGAGTTTCTGGAAGAGACCGGAGAGATGCTGACACTTCAACATCTGCAGGACGGAATAAGCAATACGGCGATTCTTACCGACAGAGAGCTGCGAACTCAGGCTCGCCTTCTGAATCAGCGTAGGGACCTTGCATTTCTGGCATTCGATCCAGATGTGTTTGCAGATCAGGTTGAGGTGATTGAAGAGGATGTAGCTGTCCGCTACGAAGAAAACCAGCTCGACTACATGACGCAGGAAAGCCTAGACCTCGCGTACGTTGCTCTGTCATGGCAGGGGCTTCTTAACGATTCTGAGATCGCCGTTAGCGAAGAGGATTTGGTAAGCGCTTACGAAAGTGATCGTGCGTTAGCTCCAGCTTCTGAAGAGCGGCGTGGCAGCCATATTCTTCTGCAGGTATCTGACGACCGAACGGCGGAGGATGCTCAGAAAGCCCTCGTGGCGGTAAAAGAACGCATAGCGGCTGGAGAATCTTTTGCTGAGCTTGCCGCTGAATTGTCCGAGGATCCTGTATCAGCGAAGGCCGGCGGCGATCTCGGATTTGTCGGACCTGGGATATTCGACCCTGGTTTTGAAGCTGCTCTTTTTGCCATGGACGTCGGTGAGGTATCCGATCCCGTGCTAACCGACTTTGGTTATCACCTGATCCGGTTGGAGGAGGTACGTGTCCGGGAGTATCCGACCCTGGAGGAACAGCGTGCGGAGATAGAGATGCGGTTGCGGCGAGCCCAGGCCGAGGCGCTGTTTGTTGATAGGGTGCGGGAGCTGGACAACCTCGCCTTCGAGGAGCCGAACAGCCTGCAGGGTATTGCCGACGCGATGGGACTTGAGATTCAAACCGCCACTGGGGTGACCCGCGATGCAGGCGAGGGGCTCTTCGAGAATTCGGTGCTTCGTGAAGCAGCATTCAGTGAAGAGGTCCTGGAGAGCGGCTTCAACAGTGCCGCGGTGGAGTATGCTCCAAGCAGTACGGTGGTAATGCGCGTTAGTGAGCGACACCGACCAGCACCCATCCCGTTTGATGAGGTGCAGGCGGACATCCGTGAGGAAATCGTTGCCGAGCGGGCTCGGCGCATGGCTGATGAAGCCCATGAGACCGCGCTGGCGCGCATTGATGCAGGCGAGAGCGTTGCAGGTGTGGCCGACGAGTACGGACTTCAATGGCAGAGATATGAAATGGTCAGACGCAATTCGACGGAAGTGCCTGCCGAAGTTCTTCAGTCTGCCTTTTCTCTGCAGCGTCCCCCGGCAGGAGGTAAATCTGTGGGGGAAGTGCAACTGGCCGATGGGGACTCCGCCGTGGTGACAGTTACCCGGGTTGAAGACATCGAAGCGGATGCGCTTTCAGACTCGGAAATCTCGGGCGTTCAAACCTTCCTCGCCGATCGGGCTTCCCGGACCGACTTCGAGGGTTTCTATCAGAGCATCGAAGCGGAGGCCTCCATTCGGCGGCCGGAGTAAGGGCGCGACGGGGCGGCCCTTTATTCAGCAGCGGCAACGTTTACGTAGAGAAGTAGCGACTGTCCTGGCTGAAGATATCTGTCGACGCTCAACTCGTTCCAACGGGCGATATCTCGTATGGCAACGTTGAACTTCGATGCGATTCTTGCCAGAGAGTCTCCGTGGCGTACGCCGTAGCGTACTTTGCGGATCATGTCACGGGATGACCTTGTTGCTGTTCCGGGAATATCAAGTCGTTGGCCGACACGGAGCACCTCTTTGGGGCCGATCTGATTGGCTTTGACCAGCGCCCGGACGGAAACCTGGTGTGCATTCGCGACGCTCCACAAGGAGTCGCCAGGCTTGACCTGGTAGTCACCGCGCTTGTGTTGGCTGGCGATCGGGTAGTTGCTCATCGCTTGACTGGACCTGGGAATCAACAGCGCTTGCCCCGCTCGAATGCTCGAGCCTCTGAGGTTATTGGCCTTGCGGAGCGCCGCCATATCTGTGTTGTGCCGTCGCGCGATCTGGCTCAGAGTATCGCCGTTTTTAATTTTGATGCGCAGCCAGTTCACGCGCTCCTGAGTCGGTACTGCACTAAGCCGTGATTGCGCGTCATCCGCCATGGCCACCGGAACATGCAGTCGGTGGGGACCCTCCGGCGGCGTTGCCCACTGGTTCAGAGCCGGGTTCCAGCGATACAGATCGTCCAGTTCTACCTCCAGCACCTCGGCAGCCTTCATCAGGTCGTATTGACCTTCGGTATCGATGGTGGCGAATTGAAGCTCGGGGGTGATATCGGGCAGTGACAGTCCGTAGGCGTCCGGGTCCGCGACCACCGCCGCCAGGGCTAGAAGACGCGGTACGTAGGCGCTGGTTTCTCTGGGCAAGCGAAGATGAAAGAAATCGGTGTCGCCGTTGGCGCGTTTTAGAGCCCGCTTGACGTTGCCTTCGCCGGCGTTGTAACCAGCTAGCGCCAGGTACCAGTCGTCGAATCGATTTTCCAGGTACTGCAGGTAGGTCAGGGCAGCCTGGGTAGCCAGCACGGGATCGCGTCTGCCGTCGTACCACCAGTTTCTTGGCAGGCCGAATCGCTTGCCGGTAGCGGGAATGAACTGCCACAGGCCGGCTGCGCCGCCGTGACTGAATGCGTATGGGTCAAGCGCGCTCTCGACAATTGGCAGCAATGCCAGCTCGGCTGGCATATCGCGCCGGATTACCTCGGCGTGAATGTAGGGCAGGTATTTCTGGATACGGTGCTGCAGGCGCGTCAGATAGTGTGGATGGCGCTTAAGCCAGCGCAGTTCCTGCTGCACTCGGGCCTGGTGCAGGCCATGATCGAGTGAGAACCCCTGGCGCATTTCGCGCCAGAAATTCTGCTCCGGCATCAATGTGAGGTCCGGGGAGATCTCGGGCGGCTGCAAGTGCGCTGGGAGCAAGGCTGGCTCGAGCGCAGAGACCGCCAGCGGGTCGGGCTGCGCCAAAACGTCTCCGTTGTCTGCTAAGTGATGCCCTCTCTGCAGCTGACACGACGTGAGCATCGTGAGCGAAACTGCAGTCAAGGCTGCACAAAGCCATTTCTGAGCGGTTGCGGTCATGCGGGCGTGTGGTAACAATAGCCGAGCTACTTTGCGGTAAGTGAGTTTCTTTGGCAAATAACCCATCACGACGACTGTCCTCATGGTTCTCTGGACCTGCCGGTGAGCGTCTCCTTTACGAAGAGTCGGAGACGCTTGGCGAGATGGCGAGACGGTTTCACGGCGACACGCTTCTTTGGGCAGGATGCCACCAACTCGCCAGCGATACCGTGCGCGGGTGCATGATTCGGCATCGTTTTTATGCAGCCTCCGGGGCGTTCATCGAGGCCCCCGAAGATCTGGTGACGCTGCGCTGTGAGCTTTCGGCGCTTCCGGTACCCAACAACTGTCTTGACGCCATGGTGCTGCACCATGGGCTGGAGAATACCGCAGACCCCCGCGGCGCCCTGCGAGAGGCCGCACGGGCGCTTCATCCCGGAGGTCGTCTGGTCATCTGCGCATTTAACCCGGTCAGCCTGGTGGGTCTCAGACGCCTTTATGCGGGCGTTGTGGAAGACGAGTTCAGCGGTCTTCATTGTGTTCGAGCGGGACGGCTGCTGGACTGGTTGAGCGTGCTTGGTTTTGAACTGCAGGGAAAAGTCAAGTATCTGTCTTATAATTTGCCATTCAATCGAGCGGGGAAACTCAGAGCCGACGGTGGAAATCCCCGCCTGCAAAGGCGTCATCAACTTCCCGGGGGCTGCGTCTACATTCTTTCTGCGGTCAAACAGGCCATAGCGGTTAGACCGACCTGGCAACCGGCGCGGCTCGGCGCTGGCAAACTGAATCCAGCCGCTTATCCAAATGCGTCGGTTGCCCGACCCATCAGCAGCGGACGGGTTCTTCAGTTCCCGGAATGGAAAGGCGTTGAACGGACGCGTTGAAATTTTTACCGATGGCGCCTGTCGGGGTAATCCCGGTCCGGGAGGCTGGGCGGCACTGTTGAAGCACAATGATGTGGAGAAGCTGGTGAGCGGCGCGGAACGCCAGACGACCAATAATCGAATGGAACTGATAGCCGCTATCGAGGGTCTGGCTCAGTTGAAGAAGCCGTCGAAGGTCAGCCTTACGACGGACTCTCAGTATCTGCGGCTGGGCATAATGCAATGGTTGCCGAACTGGCGACGTAACGACTGGAAGACGTCGGCGAAAAAGCCCGTGAAAAATCGCGATCTTTGGGAGCGCCTCGATGAGCTTGCAACCTTGCATGATATCGATTGGCACTGGGTCAAGGGACACAGCGGGCATGCCGAAAACGAACGGGTGGATGAGGAGGCCAACAGGGCCATAGACGCGATGCAGTCGACCTGATGCGCCAGATCGTGCTGGATACTGAAACCACCGGGCTTGAAGTCAGCCTTGGTCACCGGATTATCGAAATCGGCGGAGTCGAGCTGATTGATCGCAAGCTGACGGGTCGCCATTTTCACCGGTATGTGAATCCGCAGCGTGAAATTGACGACGGTGCGTTTGAAGTCCACGGCATCAGCAAGGAGTTTCTTGCCGACAAACCTGTTTTCCGCGAGGTTGCCGAGGAATTTCTCGATTTCGTCCGGGATGCAGAGTTGATTATCCACAATGCCCCTTTTGACGTCGCGTTTCTCGATTACGAGCTTTCTCAGTTAAAAGGCCCGCGCCTGAAGATCAGCGCGATCTGTCAGGTTACGGATTCGCTCGCTTTGGCCCGTAACAAGCATCCAGGGCAGAAGAACAGCCTGGACGCGCTCTGCCGTCGCTACGAAGTCGACAACTCGGCGCGTTCTCTGCACGGCGCTTTGCTCGATGCGGAGATTCTGGCGGACGTCTATCTTATGATGACGGGCGGTCAAACGATGCTCTTTGGCGCCGGTCAGGGTGGCAGCAGCCGCGGCGCGGACCGCGATGAAGATGCTGCGGTGGAGATTGCCTCGGACAGACCGCCTTTGCCCGTGATTTCGGCCTCTCGAGAGGAACTGCTTGCGCACGAGCAGATGCTGGATCTCCTCGACAGCAAGGCAGAGCAGGGCAGCGTCTGGCGTCGCTGAGCAAACGAGCATTAATCAGAGGTTCCCTAGCTAGAGAAAATAGTTGACGCCGAACCAGCCGGTCAGCCCCATGATCACGGTATACGGCAGGGCCATCACCACCATGCGTCCGTATGACAGCCTAACCAGAGGCGCGATGGACGACGTTAGAAGAAACAGAAAAGCCGCCTGACCGTTGGGTGTGGCCACGCTGGGAATGTTGGTGCCGGTGTTGATGGCGATGGCCAATTTGTCGAAGTGGTCTCGACTGATCTGACCCTCATCGAACGCGGCTTTCACCTCGTTGATGTACACGGTCGCGACAAACACGTTATCGCTGATGGCCGAAAGCACGCCATTGGCAATGTAAAACATGCCGGGCTGGGCGGACTGCTCCAGGGACAGCACGTAGTCGATCACGGGGCTAAACAGGTGCTGATCGTGTATCACGGCCACGATGCAGAAAAAGACCACCAGTAGGGCAGTGAAGGGCAGCGCTTCTTCGAAGGCCCGACCCAGCTGGTGTTCCTCGATAATTCCGTTCAGCGCGGTCTGAATGACGATTACCATCAAGCCGATCAGCCCCACCTCGGCCCAGTGCATAGCCAGGCCGATAATCAGCATGATGGCGGCAATGGCTTGAATGACGAGCCTGGCCTTGTCGCGATCGTTCCGCTTGGTAGCCTCCTCGGTGTCGAACTGGTTCAGAATGTCCCGAACTGGCGGCGGCAGCTGCGCACCGTAGCCAAAGGCCTTCGCAATCTCCAGCGCCACGCAGGTGCCAAGCCCGATCACCAGTACGGGCAGGGTCACGATTGCCATGCGTTGGAAAAATTCCAGGAAATCCCAGCCAAGCTTTCCAGCGATGAGCAGGTTTTGCGGCTCACCGACCGTCGTACAGACGCCACCCAGCGCGGTGCCCACAGCACCATGCATCAGCAGGCTGCGCAGGAATGCCCTGAACTGGTCCAGATCCTCGCGGTGCAGCTCACCGATACTGTCGTCGTGACCGTGCTCGTGGTCATCGGCGAATTGTTTGCCGGACGCTACTTTGTGGTAGACGGTATAGAAGCCCACGGTGACGCTGATGATAACGGCGGTAACCGTCAGGGCATCAAGAAATGCGGACAGAAATGCGGAAACCGAGCAGAATAGAAGCGACAGTAGCACTTTTGAGCGGATACCAAGAACGATCTTGGTGAAAACGAAAAGCAGCAGCTCCTTCATGAAATAGATGCCGGCTACCATGAACATCAGCAGCAGGATTACCGGGAAATTGCTGAAGACTTCGGCGCGAATGGTATCCGTGGAAGTCATGCCGATGACCGTCGCTTCCAGCGCCAGCAGTCCCCCCGGCTGCAACGGGTAACAGCGCAACGCCATGGCCAGGGTGAATATGAACTCGACGACCAGCACCCATCCGGTGGCAAACGGACCGATGGCGAACAGCAGAATAGGGTTCGCTATCAGAAATCCCAGAATGGTGTTCTTGTACCAACGCGGCGCGTTACCGAGAAAGTTCTCGACAAACGACGTGTATGAAATCGCCCCCATGTATCCCCCCGCTTTACGGCGTAGGCCTCCTATGGCTTCTTATAATTATTCGGTTATCTAGTTATCGTATCGCCCGAGTATCTGCGCTGGCATCGGATATGATTTGCATAAAGAAACATAGCCGCCGATACAGGTGATATCAAGGATGACCTTCAACCATCCTCTGGGGCCGGCCAGGCATCGGGGAATGGCCGGGGGAATCCGCGAGCAGGCGCTGTCTGTGCTAAGGTTTTGCGCTTCTCTGAGGCGGGAGGGTTGAGTATGTGGCCTGTAGATCCGGACGATTTTCTACCCGGTGTGAGTAAGCCGGATGATCTGAATCACGACGAAAGCTGGTATTTCCTGGTGCTGGACAGTCAGCTGGTCTGCGTATCCGAACAGGGCATACCGCGCCCCGTCACCGGAGACGAGCTTCGCTGGCTGGATGTGGAGCTGGTGTCCTCCCACTATTTGGGTCGGTTTCGAGATCGCGACTGCTTTGCCGCCGAGGCCGAAGGCCCACTGCCGGAGGGATACGCCGCTACTGGCCTGTTTTCCTGGCTGGGCCGCGTCGAACCCTCTGTTTTTTATCTCGCTGGCCGAGCGCAGCAAGTCGTTGAGTGGCATAAATCTCATCAGTTCTGTGGTCGATGTGCTGACAAAATGGAGGATCATCCTGAAGATCGGGCGAAGCTCTGCCCATCCTGCGGGTTGGTGAGTTATCCGCGGCTGGCTCCCAGCATCATTGTTCTGGTTACACGGGGTGAAGAAATGCTGCTGGCACGAAATGCCAACTGGCCTACTGGCATGTACAGTACCCTCGCGGGTTTCGTGGAGCCGGGAGAGTCTATCGAGCAGACGGTACATCGCGAAGTAGAGGAGGAAGTGGGGCTGAATGTTCGCAACCTGCGCTATCTCGGCAGCCAGAGCTGGCCGTTTCCCAATTCTCTGATGCTGGGCTTTCACGCGGATTACGCGGGTGGCGAGATTGTCTGCCAGGAAGGGGAGATCTCCGATGCCCAATGGTTCGCTTGCGACGACCTGCCAAACGTACCCCCGATCACGGCGATTTCACGCTGGCTTATCGATGCATTTGTGCAGGAGGTTCAAAATCGGAGGGGTCAGTGAACGGCTTATCTCCCGGGCATCAGTCGGTCGACGAGGCGGGTAGGCTGGGATTGTGAAACATTGCCATAAGCGCGAATGCCCACATGAGGTGTCCATCGGCCCTGAAGCGTCCGTGCATGAACGCTTCGAAAGCGTCCGCCTGCCCTGACAGCAGGGCCCATGCCGTATCCGCGTCTTCGAATCGAAAAGTGGCATCCGGTTTGGTTTCTGGGTGCAGATCAAAATCCAACTTGCCGCCCCGGACTTGGAAAACGAGGAACTCGTCGGCAATTGCCAGTTCGAACACCGCATCGATTCCGGCGGCTGCCGGTGGCTGGAAGTTTGCCTGGAGGTGCGCCTTCAAAGCGGGTATCGCCATAGGCGCAGTTCAGCGGGTCGTGGGGGGAAAATCAAGCTTGCATGTTCAGGCGTTGTCGCAATTGCGCCGAGGTCCCGCAGGCGTGATCTGCGGGCCTCGCTCCGAGGCTCCGCGCGGCCCTCAACGACCGAGCTTGCCCCTGCGGGTCAACTCGCCCGGTTCGGCGTCGCTGCACGGCCTGCATCCGTATCGTCGAAACCGAAGCCTTGAGTCCTTGCCGCCCTTCCGGACAATCCATTAAAGTAGCCGGCTTGCCCGCAATCTGGATAGCGACATCGGCGTATGGATTACGTTTATCAGTATCTGTTTTTTCTCGCCCAGGCGGCAACGGTCGTACTAGCGGTGCTGTTGGTGGTGTCCAGCGTCGCGGCTTTCAGCATGAGGCGGCAGCAGCAGGCATCTGGGCATCTGGAAGTACGCAAGCTCAACGAGCATTTCTCTGACCTGAAGCACGGCGTGCAATCGGCAATGCTGCCCGCTGGCGCAATCAAGAAGGCGCGCAAACAGGAACAGAAAGCCAGCAATGCCGCGGCGAAAGCGGCTGCGAAAGCGGAAAAAAAAGGGCGGGCGGAGGAAAGCGTCCGAAAACGCGTGTTCGTGCTGGATTTTGACGGCGATCTGCAGGCCAACCAGGTCAATAATCTGCGGAACGAGGTTACCGCGGTGCTGACGAATGCCTCACCCCACGACGAAGTCCTCATGCGCCTGGAGAGCCCTGGCGGTCTGGTGCATGGATATGGGCTGGCCGCTTCCCAACTCGATCGCATCAGGAAGCACGGTGTCCCGCTGGTGGTAGCGGTGGACAAGGTCGCGGCCAGCGGAGGGTACCTGATGGCCGTCGTCGCCGACCGTATCCTCGCCGCACCTTTTGCCGTGCTGGGCTCCATCGGCGTGGTTGCCCAGGTTCCCAATGTGCATCGGTTACTCAAGCGGCACGATGTCGATGTGGAGGTGCTGACCGCCGGCAAGTACAAGCGCACCCTCACCGTGCTTGGAGAAAACACCGAAGAGGGCCGCCAGAAATTCCAGGAAGAACTGGAGGAAGTGCACGATCAATTTCAGGAGTTCGTTGGTGAGCACCGACCCCAGGTGGATTTGTCCGTTGTCGCTACCGGTGAAACCTGGCACGGTCAGCGCGCCGTCGCAATGAAGCTGGCAGACGAAATCTGTACCAGCGATGAGTATCTGCTTTCTGCCAGCGAATCGGCAGATATTTATGAGGTGCAGTGGGTCGAACACCGACGCCCCATTGAACGTCTGATGGCGCAGGTGGAATCCAGCATCCAAACGCTGACTGATCGTTTATTCGACAAACTCAGCCATTGGAGGAGCAATCCATGAGTAAGTACCGAGCGCTTTTGATCGAGAAGACGGAAGACGGGTTCACCCGCCGGGTCGTAGAGCGGGATACCGCAGAGTTGCCCGAAGGCGACGTTCTGATCGATGTGCACTACTCGTCGCTGAACTACAAGGATGGGCTTTCAGCAACGGGCAACCCGGGAGTGACCCGCAATTTCCCGCATACGCCGGGCATCGACGCCGCCGGGGTCGTCGTTGAGTCCGCCACTGCGCAGTTCAAGCCCGGAGATGAGGTCATCTGCATTGGTTTCGATCTGGGCATGAATACGCCCGGAGGCTATGGCCAACGGGTTCGTGTTCCAGCGGAATGGGTGATCGCCTGTCCGGACGGCTTGAGTCTGCACTGGAGCATGGTGCTGGGAACCGCCGGTTTCACCGCGGCGCTGGCGGTACACAAACTGGAACAGGTAGGCATGACCACGGCGTCCGGCCCTGTTTTGGTGACTGGCGCATCCGGGGGTGTTGGATCGGTAGCCGTCATGCTGCTGGCGACCCTCGGCTATGAAGTGACGGCGGTAACCGGGAAAGCTGAGCAGCACGAGTTCCTGAGAAGTCTGGGCGCATCTTCCCTGATGTCCCGGGATGATGCGCGACAGGGCGCCGATAGACCGCTGCTGGCGGAGACCTGGGGTGGGGTGGTGGACACCGTCGGTGGCGAAATCCTGTTTAACGGGGTCAAGAGTCTGCGATATGGCGCTAGCCTAGCGGCCTGTGGGCTGGTGGATTCACCCCAGATTCCGGCGACAGTGCTGCCGTTTCTGCTGCGTCATGTGAATCTGCTCGGCATAGATTCAGTACAACTGCCTTTGGCGCAGAAGGCTGAAATCTGGAAGAAGCTCGCAGGTCCCTGGACATTGGAGGGCATCGAGCGACTGGAGGAACGGCTGACGCTTGATACCCTTTCTCCGGCCATCGACCGGATTCTGGCGGGCAAGATGGTAGGACGGGGCGTGGTGGATCTGCGCGGCTGAGCTAATCGCGCCGCAGCCGAGCGCTGACGGCGATTGGGCTGGGGTAGCGGAAAATCACCGCGTAAGTCGAAAGGATCAGGGTCAGCACCGTTGCGCCCTGCAGCACGTGCGCTGCCTCCACACCCAGCAGCCCGGCGGATCCAGCCACATAGCTCATAAGCAGTGAAAATTCGGAAGCCTGGCCGAGCCGGTAGCCTGATTCCCAGGCCGTTTCGCTGGTTTCTCCTTGCCACTTGAGCAGTAGCGCAAAGATCACCGGTTTGGCGGTGACGAGCGCCACGGCCAGCAGCAGCATGGGGAGCATCACCTGTATGAGCAGTGAGATGTTGAGTTCGGCGCCAACCGAAAAAAAGAACAGCACGAGGAAGAAATCCCTGAGTGGACGAAGGTTTTCTGCGATGTATTGGGAAATGGGGCTAGTCGCCAGCGTCACTCCGCCGATGAACCCGCCGATCTCGAAAGACAGGCCACAAAGCTCGGCAAGGCTTGCGATGCCGAGACACCATCCCAATGCCAGCAGGAAGATGAACTCATGAAAGGCATCGAAACGCGCGATGAGGGGAAGAACGACCCAGCGTACGCCGGCGAAAGCGAGCCCGATCACCAACGGTAACCCTAGCATCGCAATACCCAGATTTGACAGGGTGTCGCTCAGAGACTCGCCGTATCCGGTGATGAGAATCAGTGCCAGGATTGCTACAAGATCCTGGATCAGTAGAAGGCTGACCACGATCTCGCCGATATGCCGATGATGCAGCAGCGTGGTAGGCAGCAGCTTTATGCCGATGATGGTGCTGGAAAACGTCACCGCGATGCCGGTGACCAAAGCTTCTGCCCGGGTGAAGCCAAAGCTCGACATCAACGCGAAACCAAGACCGAAGAAGACCAGCGTGCTGCCGAGTGCCGTCAGCAGACCTTCGCCGAGCATGTTCTTCAGTTTGGCCGGCTGAAGATCCAATCCCACAAGAAACAGCAGGAAAATGATCCCGATTTCAGCAACTTCTGATAGCAGGTCTGGATCGGATACCAGCTTCAGGCCGTGCGGCCCCAGCAGGCAGCCTATGGCTATGTAAGCGACCAGCAGCGGTTGTCGAGTATAAAGAGCCACCGTGGCGAGCACGGCGGCGCCGCTGAAGATCAGAAAGAAGGAATCAACGATCCCCGAAATGCGAGATTCTCCGGCTGCGACGGAACGCAGGATGCGGTTCCACAACCGAAGCTTGATAGTAATCGCTGTAAGGTGCAAGCACGGTGTCCTCCAGGCCTACCTGCCTGCCCTCGGGAAGCAGGAAGCTGTCGAAGCCACAACGCCGCAGGTAGTGGATCAGGTCTGGGTGGACATCACCGACGGCCCGGAGCTCTCCAGTATAGCCGAGCCGGGTTCGCAGCAGCACCGCAAGGGAAAGCCCTCTGCCGTCGTGAAAGTTGGGAAATTCCACGGCGATCAGACTGGCATTGGCGAACTCGGGCTGGAGCTCGTCATCTACAGCGAGCAGAAGCCCGGCCTCGGATTCCGGAGTCCATTCCCCTGCAGCCAGCAGGGTTAACGCAACCGGTCCTCGCTCCGTTCCGCGGAGTAGCCCGCTGACCTGGTCAAACTCAATCAGCGCTGACATAGATTCGCTCCTTGAAGGGCTCTATACCCACTCGTCTATAGGTTTCCAGAAAAGTCTCGTCGTCGGTGCGCAGGTTCACGTAGACGTCGAGTATGATTGCCAACACATCGGGCATGTCGGCCCGGGAGAACGATGGGCCGACGATCTGACCCAGGGCTGAGTCGTTGCCGGCACTTCCGCCCAACGAAATCTGGTAGAACTCCTGGCCTTTCTTGTCCACGCCGAGTATTCCGATATGCCCGACATGGTGGTGACCGCAGGCGTTCATGCAGCCCGAGATATTGATGTCTATGGGGCCCAGGTCATGAAGGTAATCGTAATCATCGAAACGCTGCTGTATGGCTTCTGCGACGGGTATGGATTTCGCGTTGGCCAGGGAGCAGTAGTCTCCGCCTGGACAGCAGATGATGTCTGTCAGCAGACCGACGTTTGGTTCTGCCAGTTGTGCCTGCAGTGCGCG
>JAHEEG010000005.1:0-2427 GCA_024640825.1 Gammaproteobacteria bacterium
GCTGCGAAGGGCTGCGACGAAAGCGTCGACCTGCTCTACCGGGATGCCGGCGTCGTTGCGTGCGAAAGTCCCGTAAATGGGATGGTGTATGTGTTGCATGCGCTCCGGATCGTCCAGCAGTCGGCCGTAGAAAATGGCTGTGCCCTGGTGCGCGCTGCTGCCCAGCGCGAAGCTCAGGGCAACGCCGCCGCCGTAGCACCAGCCTATTGCCGCAGTGCGGCCCGTGGTGTCTTCCCTGGCGTCCAGGAAAGCTACTGCCGCTTCCAGATTTGCCACCAGCTCGTCCGGCTCGGCCAGCGTCTCGTTGACCAGCGCCATGTTCTCTTCGCGGCTGTTGCCCGTGCGGCCGCTGTACAGGTCCGCAGCCAGGGCGACGTAGCCTTCGGCGGCAAATGCATCTGCGGTTTCTTTTACCCGCTGGCCCAGCCCGTTCCATTCGTGGATCAGGATCACCGAGGGATGCGGACCCGGCTCGGAAGGGATCGCCAGATAGCCCCGGGTCCGGGGGTTGGACGCATAGTAGGCGGCATTCGTGCCTCGCAACGGTCCGGCGTCGCCGGTAATGGCGGCGGGCAGTTCGTTTTCCGCCGTAGGCGTATAGGGCACGGCGGCGCTGACCGACATGACTGCGCAAGACATGGCTGCGAAAAAGGTGCTGCACAGAATCAGGCGCCAGATACGCATAGACAAAGCAGATGATTTCATCGGGTTTTCCCCCCTATGATTCGGCCCAGATGTGACTCGGATACCATACCGCGGGAGGGCGGGCGCCAGCCAGCGCGGATGTCCTGTTCAATGAAAAGGCGGATGAACGGTGAATCATAAGGAAAACGTAGTGGATGCAAGGCCATCTGCGCGCCAAGCCATCCTCGTGGTGACCACCGGCGGCACCATCGACAAGGTCTACTTCGACGCCAGCAGTGAGTACGAAGTGGGAGAGTCGGTGGTCGACGATCTGCTGCGGCAGGCGCATGTGCGGGCCAGCTACGAGATCCTTAGCCTGCTCCGCAAGGACAGCCTCGAGCTGACAGATGCCGACCGCCGGACCATTCTCGAGGCTATCCGGGCGCGGCCTGAGCGCCGGGTGATCGTCACCCACGGCACTGACACCATGACGGCCACCGCCCGGACGCTGCTTGGCTTGTCCGAACGCACCATCGTTCTCACCGGGTCTCTGTCACCCGCGCGGTTTGCTCGGACGGACGCCGTGTTCAACGTTGGTATGGCGTTTGCTGCCGTGCAGTGTCTTCCGGCGGGCGTTTATGTCGTCATGAACGGGCAGGTATTCGAGGCAGACCGAGTGCGCAAGGACCGAGAGCAAAATGCCTTTGTGCGGTGTTAGACTGATTTTCGAAAGCACAGGAGCGGAGTCATGGCATACGATCTTCTGATAAGAAACGGCACGGTGGTTGATGGTTCCGGTGGGGCTCGTTATCGCGCTGACGTGGCCGTCAAGGAGGGTCGCATAGCCGCCATTGGTCGGTTGACGGAGAAAGCGTCCGAGACCATAGATGCCGATGGCCTGGTGGTGAGCCCGGGCTTTGTCGATGGGCATACGCATATGGATGCTCAGGTGTTCTGGGATCCGCTCGGTTCCTGCTCCTGCTATCACGGAGTTACCAGCGCCGTCATGGGGAACTGCGGTTTTACGCTCGCGCCCTGCAAACGGGAAGAAGCCGATCTGGTTTTCCGTAATCTCGAGCGCGCGGAAGACATCTCCAGAGAGGCGATGCTGGAAGGCATCAAATGGTCCTGGGAATCTTTCCCGCAGTTTCTCGATGCGGTGGACGCACTGCCCAAAGGCATCAACTACGCGGGGTACATTGGCCATTCGGCGCTGCGTACATACGTGATGGGTGAGCGCGCGTTCGTCGACCCGGCCACGGAAGACGACCTGAAGCGAATGTGTCACCTCGTCAAGGAAGCGGTGCAGGCAGGCGCTATCGGTTTTTCGACGTCGCGAACCTTCAATCACATCACGGCCGATGATCGGCCCGTGGCGAGCCGGCTGGCTGAGTGGAACGAGGTCCGTGCCATCGTCAACGCCATGGGGGAAACGGGCAAAGGGATATTCGAGTTGGCGGGTGAAGCCCCCGGGCGTAACCCGGAACGCATTCGCGAGTACTTCGATCGGCTTCGGGACCTGGCGGTGGAGTCCGGCGTCACTCAGACCTGGGGCATGTTCAGCACGCGCATCGCGCCGGAGATCTGGCGGCCGTATTTTGATCTGCTCAACGAAACGGCGGCAGCTGGCGGGCGCATGTACGCGCAGGTGCATACCCGGGCGTTGAACGTGCTTCTGTCCTTCAAAACCCACACGCCCTTTGACAAGTGGGATATCTGGAAAGATATTCGCGCGCTGCCCCTGGACGTTCAGAAGGCGCAGCTGCAGGACCCGGAAATCAAGGCGAAGCTGGTGGAAGTTGC
>JAHEEG010000005.1:2437-62837 GCA_024640825.1 Gammaproteobacteria bacterium
ACCGCGGGTTGTCGGCGCGGAGGCTCGCCCGCCGGATTGGGACTGGGTCTACCCCATGTCAGATATGGCGTACGACCAGCCCAGCATGGCTCAGCTGGCCTCAGAGAAAGGCGTGCATCCGGTAGAGCTGATGATCGACATGGCCGTAGCGCATGATTTCGACATTTACTTCCGCCAACCCATCGCCAATGAGGATCAGGACCACGTGCTGGAGATGATGCGCCATCCGCGCTCGCTGGTCACCTTTTCGGATTCTGGTGCCCACGTCGCACAGATCATGGACAGCTCGCTGCAGACGCACCTGCTGAGCCACTGGGTAAGGGAGAAGCAGGCGTTTACCCTCGAACAGGCGATTCGTCGTATTACCTACGACACGGCGACGGTGTGGGGGCTGCACGACCGCGGCCTGATACGTCAGGGGCTGGTGGCCGACCTGGTGGTCTTCGACCCGGACCGGGTTGGCGCCCGGCTGCCGGAGGTGGTTTATGATCTGCCGTCCGGTGCCCGGCGCCTCAAACAGACGGCGGAAGGTATGAAGTACACGGTGGTCAATGGTCAGGTGCTGCTGGAAGACAACCAGCACACGGGTGCGACCCCCGGACGCTTGCTCCGGGTCTGATCACGGGCATTCACCTCGACGGTGATGGGGTTTGTCATAGCATGGGGGAGAAACGAATTGAGCGCTTACAGCATTGCTAAACAACAGCTGGACGGTGCGCTGGCAGCGGCCGCGGAAGGTGGCGTGGAAGAAGAAATGGTGCTGCGCGCTTTGCTTGCCTCGCTGGTAGAACGCTATCGCGATCTCAGAGGGGTCGAGGATCTAAAAGCCGTGCTGCAGTATCAGCTGGACAACGCCCGGGGCGACGAAGACCACGAGTTCATGCGTCCCTGAGGCTTCCCCGTCGTGCTATTCTTTCGCGCTCTTTTTGCCGGATCTTAGTTCCGGCCCTGTAGCAGGTTGCTCTTATGTCCACGCAGTTCAATTCCATCGAAGAAGCGCTCGCCGATATTTCGGCGGGCGAAATGGTGGTCGTGGTCGATGACGACGATCGTGAGAATGAGGGCGACCTAATCATGGCGGCCAGCAAGGCGACGCCGGAAAAAGTCGCCTTCATGATCCGTCACACCAGCGGAATTCTCTGCACGCCGATTCTGGAAGATCAGGCCCAGCGGCTGCATCTGGATCCCATGGTCGCACGCAACGACGCGCCAATGAGCACGGCCTTTACGGTGTCCATCGACTATGCGGAGGGGCTTACTACCGGAATATCCGCTGACGAGAGGGCCGCCACGGCTCAGGCATTGACCAGCAGCAACATCTCTGCGGAGGATTTTGTCCGTCCGGGGCACATCTTTCCCCTGGTAGCTCGGCGTGGCGGCGTGCTCGTGCGCTCCGGGCACACCGAGGCGGGAACCGACCTTGCCCAACTGGCGGGCTGTCCCCCGGTAGGGCTGCTGGCGGAACTGGTGAACGATGACGGCACGGTTCAGCGCTTGCCGGAACTCCTCGAGTTCGCCAGAAACCACAAGCTGAAGATCATCTCCATTGCGGATCTCATCGCTTATCGTCAGACACGGGAGCATCTGGTGGAACGGACGGTAGAGTTCCGGGTGAAGACGCGCATTGGCGAGGCGCGGGCCCAGGCCTATCGAACCCGATTCGAGGATGCTGAGCACATCGCCCTGGTATTCGGGGATATCCGGGCGCTGGATTCGGTGCCGGTTCGAATTCATCGAGAGAAGCTCATTGACGACATATTCGGACCGCAGACGGAACATTCGCACAGCCTGCTGGATGCGTCGTTGGATCGAATTGGTGAAATTGGCGCCGGGGTGCTGATCTATTTGCGTTCCGGGTTCGTCGGTGTGCCTCTGGAAAACCTTGTGAGCCGGAGCAAGGAGGATGCTCGTCGCGATCAGTGGCTGGAAATTGGCGTCGGTGCGCAGATTCTGCGTGATCTGGGCCTTTCGAAAATCCGCCTCATTGCCGGGCGTGATGTTGACTACGTTGGAATCAAGGGCTTCGGCCTGGAACTGGAGTCAACCGAGCTGCTCTGAGATGTGGTTCATCCCGCATCCGCTGGATGATGCCGCGTCTGCGGATCAGCGGCGATAGTGAAACACGGCAGCGGCGCCTTTGCGGCCCACATAAACGACTCTGAGATCTTCGCTGCGCTGGCCGCAGCATTGGCATTTCAAGCGCCCGCGCAGATCCTGCAGGGTGATATCGGGTCCTTCCTGGCAGATGATATCCACCAGCGGCAACGCCTCCATACGCCCGCACGGAATGCACAGGCCGTATATCTGAAAGCTGTCGACGAGGTCGGTGAGTTTTTGCATGGAACTGGATAAATATACAGATAAACATACAGGAGGAGCGGATTGCCGGCCTCTGGCGGTGACTCTGGGCGATCCGGCAGGTATTGGCCCCGAAGTGGCCGCCCGGCTATTAGCCGGCGGGCGCTCAGCCAGCAAGGTCCTGACTGGTCCGCAAATCCGGACTCGGCCATTGCTCTTCGTTGGCGCGAGATGGGCGCTGGAGGAGGGTGCTCGGGTCGCCGGCGTCCGGTTGCCTGACGTTCAGCCGGTGTCCAGCGCTGAGGAGGTTGAGGCGCCGTTCGCGTTGCTGGAGCTGGACATTGTCGTCCCCGCGTTCCGCTTTGGAAGGGTTGACGCGAGCTGCGGCAAGCTGGCCGTGCAGGCCGTGGAAACCGCTGCCAGGCTCTGCCTGGAAGGCAGCGTGGCAGGTATGGTTACCTGCCCCATTCATAAAGAAGCCATTCACGCGGCTGGCTTCGTGGACGACATTGGCCATCAGGAGATACTCGCTCGGCTTTCCCGCACATCCCGAACGGCCACGATGCTGATGACCCCGGGGTTGCGGGTTGTTCACCTGTCGACCCACAAATCCCTGATCGAAGCAGCTCGCTTTGTAACCCGGCAGAATGTCTTCGACAAACTCACGCTGATAGCGGAGACCCTTGCATTGTGGGGCCTGCCGGATGCACGCATTGCCGTGGCGGCCTTGAATCCGCACGGCGGCGAAGGCGGGCTGCTGGGCCGTGAGGAGCTGGACGAACTAACGCCGGCGGTCGCCCAGGCGCAGAATCAAGGCATCAGGGCCACCGGACCATGGCCCGCGGATTCCGTTTTCAATCGCGCCATCGATGGTGAGTTCGACGTGGTGCTGGCCCTGTATCACGACCAGGGTCACATCGCGATCAAGGTCCACGATTTCCACGCCAGCACCACAGCCACGCTGGGTATTCCCTTCGTCCGGACTTCCGTTGATCACGGCACCGCGTTCGATATCGCCGGGCGCGGGATCGCCGACCCCACCAGCCTGGTGGCAGCGGTCAGCGCTGCAGACGCGCTCATCAACGGGCAGCTTGCACGGCTCTGATACGCTGGTGCAAACTGGTCGATCTGGCACGATAAGGAGGCGCACATAGCTTTTGATGCGCTGTAAATTATGCGCAGTAAACAGTGGAGATCGACATGAAGGCAGCGGTATTTCGTGAAGTAAACAAGCCCATGGAGATCGAGGACGTCAATGTCTCCAAGCCCGGGCCCAGGGAAGTGCTGATCCGCACCGCGGCCGCAGGGGTCTGTCATAGCGACCTGCACTTTTTCAATGGCACCTATCCGGGCCAGCTGCCGATGGTGCTTGGTCACGAAAGCGCGGGCATCGTCGAGCAGGTGGGTTCGGACGTGCACTATGTCAAGCCTGGGGACCACGTCATCACCTGTCTATCGGTATTCTGCGGGCATTGCGAATACTGCCTCACCGGCCACATGTCTCTTTGCCAGGAGCCGGAAACCCGCCGCGCGTCCGATCAGGAGCCGCGGATCAGCCAGGGCGGCGGCATCGTCCAGCAATTCGCCAACCTCGGGTCATTTGCCGAGCACATGCTGGTGCATGAGCATGCGGTGGCGAAGATCCGCGAAGACATGCCCATGGACCGCGCCGCGTTGATCGGCTGCGGCGTCACCACCGGTGTCGGCGCGGTGATTCATACCGCGCGGGTGGAGCCTGGCGCAACCGTCGCGGTCATAGGCTGCGGTGGGGTTGGGCTGTCCTGCATCAACGGCGCGGCAATTGCCGGCGCCAGCCGGATCATCGCCGTGGACCAGGTGGCTTCTAAGCTGGAACTGGCCCGCAAGTTTGGTGCTACTGACGTCGTGAATGCCGGCGAGACAGATGCCATCCAGGCGGTTAAGGATCTGACTGGCGGTGGTGTCCACTATGCCTTCGAGGCCATAGGCCTGAAAGTGACCGCTGAGCAGGCTTTCGGCATGCTGCGCAACGGCGGGACCGCCACGGTCATAGGCATGATTCCTCCCGGTCACATGGTTTCGCTGCACGGTCCGGAATTTCTGTTCGAGAAAAAGATTCAGGGCTCCTTCATGGGTTCCAACCGGTTTCGGGTGGATATGCCCCGGTATGTGGAGCTGTACCTGCAGGGTAAGCTGCACCTGGATGATCTGGTATCCAGCCACATCAAGCTGGAAGATCTGAACGATGCCATGGCGCAGCTGGAAACCGGCGAGATCGCTCGCAACGTCATCGTGTTCGACGCCTAGCCGATCAGCGTTTTCTGAGGAGCATCATTTGCGCTGGTTGAGCTTTCTCCGCCACGGTTCCCCGACCTTCGGTTACGTCACCGCTGATGGAACAGGCGTGGTGGATGCGGCGGCGGGCGGGCCATTTGCAGATCTCAAGTCTGCCATCGCCGCTGGTGTGCTTGCGGATCTTGCCGGTTCCTGCGGTGATGCCGCCGACCTGCCGCTGGCGGGCCTGAGCTACCTGCCCACGCTGCCTAACCCGGACAAAATTCTCTGTGTTGGCCTCAACTACAAAGCACATCAGGCGGAAACCGGCCGCGGCGGGGAAGGGTTCCCGACCATCTTCGTGCGTTTTGCCAATGCCCAGGTGGGTCATGAGCAGCCGATGGTTCGGCCGCTTGAGTCCGAGACGCTGGACTATGAAGGCGAGATCGCGCTCATCATCGGTCGGGCCGGACGGCGTATACCCCGTGCAGCAGCTCTGGAGCACGTCGCAGGATTCAGCATCTACAATGATGGCAGCGTGCGCGAGTTTCAGCGCCAAACCTCGCAATTCACCCCCGGGAAGAACTTTCCCGGCACTGGTGGATTCGGTCCCTGGATGATGACCCCGGATGAGGTAGGCGACCCTCGAAACATGGCGCTCACGACGCGGCTGAATGGCAAGGTGATGCAGAGCGCCACGGCCGATCTTCTGGTGTTTGGTTTTGCAGAGATCATCGAGTACTGCTCGACATTCACGGAGCTTGTGCCTGGCGATGTCATCGTCACCGGCACGCCGGGAGGGGTGGGCGCGGCGCGCAAACCACCCGTCTACATGGACGAGGGTGACGTCGTCGAGGTTGAGGTCAGCCCTATTGGCTTGCTGCGCAACCCGATTATCCGCGGCTGACTCTTGTCAGCCGCCGCTGACCCTTGTCAGCCGCCGCTGACCCTTGTCAGCCGCCGCTGACTGCCTCCGAGTCCGGCCTGCCGACAGCGCCGGAAACCATGTTCCGCGCTTCCTTGCTGGAAGGCAGGCTGGGTGTCTGGCGCTGGGCGACGTTGAAGGGTTCTGTATCAATGTCCTCCAGGACGGTATCGCCTGCCAGCACCGAGGCTTTCCACGCCTGATGATTCTCCTCGTCCGCGTGGAACTCGGGCATCACCTGCTGGGCAAACAGCCGCAGGCTGTCGCAGATGTCCTGGTGAGTGTTCTTTCCCGCCTGATTCAGCAGAATGACCTGGTCCACGTTCGCCGCCTGCAGTTCCTTGAGGCGCTCGCGAATGGTTTGTGGCGAACCGATAAGCTCGCTGCCGGTGCGCCGCTGACCGGCAGGCGTCTGCTTCCACTCGAGGTAACGATCCCAGATGTTTGTGGCGCCGGGCTCGAAAGGCCCTTCCTTGTTGTAGAGCTGCAGGGCGAACTGGAAGAAGGTCCAACCGTCCGCTTTCTGCCAGGCTTCCTCGTCTGTTTCGCAGCACATAAAGCCGGCCACCACCGCGATATTCGGGTTGGCCTGGTAGTCGCAGAGCTTCACCTGGTTGCGCAGAAAGGTGTTGTAGTAGGCGTTCACCCAGGCCCGGGCAGCATCCAGATCGGCGAATTTGAAACACAGAGCGCCCATGCCCCGATGGGCCGAGTACTTGATGGTGTCCAGTTGGGAACAGGCGACCCAGAGCGGCGGATGGGGCTTCTGCAGCGGCTTCGGCAGGACCGCGCGGAGGGGAAATTTGAAGTACTCGCCGTCGTATTCCCAACCGTGATTCCAGAACATGGGAAGGGTACAGCGCACGGCGTCTTCCCAGATGTCACGCTTGTCACGAAAACGCAGGTTGAACGGGTGCAGCTCGGTAACCGATGAGCCTTCGCCCAGGCCCAGCTCGACGCGACCGTCCGAAACCAGGTCCAACGTCGCGACTTTCTCGGCGACGCGTGCCGGATGGTTGGTGGTGAGCTGAATGATGCCGTGGCCCAGACGGATGTTTTTGGTCCGCTGGCTGGCGGCCCCGAGGAAAACCTCGGGCGCGGCAGAGTGAGAGTACTCCTCCAGGAAGTGGTGCTCTACTTCCCAGGCGTAGTCGAAGCCCAGCTGATCAGCCAGCTCTATCTGATCCAGAGACTGCTTGAACAGCCGGTGCTCGCTGTCCTCGTCCCAGTCGCGGGGTAGCTGGTGCTCGTAGAATATGCCGAATTTCATGTGCCCCTCCTGAATAGATCCGCAAATCGCCTGTTCAAGAGTGTTGCACAAGGGACCCGGGCATGGCCAGTGCACGGTGCTTGTCCTTAATTTGCGTAGCTTTGAACCCTGGTTTGCGGATTTAGAAGTTGCCCGGGCGGCCGCGTAGTTCTTGGGTGGGAAAGCTGATAATGTCTTGGCTGAATGAGGGGAGATCAGCCGGGGGAGCGTATGAACTATCCCATTATTTCCGCGGACTCGCATATCACCGAACATCCGGATACCTACCGTTCGTACATCGACAAAGCCTGGCTCGACAAGGCGCCACGTTTGGTGGACGGCGGCAAGCGGGGCGACCTCTTCGTCATTGACGGCATGGATACCCCCATCGCCATGGGGCTGGTCGCGGCGGCGGGTAAGCCGCCTGAGGAGATCACCACGGATGGGGTGCGATTTGATGAGCTGCACCGCGGCGGGTGGGACCCCGAGTATCGGCTCGCCGACCAGGATCGAGATGGCGTGGCCGCAGAGATCATCTATCCCACGGTTGGCATGCTGCTTTGCAATCACCGCGATTTTGATTACAAGAAGGCCTGTTTTGATGCCTACAACCGATGGATAGCCGATTATTGCGCCGCGCATCCGTCGCGGCTGCTGGGCTGTGGCCAGACCGCCATGCGGACGCCGGCAGAGGGCGTGGAGGACCTGAAATCGATCAAGGCGCTGGGCCTGCGTGGGGTCATGATGCCCGGTAACCCCGCGCTCGAAGACTACGACAACGAGATCTACAACCCGGTATGGGAGGCGTCTATAGAGCTTGGCCTGCCGCTGTCGTTTCACATCCTGACCACCCGTAACGAGGCGCCCGTTCGGGGGCCTCGCATCAACAGTTTCCTGTCAATCATCCGCGGTAATCAGGACATCATGGGCACGCTCATATTCGGCGGGGTCTTTCAGCGCTACCCCGAGCTGAAAGTCGTCTGCGTGGAGGCGGATGCTGGTTGGGTTCCCCACTACCTTTATCGAATGGACCACGCGTACAAGCGGCACCGCAACTGGCTCGCCCCAGGGGTCGAGCTGGCGAAGCTGCCCTCGGAGTATTTCAGCGAGAACATCTATACCACCTTTCAGGACGACTGGGTGGCGTTCAAGATGGCCAACGAAATGAACTGGCGGCACCTGCTGTGGGCGAGCGACTTTCCTCACAGCGATTCCACCTGGCCCTGGTCGCAGGATGTGATTGCCAAGCAGACGGCGCAGCTGTCCGAAGAGCAGCGACAGGCAATTCTCTGTGAGAACGTGGCGGAACTCTACGGGATCGACCTTCACGGACTGCAGGAAGCCGCATGAACTACACCGGAGCTGACGTTATTGCTGAAGGGCTGGCGGCGCTCGGCGTGGAGCACGTGTTCGGCATCGTCAGCATTCACAACATGCCCATCTTCGATGCCATCAATCGGCTGGGGCAAACCCAGATCATTGACGTGCGGCACGAGCAGGGCGGTACTCACGCGGCCGATGGCTACGCGCGGGCGACGGGACGCATGGGCGTCATGATCGCGAGCACTGGCCCAGGCACCACCAATACGGTGACGGGGCTTTACGAGGCGCAGTATGCGTCTTCACCGGTGCTGGTCATCACCGGACAGACAGAAACCGCCTTCTACGGCAAAGGCCTTGGCTATGTTCACGAGGCGGAGAACCAACTGCCGATGCTGCGTACCGTTTGCCGGCGGGTGGAAAGTCCTAGGCATGTCAGCCAGCTGGCATCGGCCTTCAACGCCGTGGTGCAGGATATGCATACCGGTCGCAAAGCACCCGGCGCGTTGGAGATTCCCATCGACCTGCAGTATGCGGAAGCCGAACCGGCTCGTTTCGGCCCCTTGCCTGAATGTGCTTTTGAGCCGGAAGCGACGGCAATCGATGCTGTAGTAGCACGAATCAACGACGCCCGCCGTCGAATCATCGTCGCCGGTGGTGGTGTCATTGCCGCCGGCGCTGGAAACGCCCTGCAGCGGCTGGCGGAGAGTCTCGACGCTCCCGTCATCACGTCGGTGGATGGCCGTGGTGCCCTGCCCGAAGACCACGAGCTCTGCATTGGCAATTACTATCAGAGTGCGGGCATTTATCAGGCCATTCAGGACGCAGACCTCACGCTGGCCGTCGGCACGCGCTTCGCCGTGGGTGTGGACGGGCAGGCCGCTCGTTTCGTTCCGCCGGGAGATCTGGTGCAGATCGACATTGATCCCAGCGTGATAGGCCGTACCCATCGAGCGGACCTGGGGGTAACAGCGGACGTGCGCTTGGCTCTGGATGCCATCAATCAGGTGCTCGTGGACGTTTCGCCCAATGACGCTCAGTTCAACAACACGGTAATGGAAGCGAGAGACGGCGTGCGCGGAGCAATGCGCAAGCGCCTGGGAGAAGACTTCTCCAGAGTCATGGATGCGTTGCGCAGCAGCCTGCCCAGGGATGGGTTGTTTGTTCGCGATCAGACCATCGCTGCCTACAACTTCGGCAATCAGCTGTTTCCCGTCTATGAGCCGCGCACTTCCATGAACCCGGCTTCAGGGGCGATTGGACCTGGGTTTCCGCTGTCTATCGGTGCTGCCATCGGCACGGGGCGACAGACGCTGTGCGTTCACGGCGACGGCGGCTTCATGTTTCATGCAACGGAGCTGGCCACTGCGGCCCAGTACCAGATTCCCCTGGTCATCTGCGTGTTCAACGACTCGGGCTACGGCGTGCTGCGCTGGTTGCAGGACACCCGCTTCGGGCGCATCAACGAGACGGATCTTGGCAAAATGGATTTCGCCCGTATGGCGGAAAGCATGGGGGTGCCCGGTCGACGGGTGCAGAGCGTGGCGGAACTCGAAGCGGCCTTGGACTCGGGCATGACCGCACCGGGGCCTTATCTTATCGATATCGACATTGAGCATTTTGCGCCCATGGAAATATCCGTCATGCCGAAAAAGCGCGCCCAGCAGCAGGCCGAAGACCGGGCGGATTGAGCGGTCTGTGGCTATCAGGCTGGAAAAACCCTGGCAGGAACTGGCGAGCATTGACGGTTTGCCGGGGCACATGGGCGTTTTCGAGCTTGCCGACGCCCAGGGGCAGGTTATCTATATCGGCTTCGCCGGCGGACGCAGTCAGTTTGGGTTGCGTGGCGAAATTGCCGCCTCAACGGCGCGAATGGCGAGCGCGTTGGGTTTTCGGCTGGAAGTCACCACGGCGTATCTGACGCGGTGGCAGGAGCTGCTGATGGTGTATCGCGCCGATCACGGCCGGTGGCCGGCGGAAAATGGCAGCATGTCCGGCCTTGGCCGGCTCAGCCCGGTCTGAGCGCTTGTCCTTGGATCTGCGGCCAACAGCGGAGCAGGAACTCATCGTCGCCATGGTGCGGCGCTTCGTACGTGAGGAAATTCTTCCGCTCGAGCAGCATCTGGATCCGGATGCGGATGAGCTGCCCGCGGATGACGGGGCACGGCTGGTGGCCCTGGTTAGAGACATGGGCCTGTACGGCCTGGATATCCCCCCTGAGTACGGCGGTCCGGAGATCGACCTGGTTACCCGTACCCTCATAGCTATAGAGATGTCCCAGCATCGCGCGGGGCTTTACGCGCCTTGTTACGGCGTCTTTGGTGGCGCCGGCCTGGCGCAGCTTTTCGAGGCTACGGAAGAGCAGAAGCAGCGTTATCTGTATCCAACGCTGCGGGGAGAGAAAAAGGGTTTCTTCGGCCTCACCGAACCTTCGGGAGGCAGCGATCCGGCGAGGGCGATTCAGACCCGGGCTGTGCGGGACGGTAACGAATGGGTCGTCAACGGTTCGAAGATTTTCATCAGCGGTGCGGACAAAGCGGATTACGGCCTGGTCTTCGCCCGTACCGACGCTGACAAAGGGCGCAACGGCGTTACGTGCTTCATCGTGGATACGGACACACCCGGCTTTCACGTGAGGCGCATCGTCCACACGCTGCGCGCTGCCCGCTACGCTACCGAACTTTCCTTCGAAGACATGCGTGTCCCGCATGGCAATGTTCTCGGCGACGTGAACAAGGGCTTCGCCATCGCCAATGATCGGTTGTCACGACAGCGAATTCCCTACGCCGCGGGCTGTGTGGGCGTCGCTATCAAGGCGCACGAGATGGCGCTCGAGTACGTGCCTCAGCGCGAGACGTTCGGCGCACCGCTATCGTCCCGCCAGGCGATTCAGTGGATGCTGGTGGATAACGAGATCGACATCCGTCAGTCCCGCTGGCTTACCCTGGAAGCCGCGGACCGGGCAGAGCGCGGTGAACCTTTCAGGACGGAAGCCGCCATGGCCAAGCTGGTGGCGACGGAATCCGCCAGCCGGGTGGTGGACCGTTGCATTCAGATTTTCGGTGGCTACGGCGTCTCCAAGGATTTTCCCTTCGAGCGCTGGTATCGCGAGATGCGCATACGCCGCATCGGCGAAGGCCCGAGCGAGGTCCAGCGTCACATCATTGCCAGGGATCTGCTTGGGGCCTCGTTGCGATAGCAACGACTGCTGCGATAGCAACGACCGCTGCGATAGCAACGACCGCTGCGATAGCAACGACTGCTGCGATAGCAACGACCGATTCGCCGGCTAGCTTTGCGCCCAGCGATCGGTAAACACCATTTTTGCCACAGATTGGCGGCTTATGGGGCCGTGACCGCCGCCCACGGGATAGCCGATGGGCACATACGCGCAG
Organism: Gammaproteobacteria bacterium; assembly: GCA_024640825.1. GTDB lineage: Bacteria > Pseudomonadota > Gammaproteobacteria > Pseudomonadales > Azotimanducaceae > UBA7803. Next base: position 13,878 of record JAHEEG010000005.1, read on the forward strand.
GTATGCCAGTCGGCGGGCAGTTCCAGCAGGGCCTTTACCTTGGCTTCTTCTTTGCACAGCAGCGTTGTCAGCACGCACCCCAGCCCTTCGTTGCGGCAGGCGAGCAACAGGTTCTGCACGGCGGGATATATGGAGCCGCCGCCCACGACGCTGGGGCGATCCAGATCCAGGTCGGTGATGGTCAGACGGCTGGGATTGAAGCAGAACACGGCGATAACGGGCGCCTCGTGCATATGGGTTGCCAGATAGTTTCCCGCAGCCAGGGCTTTCGCCGATTTCGCGCGATTTTCCTCGGCTTTTTCTCCTGTCTGGGACGCCATATGTTTCTCGTAGCCAGGCACATAGGCTTCCCAGTTTGGGCGATAGAGATCTTCGAGCGCCTGCTTGCTGGTTGCGTTGCGAACGGCGACGATGCGCCAGGGCTGGTGATTACCGCCGCTGGGCGCCCAGGTTGCGGCCTGAAAGATCCTTTCCAGCACCTCTTCCGGTATGGGGTCCGGGCGCAGTCGGCGCACTGCCCGCAGCGTACTCATGGCGTCGTACAGATCCATGGCTCAGTCTTTGTAGCTCACGCCCATGCCGGCACGGACATCGTTGTTCACGCCATAGGGCGCGATGGGGTAGCGCAGGCCGTTGCGCGACAGTGCTTCCAGGCCTGCAATGGTCTTCGGCAGAAACTTCGGGGGCAGCGCCATCAGCAACTCATCTTCCATGACGCCGCCGTAGCGCCTTTCGGCGAAGCAGGGAATAGACAGACTCGGTTCTCCGGTCGCCAGGGCTCGTCCCCAGGAATCGGCGCAGGACGATTCGCCGACGCAGCCCCACTCCAGCTTTCTGTAGCCTGTCCACTGCAGCCCGTTGATGAACAGGATCATCTGCGCCGGCGTTGCATAGATCAGGCAGATGTCCGGTGGTTGCAGGCGGCCGCTGGCCAGCGGGCTCACCGCCATGGCCTGGTAGGTGCCGAATGGCACAACGTCCATCGCCTGCTGGTGGGCGCTGGCTTCTTCCTGATTCTCGTACCAGACACCGGCCATCCTGGCGCCGGACAGCCAGGCCTCGGAGCGGGGGTGCAGACCGATCACGGTGCTGCACTGTGCGCCCACTAGGTCATCGGCCGTAATGCCGACGGTCCAGCCGTTGCGGGCGGCCTGGCCAACCACTTGGTCGGTCGTGTGGATCGCGTCAGGGCGGCGGATGCGCGATATGGCTTCCATATCTTCCCGATGCTCGAAGAGCTTCATGCCGATCGGCGTGGTTCGCAGGCGCAGGAACCGGTTCAACCCGTCGACCAGGGTCGGCCAGTCGAAGCTGGTTTGATCGCTGGCAATGACTTCACTCATCGTCGTCTCTCCTGGAAGTTTCCTGATCTTCGAATTTAGCGCATCAGGGCACGCAGAGGCGAGGTCAGCAAGCTTGAGCTATGATTTCCAATGGTCATAGACACTGGTGCTGTTTTGAGCCGATCTCTCATCGGGTTCGTGTCGTTCTGCCTGGTGCTCGCTTTCGCCTCGGCGATCGGGGTTTGGTATATGGGGCCAACGCTGGCAGGCATCGCCCTGGATTCAGAGAGTCGCGAGAACCCGTATTACCTGCTTCACCTCATGGTCGAGGATGCTGTCGGCCCCGAGGGTGCTGCCGCCGCTGAATCCGCGCCCGGCTACGGGACCGCTTTTCTTACGTTGGCTGCCAGCGACGGCGCGGAGCTGCAATGGCGGGCGGGTCAGCTCGGGATCGCCGAAGGCTCGCCGCTGCTGGCCGTTGACCAGGCACAGCTGTTGCGGTTTCCGACGGGCGGAGACCTGGTGCAGATGCTTACTGGCAGCCACTACCGACGGCTCCAAAAGGGCCGCATTGTCCCGCCTGCTCAGCTGCTCGGCAGTCTGGTGAAGCCTGCGTCATTTCCGATGCATGGCGCCATCGTGTTGGCACTTCTGCGCATGAAGGATGATGTGTCGGTCGCCGCGATCGGCTCTCCAAATGAGACTGGCTGGCTCGCTTTGCTTGGCCATTACGACGGCCGGGTCATATGGAATGCGCCGCTGGATGCTATTCGCGCGTCCGAGTCCTGGAATCGGGTGTTGGCGCTGCATTTCCCCAGCCAGGCGGCTGCCGACGCCTGGCTTACGGATCCGACCACAATGACGGAGCGGGCTATCGCCGAGCGCGTGATCGAAGATGCCCTCTTGCTGGTGGCCAACCAGAGGGTGGGCAGAAGCGGCTGAGGTTTCAGCGGCGCTGAAACAGCCGGACGGTACCAAACTCGTCAAACTCGCCAAGGTTCGGGAAAGTCAACGCGGACATGGTGGCGATCTGGCGATAATGGGGGTTGGGCAGGCTGGAGATCCTGGAATCTGCAACCAGGACATCCTTCGCCACGCCTGCCGCGTCGGCCAGCAGCCCCAGGTTGCTTGCGTCGTAAAGCACGTCGGCCATCAGCAGGAGGTCGTAGCCGCTGCCGGCTTCGATCAGGTCTTTGCAGGGTTCGACGTTTACCCCGTTCGCAGCGGCGTTTACCTCGACGGCGTGGAGGGCGTGGGGATCGTTATCGCAGGCAACCACCCTCCTGGCACCCGCCAGGGCGGCGGCGATAGCGACGACACCGGAGCCGGAGCCGAGATCCAACACGGCCCTGTCTCTTATGCGATCCGGATAGTCCAGCAGATACCGGGCCAGGGCCAGCCCGCTGCCCCAGCAGAATGCCCAGTATGCGGGTCTGGCGATTACCTCGTGCATCACTTCCGGAGGCAGCGGCCCCTCCGGAAAATCGGCGTTGATCAACCCCAGCGTTATTTCTGGGCAAACGGGCAGGGTTTGCGGTTCTATGCGGCCCGTGGGCAGCGTCTGACGCAGTTGCGCTTCGAGGCGGGAAAAATCCTGCACGCCTGGGGGGGTTGGGAATTGGTTCAGAGTCCCGCCGTGTGTCGACGAACCCAGATTAGCCCCATGATGCCAAGGCCGACGACCACCAGGATGGAAAGATCTGCTGATCCTGAGTCCTGCGAAAGCATTCCGGAACCCGTCGCCGGATTTTGTCGAGAGGTGCTGTCAGCTGCTGCGACAGGGCCTGGTTCGGCGGCTGCTACCGGCACACTGACCGGGGTCACCAGCAGAACAGTGATCAGGAGCGCGATGTGGAGCAACGAGTTCCGCAAGAGCTTGGCGCCGTAACATGGTGAAAGTGCCCACTATGTTAGTGATGCAGGTCACGAAATGCAGCGACGCGGATGTAGTTCATGTAAGTAATTCGTAATTCTGATCGTTGTGCTCTCGCCACTTTTTCCAGGTGCGATTGCATCAGTCGCCAGGAGCGCGGCTGTCTGGTGCTCGAGCAGTGTCAGGGCAGTAGCGGCGGTACGGGCACCAGCATGAACTACTACCATCCCCACGCTGAAAAATGGCGGCAGCTGCGAGTATCACCCGGCGTGCAGACGGATATCAATGGCGCTCATGGTTCCAGGGGTTCTATGTTCGAGTGCAGCAGCCGGCCGACCAGGCGTCGAGTGACCGTTAGCCAGCGCGGGGTCGACAACCGCCGAGGGTTTTGTTTTCATCCCGCGCGAGAAGGCGATCAGGCCGCCGCCGATCTGGTGAGGAAATCCCCTCTAGCGAAGGCCGATCAGGATACTTAGAGACCGTTTCGGGGGAAACAGCATGCCCATGATCCTGAATGAAGAGCAGATCATGCTCAAAGACAGCGCGAAGGACTTTTGCGCCAAGAGCGCGCCTATCGACCAACTGCGCCAGATTCGAGACCGGGATGATCCGGATGCCTTCGATCGTGATACCTGGCAGTCCATGGTTGATCTGGGTTGGGCAGGGATCCCGTGGCCTGAGGAGTTTGGCGGCCTGGCCTTCGGTTACAAGGGACTTGGTGTTGTGACTGAGGAAGCAGGTCGCACGCTGGCAGCCAGCCCGCTGTTTGGAACGGTTTGGGTTGGCGGATCGGCGGTGAATATCGGTGGTACTGAAGCTCAGAAATCGACCCTTCTTCCCGCGATCGCCGGCGGCGAATTGCTCATGGCGCTGGCCCTGGAGGAGTCCCACAGGCACAGCCCCTACGGCATCGCCACGACGGCGACGGCGGACGCTGACGGTTACCTGCTCAGTGGCAGCAAGACCTTCGTCGTTGACGGGAACTCTGCGGACAAGTTCATTGTCGTTGCGCGCACCTCGGCGAAGCCGGGAGACAGAGACGGCTTGACGCTGTTCATCGTCGACACAGGTACCGCGGGTCTCACGGTGAACCGGCTTAAGATGACGGATTCACGGAATGCGGCCAGTCTCGATCTGGAAAATGTCAGGGTCGGTGCCGATGCCGTGCTCGGCGAGCTGAACAAAGGCGCTGACGTTCTGGATCCCACCCTCGACATTGCCAGAATCGGTCTGTCGGCAGAAATGCTCGGCAGCCTGCAGGAGTGCTTCGAGCGGACGGTTCAGTATCTGAAAGAGCGCGAACAGTTTGGCGTTCCCATCGGATCCTTCCAGGCGCTGAAACATCGCGCTGCGGATATGTTCTGCGAGGTGGAGCTGTCCAAGTCCTGCGTCCTAGAAGCGCTCACAGCGCTAGACGAGGCGCGGGAAGCCTCGGAGATTGCCAAGCTGGCCAGCCTGGCGAAGGCGAAAGTCGGCGAAACCTACAATCGCGTCTCGCGGGAAGGGATTCAGATGCACGGTGGTATCGGCATGACCGACGAGTTCGACATCGGGTTTTTCATCAAACGGGCGGCGGTGGCGGAGCAGACGTTTGGCGATGTCAATTTTCATCGCAATCGCTACGGTGATCTCGAAGGTTACTGACGCCCTAGCTCCGCATCCTTTTTAGCTTGAAAGGCCCGTCATCGTTGACGGGTCCACCAGAGCGTCGAACTCGGCCTCTGTGAGAAATCCGAGTGCCAATGCCGCTTCCCTCAGGCTGACCCCCTCCGCGTGGGCCCTCTTGGCGATGGTCGCCGCCTTCTCGTAACCAATGGACGGGCTCAGCACGGTCACCAGCATGAGGCTGCGATCCACCAGAGTTCGAATGCGTTCCACATCGGGTTTGATGCCCCGCACGCAGCGCTTCTCGAAACTGTCGCTGGCGTCGGCCAGCAGCGTGGCCGACTGGATAAGGTTGTAGGCGATCACCGGCTTGAACGTGTTCAGCTGCAGGTGACCGTGGGTACCCGCCAGCGACACGGTGACGTCGTTGCCGATAACCTGTGCACACACCATGGTCAGCGCCTCGCACTGGGTAGGATTCACCTTCCCCGGCATGATCGAACTACCCGGTTCGTTGGCCGGCAGCTGAAGCTCCGCCAGTCCGGTTCTGGGGCCGCTGGCGAGCAGGCGTATTTGGTTTGCGATATGCATAAGGCTTACGGCGACGCGTTTCAGAGCGCCGCTGGCCTCGACCATGGCGTCGTGGGCGCTCATGGCCTCGAAGCGGTTTTCTGCGGGCGCCAGGGGCAGTTCGGCGAGCCTGGCGAGATGTGCCACCGCATTCTCCGCAAAGCCGGCCGGGGCGTTCAGGCCGGTGCCCACCGCTGTACCCCCAAGCGCCAGCTCTGCCAGGTGGTGGAGGCTGGCCGCCAGGACTTCGCCACCATGCTTGACTTGGGTGGCGTAACCGCCGAATTCCTGGCCGAGGGTTAGCGGTACGGCGTCCATCAGGTGTGTCCTGCCCGATTTCACGATCTTTGAGAATTCCCGGGCTTTGCCAGCGAGGCTTGTCTGCAGCCGGTACAACGCCGGGAGGGTGCGAGCGGCGATCACCCTGTAGGTCGCCAGGTGCATGGCTGTGGGGAAGGTGTCGTTCGAACTCTGGCTGGCGTTCACGTCGTCATTGGCGCTGACCAGCTTGCGGACGCGAAAATCGGTGCCCAACAGCTCTGTTGCGCGATTTGCCAGAACCTCATTTACGTTCATGTTGGTCTGGGTGCCCGATCCTGTCTGCCAGACCACCAGTGGGAACTCGTTTTTCATATCGCCGGCAAGGATCTCGTCGCAGCTCTGGACGATGGCATTCACTTTCGCGGGGGGCAACACTTTCAGTTCGCCGTTGGCCAGAGCGGCTGCTTTTTTGACCAGCGCGTAGGCATGCACGAGCTCCCTCGGCATCTGCTCGCTGCCGATGGGGAAATTCTCCAGGCTGCGCTGTGTCTGAGCCCCCCAATAGCGGTCGTCCGGCACCAGAACCGGACCCATTGTGTCCCGCTCTTCCCGGTACTTACCCATGCGACGGCAGCCTCATTTCTTCCTCGGGATGCCCATCACCCGGCCAATTTGCCCAGGCCGGGATAAACCTTGGTGGGCTTCGAACAGGGTGGCGATCTTGGTCTGTGTCGCCTCAGGAAACGGCGCCGATCGCCGGGTCTGCATGTCGACGTGCATCGCCAGCTGTTCTGATGTCGCGGCCAGGTAGCCCTGCTCGGCGTGGTACATCTCCTCGAAGTAGTGGAGCCGCTTTACATCCCAATCCAGCAGGCGGAAGCGGATTTCTATGGGGTCATCCAGCACCAACTCTTGCAGGTAGGTGACGTGCGCTTCGAGAACGAAGCACGACCCTGTGCCTGATCTGGCATAGTCAGCGCCGATACCCAGCAGGTCGTAGGCATGGTCTACGGCCCGGTCGAACGCCAGGTTGTAGTACGCCATGTTCATGTGGCCATTGTAGTCTATCCAGGTGTCCTCTACTCGCTGGACTGGGCAGGTTATGGGTGCTTCGTACACAGGTTGCTGCTCGCGATTTGCTCTGATCTTACCTTGACCGGGCCGCTCATTGTACGGATGATCGCCCGCCGCCTACGTGTGCCGGGGGCTGTCGTTCGGGGGTGCAGGGGGGCATGGCGGGGACGATCGACCTTGAACGGGAAGGACGATTTCGGACACAGTGGACCGATGATTGATTCCCGTGCCCGCGACACCGACATCGCCGTGAATTCGCATGGCGACTTGGGAAATGCCGAGGTCGTTCATCAGCAGGTGCTTAGACAGCTTTGGCGGTTTCTGCTGGTAGGCGCCGCCGGTTTTGCCCTGGATATGGCAGTGCTGGCGATTCTGCTCTACGGGGCGGGGTATAACGAGTCCGAAATGCAGTTGCTGGTTTGTCGCCTGGTTGCGTTTCTTGCTGCGATTTCCCTGACGTTCGTTCTCAATGCCCGCTATACCTTCGGTGCGCGGGTGCGTCACGCCAACCTTACCGGCTACCTGTTGATACAGTCGGCGGGCGCCTGCATCAACCTGGGCCTTTACGCTTTGCTGGTGCTGGGTCCGCTCACCAGCTTGCCGCTGGTATCCATGATCATTGGCTCCGCCGCGGCGACCGGCAGTAATTTTCTGCTTTCCCGGAGATTTGTCTACCGAATGCGTTGATTGGGCGTGCAGATCGAGCGCAAGGCTGTGAGCGTGACTTTGCGTACGCTCAGGTGGTGCGCGCCCAGGTGGTTTTCTGAGCTAAGGAACCTCTGATTAATGCGAGAAACTCCTGAAGGGCCCGTACAACGCGCTGAGCAAACGAGCATTAGTCAGAGGTTCCTTAAGTCGGTATCAGTTCATTTCAAAGCCGCCGGCCACACTGAGGCTGATGCCGGTCACGTTCGCTGCAGACGCCAGGTAAACGGCCGCCTGGCCCATGTCCTTTGCGGTCTGGGGCCTGCCCAGGGGAATGGTTGCATGCATCGCCTTTTCGAATTCGGCCGTCTTCTCGCGGGGGTCGACGGTATTGCTTGGCAGCAGATGCTCGAGCCACATGGCGGTGCCCACCATTCCGGGGCAGATAGCGTTTACGCGTATGTTTTCCGGTGCCAGCTCTGCGGCCAGAGCCTGGGTAATTCCGATCGCGGCAAACTTTGAGCCGCAGTAGGCGGCCATATTCGGGTAACCTTTCTTGCCGGCGATAGAAGCTGTGTTGATGATCGCCGCACTGTCAGATTTTCGCAGCGCGGGCAGCGCCGCCCTGGTCATCAGGTAGATGCCTTTGGTATTTACGGCGAAGATGCGGTCCCAGTCGCTTTCGGAAAACTCGGCGATGGGGCCGGACTGCACAACGCCAGCGTTGTTCACCAGTACGTCCAGCTGACCAAAGGTTTCCAGCGTCGCGGCGATAGCCGCGTTGCAGCTTGCGCCACTGGTCACGTCCAACTCGGTGGCGCGAACTTCGCCAATGCCCGACTGCTCGGCAACGCTGCTGGCGAGGGCGTCTGCGCCGGAAAGATCGTAGGTCCAGTCTCCTGTGCCTGTCTGACCGCCGCCGGCCAGCGCGCCCAGATCCGCAACCATCACCCTCGCGCCGGCAGCGAGAAAGGCTTCTGCCATTCCTCTACCAATACCTCGGGCGCCGCCAGTCACCAGAACTACCCGTCCCTTCATACCCTTACTCCGTAGTGTGCCTGGCGGAGATTGTAAGTGCTTTAGCGGTCGGCTGTCTGGCAGCGTTCCTGGCCTGCCGGCCTCAGGCGGCGAACTTCTGCAGATGATAGTCCGCGTTGCCGAATTGGGAATCGATGACCAGCATGCGCTTGAAGTAGTGGCCTACTCGCAGCTCTTCGGTCATACCCATGCCGCCGTGAAGCTGCACGGCATTTTCGCCAATGAAAATCCCGTATTTGCCGACAATGTGCTTCAGTGCGTGAATTGTTCTCTGGGCCGTCTCCGGGTCGCCGGCCGCAGCCTCCATGGTTGCGCGATAAAGCATGGACTTGCACTGCTCGTACTCCATGAACATGTCGACCATGCGATGCTGCAGAACCTGGAAGTCCGACAGCGGGTGGCCGAACTGCTCGCGTTCCTGTGTATATGCCACGGTATCCTTGTAGAGTACCTCCATCGCGCCTACGGCTTCAGCCGCCAGCGCGAGAATGGCATCGTTAGCCGTGGCATTGAGAATCTCGTAGCCTTTGTCGACCTCGCCAATCAGGCGGTCGGCACCGATCCTGACATCTTTAAATGCCAGCTCGGACGCGCGCAGGCCATCTACCGTGGGGAAATCCTCTCGGGTTAGGCCGTCTGTGTCTGCATTCAACAGAAACAGGGAGATTCCGCTTTCGTCGATCTGTCCGCCGCCAGTGCGCGCGGAGACCACAATGTGGCTCGCAGTGGACGCGTTCAGAACCATGGATTTTGCGCCATTGATGACGAAACTGTCACCGTCGACCCGGGCAGACGTGGTGACGTCGTGCAGATCAAATCTGGACTGGGGTTCAGCATAAGCCAGGGTCAGCTGGTAGGTGCCGTCGATGACGCCGGCAAGTATTTCTTCTTTCAGCGCCGCAGAAGCGCCACGCTTCAAGGCGCCGCCACCCATGACGATGCTTGCGAGGTAGGGTTCCAGTATCAGCCCCTTGCCGAACTGCTCCATGATTACCATGACGTCGATCTGATTGCCGCCGAAGCCTCCGTCAGCCTCCGCGAACGGCAGCGCCAGCCAGCCGAGCTCCGCCATCGTCTGCCAGTGCGTCGTGCTGAATCCCGGGTCTTTGGCAGCCAGTGCCACGCGAGCTTCCAATCCGTAGTTTTCCTGGACGAAACGCGCGACGCTGTCCTGAATTAGCTGCTGTTCTTCGCTCAGTTCGAAATTCATCGTGACGACCTCTTGATACCCAGAACGTTTTTCGCGACAACGTCTTTCTGCACCTCGCTGGCGCCGCCGTAGATGGTATAGGCGCGGCTCGCCAGGTAGCCGGCCATGCCGCCTTTGGCGAAGCTGTTACCCACGGGCTTTGGCCCCCAGGCAGCCGAGTAGATGCCGCCCGCCTCAACGGTAAGTTTCTGAATTCGCTGCTGAATTTCTGTCCCTTTGAGCTTCAGAATTGACGATTCAGGACCCGGCGCGGCGCCGGCGGCAGCGCTCGCGAGGCTGCGTAGCTCTGTGAATTCGGCCGCCATCAGATCGATTTCCAGCTCGGCTGCCTTTGCCCGAAAAGCCGGGTCGTCCATCAGCGTGCTGTTGCCGCGAGGGACACTGCGGGCGTTATCCCTCAGACCTTCCAGCGCTACCAGCGAGCGGGACAGACCGGCAAGACCGGTGCGCTCGTGTTGCAGCAGGCCTTTGGCGTAGGTCCAGCCCTTGCCTTGCTCCCCTATCCTGTTCTCGACCGGAACCTTGACGTCCGTTAGGTAGACGGTATTGACGCTGTGCGCACCACCCAGGGTTATGATTGGTTTCACTTCGATCCCGTCCTGCTTCATCGGGAAAAGTAGAAACGTGATGCCCTCCTGCTTCTTTCCTGAGTCATCCGTACGGGTGAGGCAGAATATCCAGTCTGCGATATGCGCCGCCGTTGTCCAGATTTTCGTGCCGTTGACCACGTAGTGGCTGCCGTCGGCGGAAAGCTCCGCTCTGGTTTTCAACGATGCCAGGTCGGAGCCGGCCCCCGGTTCCGAATATCCCTGACACCAGTTCACCCGTCGGGCGCGGATGTCCGGTAGAAACCGGTCCTGCTGTGCTTTGTTGCCGTAGGCCATGATGATGGGCGCTACCATGCCGACGCCAAACGGCATATCCCAGGGCAGCGTCGCGCGAGCCGTTTCCTGTTCCCAGATATAGTGCTGGGTGGGCGTCCAGCCTGGGCCGCCGAACTCCGGTGACCATTTGGGGACGTCCCAGCCCCCTTTCTCGGCAGCTTTCTTGAACCATTCGAGGCGCCACTCGGCGTAATCTTCGCCCGCTTTGTACGCGTTGTCCGCAAAGAACTGCCGGACATCCTGTCGAAAGTCCTGATCCTGCTGGCTGAGCTCGATGTCCATGCTGCTGTTCACTCCGTTCCACGGACTTCGGATCTTACTCAAAATTAGAACGCTTTACTAGAATATAATTCTAGTTTCGGTAGACTCCGTGGGGTGGAGTTCGGGGGACGTTTGGGGAAATGGGGAGAACCGTGACCAGGAAGCTCGACAGGTCGGCACCCAGGGCCGGAACGACGGCGCGCAGAGCCAGCGTTCTGCAGGCGGCGCTGGTCTGTTTTACAGAAGTTGGATTTGAGAATACGACTGTCCAGGACATTCAGCGGGAAGCGCGCTGCAGCGTCGGCAGTCTGTATCATCATTTCGGGAGCAAGGAAGGCATTGCCGAAGAGCTCTTCATCGACGGCATTGAACGCTTCAACCGCGGCATGCTGCGTAAGCTCAGAGCCAGCTCCGGCGCTGAAGACAGCGTCAAAGCGGTGGTGCGCTTCTATTGCGACTGGACGGTCCGCAACCGCCCCCTGGCCAGTTATCTGCACTCGCGAGACATCGATTTTTCAGAAGCAGCCAGAGCGCGACTGAAGGAAATCTATCGCGAATACATAACAGAGGTATTCGAGTGGTTTACCCCCTTCGTTGCGCGGGGTGATATGCGTGTGCTGCCTCGGGAAGCCTATGTGCCTCTGATCAGCGGACCTATACAGGAGTACGTGCGGCGCTGGCTCTCGGGACACTACGAGCGTTCTCCTGGGTCGCTCAAAGGGCTGTTTGCCGACGCCGCGTGGAATGCGGTAAAAGGTTTACCCCGCGGCGCAGGTGCACAAGGCTAGCCGCGCAGCACAGAGGATAGCCGGATGGATTACGAGACCCTGCTTTACGACGTCGCCGATGGTGTGGCCACCATTACTTTCAACAGGCCGGATTCGGCCAATGCCATGAGCCCGCTGTGCGCCCTGGAGTTCTCCCAGGTGGCCCTGCTCTGTGACGATGATCCGGCCGTGCGAGCGGTTGTCCTTACCGGCGCGGGGAAGATGTTCTGCGCCGGTGGCGATCTGGCTTCATTTGCCAGCGCCGGCAGCGGAACGAGGTCTTTGCTCAAGAAGATGGCCGGCGATTTGCACATGGGTCTGTCCAGATTGGCCAGAACACCGGCACCCGTTATTGCGGCGGTCAACGGCACCGCTGCCGGGGCAGGCTTCAGCCTGGTTATGGCTTGCGACCTGGCCGTTGCGGTGGAATCTGCGGTCTTCATGATGGCTTACACCAACGCTGGGTTGTCGCCGGACGGCAGCTCGACGTTCTACATGCCTAGAAAGATTGGCGACCGCAGAACCCGGGAGCTGATGCTGATGAACAGGGTTCTGAAATCTGATGAGGCGCTGCGTTGGGGTATCGTCAACGAGGTCGTTCCGGACGGCCAGGCGCTTGAGCGGGCCGGCGCCATTGCCAGGCGGCTGGCCTCGGGTCCGACCCTTGCCTATGGGGCGGTGAAAACCCTGCTAAACGGCAGTTTTGAGCAGACGCTGGAATCTCAGATGGAACTGGAAGCGCGAGCCATCGCCGACATGTCCATTACGGGAGACGGTCAGGAAGGCATCAAGGCTTTTCTCGAGAAGCGCAAGCCCGCGTTTACGGGACGCTGACCGCGTCAGAGGCAGCTGGCAGCGTGGCTCACTGCCGGGCCCGAAAAAACGAGCTCCGCCCCTCAGGGCAGCTCCCGGGTCTGGACGCGGCCCTGAGGATCAAAGGTGTAGAGCCCGAAGCGTACGTACGGCTGATTTGAAGACTCACCCTCGTTGGTGCTCTCGGGAATCCGACGGGATACCGGCGGCACGCGCTTGAGATAGCGGGCGATGGCTATCAGGTCGGACTGAGTCAGGGCGGTGTAGTTCGCCCAGGGCATGACGGGCAGGCGTCGATGGCCGTTTCTACCCACGCCGCTGGTCATGGCGCGAACGATCTCAGCCTCTGTCCAGCTTCCTATCCCCGTCTCCTCGTCTGAAGTGAGGTTGCCTGCGAAAGCCAGCCCCGGCTGTATTCCTGCTCGGTCCGGCGTGAACGCGATACCCACCGTGGAGCCTGCGAGGGCTGGAGCTTGGGCCTCATTACCCCTGAGATAGCCCTCCGTGTGGCAGCGGCCGCACGCAAGCAGGTTCACCATGTATTCGCCGCGTTCATGGACCGCTGATGCCATCGTCTGGTCCTGGCGGGTGACGCTGTTCGTGCAGCCGCACAGTACCAAAACTGTCGCCAGAAGGGTCGCCGGAAGGGTCGCCGGAAGGGTCGCCGGAACGCAATTGCGGATCATTGGTGCTTACCAGGTTGCAACACGACCGAGCTATGTTGCACCAAATTACCGATCCTGGGTACGGGCCCGCTGCGAGCCCTGTGCGACGGGCTCTGCCGGTGCCGAGCGACCGGTGACCAGCAAGCCGGCAACCATCACGGCCAGGCCTGCGACCGACGTCCAGTGAATGGTTTCCCCCACCAGGCTACCGATGAGTATCAGCGACAGAAAGGGAGAGATGAAAATAAGCTGCCCGATGCCAGCCGCTTGATGGGTAAGCCTCAGGGCTCTCTGCCACAGTAGAAAAGTGATGCCCATCTCCACCAGTCCGACCCAGAGGCCGAATCCAACTGCAGGCCAGGATAGCTCCGGCCAGCCTGGCCCGAGATGGCAGGCCAGGCTGACCAGCGGTAGGGCCAGGCAGAAACTCCAGGCCATGAGCGATAGAGCTGGTTCCGAGGATCGGGCATTCATCAGCCAGTACCCGGCCCACAACACCGTGCTGCCAAGCGCCAGGGCCACGCCCAACCAGTCGACCTCCCCCACGCCCTGAAGGCTGCCCTGGGTCAGCAGTATGAGAACGCCGCTGTAGCTGATGCCAATGCCGACGAGCATGCGATGGGAAAGTGGCTGCCGCAGCAGGGGTACTGCCAGCAACGCCAGGGTGACGGCCCAGGTGTAGTTCAGGGGCTGTGCGATCTGCGCTGGTAGGCGGTCGTAGGCTTCGAACAGCACCAGGTAGTACAGCAGCGGATTGATCAGGCCAAACAGCAAACCCGTCCCGGCGGCTTGACGGTCGAGGCGCCAGGCCCCGCGCGCAGTGGCGGCGGCGGCGAAAAAGGCGGCCGACACCGCGGTGCCCAGCAGCAGCAATTGCAAAGGTTCCAGCAGCTTGAGCCCCAGTTTGAAACCTGTTGCTACGGTGGACCACAGGAGCACTGCCCCCAGCGCGGCTATCAGGGCCCCACGCTCGTTGTGGCTGCGGTTCTCTGTCATCATGTTTGAATTGCGTACCCGGGCAGGGCTGATGGACGTTCTTTGTACATTCGCTTCTCGGATACCTTTCCAGACACAGACTCAGAAAACGGTGACATCATGATCTGCGACGATGATCTGCGCACCCGGATCCGTGACAACCTGCGAGCCTTCGAGCCCGTAGTCGCGGATGTAGATGACGCCCATCACGCAGCCGTGGCGATTACCGTAACGGATGTTGGCTTCGGTGCCGATCTGGCTGGATTGCCCGTTTACGAGGAATGGCAGAATCTGGCGGGACTGATCCTCACCCGGCGATCGGCTCGGCTGCGAAAGCATCCGGGGCAGTGGGCGTTCCCGGGTGGTCGTCTCGATGCCGGTGAAACCCCGGTGATCACGGCGCTGCGGGAGATGCATGAGGAGGTCTCAATTAATCTCACGGCTGACGCCGTTCTCGGCAGGCTGGACGATTTTGTTACCCGCTCGGGGTTTGTCATGACGCCCATCGTCGTGTGGGGTGGGGCCCGGCTGCAGGTGCAAGCAAACCCAGCGGAGGTGGCCTCGATACATCGCATCCCGCTGACGGAGTTTCTGCGCGAGGACGCCCCGCTGCTGGAGCCGCTGGCCGAGAGCGATCAACCCATTCTGAGGATGCCGATAGGTCAGGACCACATTGCGGCCCCCACGGCCGCTCTGATCTATCAGTTTCGGGAGGTCTGTCTGCTTGGTCTTTCGACCCGAGTAGCCCACTTCGAGCAGCCCAGATTCGCCTGGCGCTGAACGGCCCCGCACGGTCTGAGGATCAGTCTGTGGACTCCCGCTCCTCGGGATACTCCGCAGCGACGTGGTCTAGATCGATGGCCTGCGAGTCTTCGGTTATTTCCTCGACCTCAGATTCGATGCCGATATGGAAGGTCGCATATCCTGGCATTACGAACTGATCCAGTGCCATGCCGATTACGCGACCGCGGAACGGGGAGACGATGTCCGCCTGCTCGTTGCTGATGGGGTCGATGACGGTCCCCAGCACCTCGCCCGGTGCGACGCGCCTGCCAAGCTTCACCTTGCCGGAGAGAATGCCTCCATGGTCGGCTCGGACCCAGCGGGACTGGTAGTAGGCGGGCTCCGGATTTCCCCAGAAGCTTCGGCGGTTGTACATGTCCATGGTATCCAGCAGCGTGTGTATGCTTTTCACGCTGTGGTCCACCGATTCCGAATTCACCTGCTGAGGCGCCCCGGCTTCCAGGGTGACGGCCGGTATGCCCGCCTCCACAGCCGAGCGGCGCAGAGTGCCCACGCCGCCGTCGCTGTGCAGAATCACCGTCGCCCCGAAGCCGGCCGTCAATTCAACGACGCCGGGGTTGCTGAGATCAGCTCTCAGCTGAGGCAGATTGGTGCGATGAAAAGAGCCTGTGTGGAGGTCTACCAGGGCGTCGCAGTGAAGTATAACGCCGTTGAAAAGTGAGTAGGCGATGCGGGAGGCGGAGCTGCCGTCCGGATTTCCAGGAAAGAAGCGGTTGAGATCTCGTCGGTCAGGCAGGTAACGCGAGTTTCGGTGAAAACCCTGCAGGTTGACGATGGGCACGCCGATGACCGTGCCTTTGAGGCGCTCGGGGTCCAGATCGTGGATCACCTGGCGGACCGTTTCGATGCCGTTCAGCTCGTCCCCGTGGACGGCTGCTGTCAAGCACAGAACCGGCCCCGGCTTTTTGCCATGCACCACCAGAACGGCTGTGGGGATGGACGTGCCGGCGAAGGTTTCCGAAGCTGACCATGTCAGTCGCCGCGCGGTGCCGGCAGGCACCGTCTCGCCGAGGATGCTGTAGTCGGCGTTGGTTTCACGTTCCTCTTCGGTCGGCGTGTCTGACCTCAGCGCTCGGGCCAGCAGCGCGTCCACGGTTGGGTCGATGGTTTCGTCGCTGATTGCCTCGGGGCCGGCTTCGCCGGCTTCGGAGGAAGCATCGTCGTACGTGGCGCTCACCCGCTGCACGGTCACCGCCGGGCTGATTTCAGGTACCGGCAGGGTCGGTTCTGGAATGAGCTGAAGCCTGGGCTGAATGATGGGGGCCGGGTGACGTACCGGCGGTAACATGGCCTGCAAGTGTGCGGTCGCAGCGGAACCTTCCATGGCGGATCCGCTGTCACGGGCAGACACCCACAGGATCACGGCGGCCAGCGCGAACACCGCCATCGACCCTCGAAGAGCGTCCATGCTTGTCGAAGAAGTGGGCATAAGAGGCTGATTATAAGCTAGTTTGACGAATTGATAGAGTCCATTGCGCTATATCTGTGACGCCTGTCCCATCGTTGACCCCGGCTGGCTCTTTGTCCACACTTCGGCCTTGGTCATTTTACCCGTCAAAACCCTGGAGACGACTCGATTATGACGATTAAAGAAGGCGACAAATTGCCCGCTGCCACCATGCACATGATGAAGGACGGACGGCCGGCGGCCGTGACCACCGAGGAGCTGTTCGCAGGGAAGAAAGTCGTTCTTTTCGCGGTACCCGGCGCCTATACGCCCACCTGCTCCCAGGCCCATCTGCCGGGTTTCGTGGTCCATGCGGACGCCATCAAAGCCAAAGGCGTCGACAGCATCGTTTGCCTGGCGGTGAACGACGCGTTCGTCATGGACAGTTGGGGGAAGGATCACAACGCCGACCAGCTGCTGATGGTGGGTGATGGTAACGGAGAGTTTACCCGTGCTCTGGGCCTGGAGATGGATGGCAGCGGATTCGGCCTGGGCACTCGGGCCCAGCGCTTCGCCATGGTCGTGGACGACGGCGTTGTAACCACCCTGGCTGTGGAGGAGCCGGGTCAGTTTGAGGTCAGCAAGGCGGAAGCCGTACTCGAAGCGCTCTAACCAGGTCCTATGCCTCAACCCTGGCCGGTGCGGCTGGCGGCGCGGAGTCATGTGCTGCTGGCCCCGCTGGTCTGGGTAGCCGCCTACCTGGGGCTGTTTTCGACCATCTTTCCTGGTCTGGACTTCCGCGAGCTGTGGTGGGAATCGGCCACTCAGCTCTGGGGCACCGTGCTCGTCTATGCCCTGGTTCCCGGTTACTTTCTGTACGTCTTCGTTCTGCAGTGGCGACGGGCGGAAGAAGCGATTGTGGCACTCCGGCCCCTGGTGGCAGAGCCGGACAGCCTGAGAGACGATGTGCTGGCGACGCGCTGGTCATGGCTGGTGACCGGCGTTCTGATCGGCGCGATCTATGGGCTCTCGCAGTACGCGGGAGATCTGGCGGCGTTAGATGCCAGCGCCTATCTTACCCTTGACCTGGCGCTTATCCTGGGAAATGTGGTGACCTGGATCATCATCGGCTGGGTCCTTGGCTGGCGTCTGCCCATCAGCCTGGCGCTTTCCCGAGTAGGTCGTGCCGTGGCGGTAGACCTTTACGATTCCCAGGCGCTGCGACCGTTCGCCCGGGTGGCCGTGCTGGATGTTCTCGTGGTCATGGGCGCGGTCGCACTGATGCCGCTGCAGTCTATCGACGCCGAGTTCCGTCTGAGCAACTACGTGCCTGGTCTGCTCGTTGGTGTTCCTGCAGCCCTGCTGCTGTTCGCGGTGCCGCTGTGGGGGGTGCATCAGCGCCTGCGCACCGTCAAGGGCGCGCGTATTATCGATCTTCAGCGGAGGATCAACGACTGCGATCGTGACGATGTGGCCCGACTGGAGACCCTGGTCAGCCACAGGGACCGGATCCAGGCCCTGCACACCTGGCCGCTCGACCTCAGGCTCATATCCCGCGCGCTGTTCTATCTGGTGCTGCCGCCTCTGGCCTGGGTTGCTGCCGCGCTGGTGGAGAATCTGGTGGACCGGGTTATCGGCTGATGCGAAGTCACCTCAGGATGATGCCCCGCGTGTCGGGTCCGTGGAAACTTCCGTTGCTGGCCTCACGGGGCGTATGAGGCATTCCTGAGCGGCCGTTGCAATCAACTGACCGGCGCGATTGAAGAACTGCCCGCGGACGAAGCCCCGCGCCCCACCGGCGTTGGGCGATTCTTTGGCGAACAGCAGCCACTCGTCGGCGCGAAAAGGTCGATGAAACCACAGCGAATGGTCCAGGCTTGCACCGTGCACGGCGTCGCGCATGGTGTTGCGACCGTGGGGCAGCATGGATGTGCTCATGAAATCCAGATCCGACATGTAGGCGAGCATGGCCAGGTGGACTTCGGGACTGTCTCCCAGCGGCTCGCGGGTGCGCAGCCAGGTGTGTTTGCTTGGTGGATGGACATCCTCGTCTGTCAGCAGAATACGTTCCACCTGCCGGCTGTCGATGGCTTCGAAGCGAAAGGCGAATCGTTTCACCTCGGGGCGCTCTCGGGCAACCTCGAGATAGGCTTCCCGGTCGCCACGGAGCGCTTCAGGCGGCGGTACGTCGGGCATGGGCCGCGCGTGCTGCAGTCCCGTTTCCCGCTTGTGCCACGAAGAGTCCATGTGGAAGATTGCGCGGCCGTGTTGAATGGCCACCACCCTCCGGGTGCTGAAGCTGCCACCGTCGCGGATTCGCTCTACCTCGTACAGAATAGGTACGTTCCAGTCACCGGGGCGCAGAAAACAGCCGTGGATGGAATGCAGATGGTGCTCGGCCCGCACGGTGCGGAACGCGGCAGCGATGGCTTGCGCCAGCACCTGGCCACCAAACACGTGTTCGGTCTTGTGATTCTGGCCGCGGTACAGATTTTCCTCTATGCGCTCGATGCTGAGGATGTCGATGATTTCCTGGAGTACCGGGTTCATGGATGCTGGAGACCTGTTGACGATGCTGGCATTCTACTCAAAGCTTGAACCGAGGAAGAAGGGGAACGAGAGATGACGCTGACGGTTTATGGCCAGACGCAAAGTCGCGCTCAGCGGGCGCTGTGGATGGCCGAAGAATTGGGGATCGATTATCAGCACGTGCCCACCCGTTTCGCGGATGAGGCCAAGCTGCCCGACTATCTGCAGGTTAATCCCAACGGCCGGATACCGGCCATCGATGACGACGGCTTCCGGGTCTGGGAATCGATGGCGATTAACCTGTATCTCGCGAAGAAGTACGGGGGCGACCTCGGGCCGAGAGATCTGCAGGAAGATGCCATGGCAACCCAGTGGAGTTTTTGGGTGATGACGGAGGTTGAAAAACCCCTGCTGCAGGCGCTTTTTCATACGACTGGCATGATGGGCGCGGAGAAAAGCGCCGAGAAGGCGGCAGCCTGTCTGGAGGAACTGCAGCCGGCACTGCGCGTGCTCGACAGCGCGCTAGCGGGCAAGGATTACCTTATGGGCGGGCGCTTCACCGTTGCTGACCTGAACGTCGCCAGCGTTCTTGCCTGGCTCAGTATGGCAGGCGCCGAGATTTCCGATTATCACAATCTCTCGGCTTGGTTTGCCCGGTGCATGAATCGGGAAGCGCTGGCGCGGGCAAGGGCGAAGTGATGCGGTACCTTCGCGTCTATGCGGGTGACGATGGCAGATCTCACTTCGAGGACGTCGAGATCCCTCTGGAAGATCAGGGTGCCATGGGCCGCATCTCCGAACTATGGAAAGGTAAAGGGGTGATGTTCCGGGAGGTCGACGGCGACTACGACCTCGACTTCCACAACGCGCCGCGCCGGCAGTTTGTGGTCAATCTCAGCGGCTCCGTGGAGATCGAGGTAGGAGACGGCACCGCGCGTCGTCTCGGTCCAGGTTCCATTCTGCTGGCGGAGGACACGACGGGTCAGGGACACATCAGCCGTAACGTCGGTGGTGAGCCGCGCGGCTGTTTGTTTATTCCTCTGGATTAGGTAAGGTCTGCCACCTACGCGTCTACGGAGAGCCCGATGAGCCTCGAAGTGCACATGTTTCCCTGCCTTTCTGACAACTACGGCTTTCTGGTGCACGAGCCGGAATCGGGCTTCACCGCGACTATCGACACCCCGGAGGTGGAACCGATCAACGCCGCTCTGGCAGAGAAAGGCTGGAAGCTCACACATATCCTGAACACCCATCATCACTTCGATCACGCAGGTGGCAACGAAACGCTGAAGGCGCAGTGGAACTGTACTGTTGTCGGCGCGGACAACGACGCTGCCCGCATTCCGGGTATCGATGTGCGGGTTGCCGATGGGGATCGCTTCGAGTTCGGTGCCGCCACCGCGAAGATTCTAGAGGTGCCCGGACATACCACGGGTCATATTGCCTACTACTTCGAGGCAGACGATATCGTCTTCGTCGGCGATACGCTCTTCGCGCTGGGCTGCGGGCGTCTTTTCGAAGGTTCGCCCGAGCAGATGTGGAACAGCCTGCAGAAGCTGATGGCGCTGCCGGACGACACCGTCGTGTACTGCGCGCATGAATACACTCAGGCCAACGCGGCCTTTGCGATGACGGTCGAGCCGGACAACCCGGCGCTGGCCGCCCGGGTCGAGGAGATTGATCGGCTGAGATCAGCCGGGCAGCCCACGGTTCCCACCTCGATTGGCCTGGAGAAAGCTACCAACCCCTTTCTTCGTGCGGAAAGCGAATCGTTGCAGCGGGTAGTAGGTTTGTCCGGCCGGGCTGCGGTAGACGTGTTTGCGGAGACCCGGCGTCGGAAAGACGACTTCTGATTTCGGGAGGCGGTTTTCTTGTCGGCGCCGAACCGGCCTCCCGATATTCCAGCTGGAAATCAGGGTATCGACCGAGTCGGCGTCGGTTTTGCGCTCGCCGCCTATCTTTTCTGGGGCTTCGCACCCATCTATTTCAAGCTGCTGATCTTCTCGGAACCGATCGAGATCGTTGCCCATCGAGTAGCATGGTCTGTTCTGATACTCGCCGTGCTTATCGTGGTGCGTCGTCAGCTGACCACGTTGCGCAAGCTGTCCCGGCAACAGATCGGCTGGCTGGCAGTCAGCGGGGCGCTGGTCTCCGTGAACTGGATGGTGTTCATCTGGGCGTTGCTCAACGATCGGATGTTGGAAACCAGCCTCGGCTATTACATCAACCCACTGGTCACCGTCCTGCTGGGTGGCCTGTTCCTCGGTGAGTGGTTGCGTCCGGTACAGACGCTTGCCGTGCTGCTTGCGGCGTTTGGCGTCGTTAATGAGATTGTTGCCGTGGGAATTTTGCCCTGGGCAGGACTTGCGCTGGCCTTCAGCTTCGGTCTGTACGGCCTGGTCCGCAAGCGACTCGCAGTAGACTCGGCAGTAGGCCTGGGTGTTGAAACGCTGCTGATGCTGCCCATCGCGATCGGCTATCTGGCGTGCGGCTGGTCGACAGGAGAGGGGGTTCTCGTTCGCGGCGATACGCGCCAGGTTTTGCTGCTGGCGGCTGGGGGTCTGGTCACTGTCTTTCCCCTGGTGTGTTTTGCGGCGGCAGCGTTGCGGCTGCCGCTGTCCACGCTCGGCTTTATCCAGTATCTGGCGCCCACCATCACCTTTCTGCTGGCGATCTTTGTCTACGAAGAGCCGATTCGAGCAAGCCAGTTCCTAACTTTCGGCTGCATCTGGGTGGCGCTGCTGATCTTCTCGACGGAGAGCATGTACTATCAGCGACGGTTTCGTTCCGTAATGGGCCACCCCGAGTAGCGCGCCCGCCATTGAACGGCTGGTAACGCGTCCTTGGCGCCCCGGTAATTCAAACTCTCGCAACAGGCTGTTCCCATTCCAGGCGCGTTGAATCGTTCCAGCGGTTTGGTCATTATATCGGCGCACTACTGAGCGACGACAGGCGGTGGTGCTTGGAAACTGCCCTTGCAGTTGTCCGTTCAGCTGGTGTTTGGGTTATCTGATGCGAAAGCTGAAGCGCTACGAGGATTGCTGTGGTTGCAACGTTGACCGAGTACGATCGAGTCCCGCGCATACTGCGTCTGGACATTGCAGGCCGGCCTGTAGAGTGGGTGAGCTGGCAGGAAGCCGTATGCCTCTACGCGAGAGAGATCGTCGTGTGGACCCTGGGCGACGCGGTACTGCGCATCCGGGGCGGGTTATCTCGTATAACCAGCGCGCCCAGCAGCTTGGAAATTCACAGCATCATCGCCTGCGACGGCAAGGTGGTTCCGCCGCCTAAGGGTGTGCCGCCGCTCACCAACGAAGCGCTCTTCCGGCGGGACCTCAGCGTTTGCCTGTATTGCGGCAAGCGGTTCTCCGATGGCGAGCTGACGCGTGATCACTTGGTTCCCCTGTCCCGTCGGGGGCGGGATGCCTGGGACAATGTCGTTTCGGCCTGCAAGCGATGCAACCACTACAAAGGTGACCGGCTGCTCGAAGATTGCGGCCTGGAGCTGCTGGCGCTGCCCTACGTACCGAACTTTGCCGAGTATCTCGCACTGACCAACAGCGGGCGCATACTCGGCGACCAGATGGATTTTCTCAGGAAAAGCTTTGGCCGACAGAGTCGGTTGCTGCAGTAGCGGCTGTCAGAGCACGCGCGCCGGGTCTGCCCGCGAAGCGTGATCTGCCAGGATTTGCGCGACGCACGCCGTTATGCGTTTTGCCGTGGTAATTTCCAGAAACTCGTTGGGCCCGTGGGCGTTGGATTTCGGGCCCAGCACGCCGGTCACCAGAAACTGCACGTTCGGGTAGGCGTCCCCGAGCATTTTCATGAAGGGAATTGTGCCACCCATACCCATACGCTTGGCGGGTTTGCCGAAGTAGTTTTGCGATGCCCGGTCGATAGATGCTTCGAGCCAGGGGGCGAAGGGTGGCGCGCACCAGCCGCTCTGAGGGGTGTCCAGCTCGAATCGAACGTGCGCGCCCAGAGGCGGCTCGCGCTCGAGTTCGGCCTTGACGGTCGAAGCGGCAACATCTGCGTCCAGAGTTGGTGGCAACCGGAAAACCAGCTTGGCTTGTGTTGCTGGTCGCAGGGTGTTGCCGGCGTTGTCCACCGTTGGCGCGCCGGACAGCCCCACCGTCGCGAGGCTCGGTCGCCAGGCGTTGTTGATCAGCAGCTCTAGCGGATCATCAGTTTCCGGTCGCACGCCGGGAAGCCAGGGAAAGCGCTCGATAACGCCGTCACCCAGAACGCTGGCAACAGAGCTCAGCTGCGTCCTGACGTAGTCGGGGATCTCCACGTAGAGCGCTGGAAGAAGAGCGCCCGTTGCCGGATTTTCCACCCGGTTCATGACCTCTCGCAGCAGCCGGAAGCTGGATGGCACGATGCCGCCCGCGGCGCCGGAATGCTGGCCTTCGGTCAGCACCGCGACCTCCAGAACGCCCGGCAGCATGCCGCGCAGGGACGTCGTTGCCCACAACTGCGCGTAGTTACCACATTCGGCATCCAGACACACCACCAGATCCGGGTCGCCGATGCGCGCTTTCAGCAGATCTACGTAGAAGGGCAGGTCATAGCTGCCGCTTTCCTCGCAGCCCTCGATGAGCAATACGCAGCGGGCATGGGTCTTGCCTTCGGCCTGCAGCGCGGCGATGGCGGTGAGGGATCCGAACAGCGCGTAGCCATCATCGGCGCCGCCTCTCCCGTAAAGCTTTCCCTCGCGTATGACCGGCTCCCACGGCGACAGGTCGGGCTCCCAGCCATCAAATTCCGGCTGCTTGTCGTAGTGACCGTAGAGCAGCACGGTGCCGGCGCCGCCGGTGCTCGCCACTTCTGCGTACAACAGTGGTGTGCGCCCGGGCAGAGTGACGACCTCGCTGCTGAAGCCATCGACACCGGCATCGTCGGCCCACTGTCTGAGCAACCCCACGGCTTTGTCCATATGTCCGTTTGCCTGCCAGTCGGCATCGAAAGCGGGAGATTTGTTGGGGATCCGGATGTAGTCAGCCAGCACCGGCAGGATGCTGTTGTCCCAGCGCTGTTCGACAAAGGCGGCGATGTTTTGCTGATTCATCGTAATATCGTCAATGGCTATTTGCTTAGAGATCGATACCCAGACTCAGGTAGACGGCGCGCCCTGGCGCCTCGTAGCCCAACTGGTCTGCATAGCTCGTATTGAGCAGGTTGGCACCGCGAAGACCCAATTCCAGGCCGTATGAGAGCGGGACGCGTGCCTGGGCGTTGAGCAGCGTGTATCGGTCCAGCGTGACCCGATCTGCCGGGAAGGTGGCGAAGTCGAGATCGTCCTGTTCGTCGACGCTGAACAGCTCCACGGTCAACAATGCCGGTCCCCATTGCTGGTTTAGGCGGACGAATCCAAGCCACTCGGGGCGCCTGATCTCCCGGCCGCCGTCGGGGTCCTCGGCGTGCAGATAGCTGCCGCCCAGGCGCAGATCACCCGACGTCCAGGCGCGGGACGCAGACAGTTCCATGCCGTAGCGCCGGCTCGTGCCCCGCTGATTGACCGCGGTGAAACCTTCCACTGCGGGATCGAAGTAGAAGCCGTCAATCTCGTCCTTCAGCCGGTCTCGAAACGCGGTGATGTTGACTTGCCAGGCACCCAACGCCTGCTCGACGCCCAGGGAAATGTGCGCGCTTTTTTCTGAGTCCAGGTCCGGGTTGCCGACGAAGCTGTCCGGTGTAAATCCGTAGCGTTCGATGAAGCTGGGCTGTTTGATACCCGTGCCCCAGGCGCCCCAGATGGCGGTGTCCGGTCGGAGTCGATAGCGGGTGGACACGCGCAGGCTGTCACTGTTCTCAAACTGGCTGTTGTCATCGTAGCGAGCGGACGCGGCGACCTGCCAGCCTTCCATGACCTCTGCCAACCACTCGATACCGGCGCTGCTGGTGTCGAAGTCCTGGCGCTGATTCGGGTCGCCGAAGAAACCGGGTTCGCCGCGCTGTTTGAAGTTCTCCTTTTCGTGCTCGAGAAGCAGATCCACATGATATCTGGGGCCAGGTTGCCAGCGGGTTACCGACTGCAGCTTCCAGCGTTTTCCGCTGTTGCTGGCGGTGCGCAAGCCGTCGGCTTCGGTGCTGTTGTGCGTCTTGAAGTAGGAAAGTATCAAATGCTCTTCCAGGGTTCCGCTGGCGCTGGCGACGTCCAGGCCCACCAGCGCCAGGCGCTCGTCGTGACGGTTCTGACGATCGCCGTCTACCGGAAGGAACTCGGGAAACGGCGTGGGATCGAAGTCCGATTCCGTCCGTGCGCGGCGCACCAAGGTGCGAAGCCCCCAGCGTTCCCGGTCCAGCCCGGCGGAGGCGAACCAGCTGTTGTTGCTGTAGCCGTCCTCTTCCGTACCGGAACGGGCAATGTTGGTACCGTCGGATGAGAAGTCGGAGACGCTCAGGTTGTAGTAGTAGCCCTCTTCGGCGGCAGCGAGCTGCGCTTTCGCGTACTTCGTGTCGAAAGACCCGCGTTCCACCGCCAGGTGCCGTACGTTGTTGACCGGCCGCGTGCGGAATTGCAGCACGCCGGCCACCGCGTCGCTGCCCCAGATAGCGCTGTGCGCGCCAGGCAGGTATTCCAGTTGGTGGATGCCCGCCATATTCAGATTGGCGAAGTTGAATCCGGAGTCGGTAGTCGGGTCCATGATCTCCACGCCGTCCAGCAGCACCAGCAGATGGTTGGCTTCTGCACCCCTGACGCGTGCCTGAGTCAGTGAGCCCAGACTGCCGGCCTGGCTGACCGCGAAGCTGGGCAGATCCCGCAGGGCAGACGTGCCGATGTCTGGGCGGTCTTCCAGGTCGCTGACGATCACCGGAACGGTTGACGTTTTGGTTGGCAGCCGATGTGCGGTCACCGTCAGGTATTCGACGTCATCGAGTGGCTGTTCGTCGTCTGTCGGGGAATCTGCCGGCGCCGCGACAACCTGTGTGGACGCAGCATAAAGCAGGCTGCTCAGCGTCAGCGCGCAGAGCCGCGCATCCGGTCGGAATTTGAGAGTCATTGGCTCGCTCCGTTGAACCGCCACACCCCGAGCGGACGTTGCAGGGGATGCAGGTCGGTCTCCGGGCTCCAGAAGCTCGCAGCGTCTGCCGCCTTCCCGCGCCGTGCTGACGCAGTGGCTTGATGGCAGCGCCCTTCTGATACCGTTGCGGGGGCAGCGTCGGCCTCTTACCGACTTCCCGTACACCTGCATCTGTCACGAATAGCATCGCGATTACGCTAGTATAAGTAAGCCCCAAATAGTAGTCAGCTAGTAGTCAGCCAAAGCCTTTCACGCAGTCGTAACCGTAGAGCCAGTCGTAACGCTCCATCGCTATTTCCGGCAGGTAGCGGCTGCCCAGGGCCATGCGCAGGTTGCGCCAGCGGATCTGCCAGGGATCGCTGAGATGGAGGCTCTGGCCTTCCTGACGGGAGCCCGCCTGGACCCGGGCTGCCCTGGGTCGTCGATATCGCTCATACTCCGACAGCCCTGAAGCGACGTCTTCTTCCCAGTTTTCCAGCATGCGCGATAGCACCCAGGCGTCTTCGATGGCGAGGGCGGCGCCCTGGGACAGATAGGGCAGGGCTGGATGACAGGCATCGCCGAGCAGGGTGACGTGGCCGTCGGTCCAGCGGGCCAGGGGCGCACGGTCGTACAAAGGCCAGTGATGCAGGTCCTCGCTGGCGTCTACCAGGGCTTGGATCACGGGGTGCCATTCCTGAAACTGCTCGGCGAGAACTGCCCGCTCGCCCGTTTGGGACCAGGATTCGTCCCCGGACACAGCCGTTTCCACCACCGCGGTAAAAGCCAGCAGTTCGCCACCGCGCACGGGGTAATGCGTGATATGGCGGCCCGGCCCAAGCCAGATGGTCGCCGGGTGGCTATTGAACTGAGCGGGCAGATCGGCGACGGGCGTGGTGCCGCGCCACGCCACGTGACCGGTAAACGTCGGCGGCACTTCTTCGTGCATGAATCGCCGGACATGGGAGTGCACGCCGTCGCTGCCCACTGCCAAGTCGTGCCGCCGCGTTTCGCCTCTCTCGGAAGTAAGGCTGACGGCCTCCGCGCTCTGGTCCAGCCCGGTGCAACGCCAGCCATAGTGCAGGTCGATTTCGCGGTCGTGCAGCTTTTCTGTCAGCAGCCGCGTCAGGTCCGATCGCAACAGCTGACAGAAGGGGGCGCCATAGCGTGCTTCGGCGAAGGCGCCCAGCGGGCGCATGGAGATCTGATATCCGGTGCGGTGGCTGCGATAGTGCACGGCGTCTGACTGACAGGCGGCGTCCGTAAGCGCCTCTTTGAGGCCGAGAGCGTGAAGAACCCGGGTGGCGTTAGGGGAGAGCAGGATGCCGTGACCGGCGGTTTCCGGCGCTGAGCATTGTTCGTAAACGCTGACGTCGGTGAGCCCGGATTCCCGGCAGGCCAGAGCCAGGGTCAAACCGCCAATGCCCCCACCGACGATGCCGATACTCTGCATGTTCAGACGCCGCGCACTTTCCAGCGCGTCCCGTCCCGGGTGTCCTCCAGTTCGATTCCCCGGTTGATCAGGGCGTCGCGAATTTCGTCTGCTCTGGCGAAGTTGCCCTCGCGGCGTGCGGCGTTGCGCTGCTCTATGAGCCGCTCGATCTCGGCCGGCTCCACGTTGCCGCCGGACTGGAAGTAGGCGGAGCACGGTCGGGTAAGTATGCCCAGCAACCACCCGCCTGCCAGCAGCTTGCGCCGCAGCGCGATGCGCGCTCCGGTGTCCCGGGTGCGGTAAACGTCTCCCGCCAGCTGGTGCATGGCGGCCATCGCTTCAGGGGTGTTGAGATCATCACACAGCGCCGCCAGAACACCGTCGGGATAGTCTTCCGGGCGGCCTGCTGCGAAATCCGAGGAGGTTTGAGTGCTGTCCGGATCGCTGTCCAGCAGCGCCTGATAAAGACGGTCGAGGCTGGCCGACGCCTGCTGCAGAAGGTCTCCGGACCAGGCCAGCTGCGATCGATACTGTCCCGACAGCAGCGCGTAGCGCAGCACCTCGCCCGAGTGCGTTTCCAGCAACTCACGGATGGTGACAATGTTGCCGACGGACTTGGACATCTTTTCCTGACCCAAGGTGAGCATGCCGTTGTGCAGCCAGTAGCGGACGTACTCGGGGTTCTGGTTGGCGCAGCGGCTCTGCGCCGCTTCGTTCTCGTGGTGAGGAAAGGCCAGATCGGAACCCCCGCCATGGATATCGATGCTCTGCCCGAGATGTTTGCTGATCATCGCGGAGCACTCAATATGCCAGCCGGGTCGACCGCGTCCCCACGGGCTGTCCCAGCCGGGCAGGTCTGGACCGGACGGCTTCCACAGCACGAAATCTTTCGGGTCTTTCTTGTAGGGTGCGACGTCAACCCGGGCGCCATCGAGCATATCTTCCAGGCTGCGGTGGGACAGGCTGCCGTAGGCCGGGTCCGAGGGTACGTTGAACAGCACGTGACCATCAGCAGCATAGGCGTGGCCGTGCTGGATGAGCGTCTGGATCATCTCGATGATCTCGACTATGTGCTCGGTGGCGCGAGGTTCTTGGCTGGGTGGCAGCACGCCCAGGGCCGCAATGTCTTCGCGGTAGGCATCGGAGTAGCGGTCCGCCAGAGCCTGAATGGGCTCACCGTTGCTCTGGGCGGCGGCGTTTATCTTGTCGTCGATATCGGTGATGTTACGAACGTAATCCACCCTCGGGTACAACACCGACAGCAAGCGGTAGAGCACGTCGAACACCACCGCAGGGCGGCCGTTTCCAATGTGCACCAGGTTGTAGACGGTGGGTCCGCACACGTACATGGTGACGCGCTGCGGGTCCAGCGGGTGGAAGCGTTCCTTGTGGCCGCTCTGAGTATTGTGGAGAGAAAGGTCCATGTGCCGTTCCGATTACCAGGGAATTTAACGCGTGCGGAGGTTAACCGCTGCTCAGCTCAACAGCGGCGAGGGTGTCCTGGACAGCAGTTGCGGCGCATGGGAGGCATGGCGAGGATTATAGGTCACGCCGGTTCGGAGGTCACCCGCACCTGGTTGCCCTCGACCAGCAGGTAGAAGCAGCTGGGCCGATTGGTATGGCAGGCTGGGCCCGTCTGTTCTACCAGCAGCAGCACGGCATCGCCGTCGCAGTCCAGGCGCAGCTCGTGCAGGCGCTGCAGGTGACCGGATGTTTCTCCTTTGCGCCACAGCGTTTGACGGCTGCGCGACCAGTAGCAGGCATAGCCCTCCGCCAGGGTGCGCTCCAGGGCATCACGATTCATCCAGGCCAGCATCAGTACTTCACGGCTGGCCATATCCTGGGCGATTGCGGGAACAAGCCCTTCATTGTTGAAAGGAATCTGCTCCAGCGCCGCGGCGAGCGCGGTTCGCGTGCCGGCCGCTGCATCTTCCAGCGCCTTGAACATCAAAGCTGTCCGTACCTGGCCTGCAGGTAGCCGTATACGGCTCGGACTGCCATGGCCTCGCCGCCCTCCGGACGACCGGGTCGCGCTCGAGTATTGAATGCCATAATGTCGAAGTGCACCCAGGGTAAGTCGGCGACGAACTTCTGCAGAAACAGCGCCGCGGTAATGGCGCCGCCAAACGGTGTGCTGGCGGAGTTCACCGTATCCGCCACCTTGCTCTCCAGCTTGTAGTTGTAGGGCTGGTGCAGGGGCAGGCGCCAGACCGGATCGTCCAGCTGCTCGCCGCTGCGGAAGATAGCCTCTGCAACGTCGTTGCTGTTGCTGAACATGGCGGCAATTTCGGCGCCTACGGCGGAGCGAGCGGACCCGGTGAGGGTGGCGTAGTCGACGATGAGGTCGGGCTTCTCCTCCGCCGCGAGCGCCAGGGCATCACACATGACCACCCGACCTTCAGCGTCCGTATTGCCGATCTCGACGGTCAGCCCCTGGTAGGTTGGCACCACGTCTCCGGGTCGGTAGGCATTGCCGGCGATGGCGTTCTCTACGGCGGGAATGAGCACGCGTAATCTCACGGGCAGCTGCTCAGCCATGATGAGCTGCGCCAGGCCCAGGACTTGAGCAGCGCCGCCCATGTCCTTTTTCATGGTCCGCATGTTGGAGGCAGGCTTGATGTCGAGCCCGCCGCTGTCGAAGCAGACGCCTTTGCCCACCAGCACGACCTGGGGATGGTCAGGATCTCCCCAGCGGATGTCGATCAGCCGTGGCGCGTCAGTTGCCGCTCTGCCGACGGCATGGATGGCGCAGAGATTTCGGTCCAGCAGCTCGTCCCCGACGACCACCGTGCACTCGGCCCCGAAGCTCTCCGCCAGCTGCTCCGCCTCAGCAGCCAAATGTCCGGGAAGCATGTCGGCGGCGGGCGTATTGATAAGGTCGCGCACCAGGGTAATGGCGGATTCGAAGCTGGCTAGAGCGGCGGCATCTTCCTCTGATGCCACCAGCAGCTTGGCGGGATCTCGCGGCGCGGTTTTGTAACGCTCAAACTGATAGCCGCCCAAGGCCCAGCCCAGCAGCTGCAGCTGGCTCACTTCGGCGTCGATACGGTAAACCCCCTGGGGCAGGCTCAGCGCCAACCCGCCGAGAGTCTCCAGGTTATCCTCGCCGTCCCAGCCGACGGCGACGAGACCGGGATTCCCGGACCCATCGGGTAGCCATACAAACTGGTTCTTCTCGGCCTCGAAGCGATTGCTGCGCACCCAGGACGCGGCAGCCGGGTCCAGGGATTCCAGCCAGGTGGACAGGTCCCCGGTACGCACCAGGGTGATGGGTGTTACCGGGTCGGGTGTGCTGGAAATGTAAACGTCGGTCATTGCTGTTCGGTCACCGCTGTGTTGATTTGCTTGTTGGATTCGGCCGAGGCAGTGTGCCAGTCGGCTTCAAAGCGTCTTGATCGGCACACGCTTGTCCGGCGTGCCCAGGCCGAGGTTGTTCTGGTCGAGAATGCGGTCCGCACGATAGCTGGATCGAACCAGGGGTCCCGCAGCCACCTCCATGAACCCGAGCTCCAGACCCCACTCGCGATAGCTCTGGAATTCGTCTGGATGCACCCAGCGATCGACCGGGAGATGATTCAACGTTGGTCGCAGATACTGGCCAAGCGTCAGGATATCTACGTCGTGAGCGCGCAGGTCTTCCATGCTTCGGCGAATCTCGTCATCGGCCTCGCCCAGGCCAAGCATGAGGCTGGATTTTGTCAGCACTTCCGGGCGGTGGGATTTGCCGTGCGCAAGAACGTTCAGCGTCTGCTGGTAACCGGCCCTCGGGTCACGCACTCGGTGGGTCAGACGCGCCACCGTTTCCAGATTCTGCGCGAAAACTTCCAGCCCTGAATCCACCACTGTTTCCACCGCTGCGTGTGAACCAGAGAAATCGGGTGTCAGCGCTTCGACCGCGGTTTGCGGATTGCGCGCTTTGATCGCGCGCACGCAGGCGGCGTAGTGGGCGGCACCGCCGTCGGCGAGATCGTCGCGGTCCACCGAGGTGAGCACCACGTAGCGCAGGTCCATCAGCCTGACCGATTCTGCGGCATTGTCGGGCTCTTCCGGGTCGAGCCAGCCTCGGGGATTCCCGGTATCGACGGAGCAGAACCGGCAGGCTCGGGTGCACACAGCGCCCATGAGCATGATGGTGGCAGTACCGTTGTTCCAGCACTCGCCGATGTTGGGACAGTGGGATTCTTCGCAGACCGTGGCAAGGCGGTGTGTCTTCACGGTCTGACGGACGGCTTCGTATTTTTCGCCACCGCCCATACGTACCCGCAGCCATGGCGGCTTGCGGCCGCTGGGTCGGCGTTCAGACACGTTGGCCTTCATGCCGTCCTTGATCGCCGAGATGCCGGATTTGGTGCGGAACTTCTGGCCGCTTTTGACGCTGTCGCTCATGATTCGCTAGGTTGCTGCCGTGGTGGCATTGTACGCTGAGTTACGCCGGGTATGGAGTAGATGGGGAGAGGATATGATGGACCTGCAACAACGCCCGATACTGATCACTGGAGGAGCCGGCGGTATCGGGCGCGCGATCACGTTGCGACTGTTGAGCCTCGGCTACCCGGTTGGCGTTCTGGATCTCGATTCTGCCGCCCTCATGGCGCTTGAAGAGACGGCTTTGGCGGGGCTGGCGCCCATCGCCGATGGGCGCCTTCTTACCTACGAAGTGGATATCACCGACTACGGCGCAGTCCAGCATGCAGTCGAAGATTTCAATGCTCAGGTGGGCGCGGTCTTCGGTCTGGTCAACAATGCGGGCTGGGATGAGGCAAGGCCCTTCGTAGACACAGATCCCGATTTCTGGCGCAGGATAGTGGACATCAATCTTTACGGTCCGCTGAATGTAACCCACGCAGTGCTGCAGCGGCTGGCAGCCGCAGGTCGGGGCCGCGTGATCAGCATTGCCTCGGATGCCGGTCGCGTCGGGTCCTCGGGTGAGGCGGTGTATTCCGCTGCCAAGGGCGGGATTGTTGCATTCATGAAGACGCTGGCCCGGGAGCACGCCCGCCAGGGACTGACGTTCAACAGCATCTGCCCCGGGCCGACCGACACGCCGTTACTGGCCGGTTTCGACGCGTCGGGACGTCTACAGGAAGCGCTGGAGCGGGCCATCCCCATGCGGCGACTCGCGCAGCCAGAGGATTTCCCGGGGCTGGTAGCATTCTTTCTGAGTGATGATGCATCCTATATCACCGGCCAGGTAATCAGCGTTTCCGGCGGTCTGTCCATGCAGGGGTAATCGAGCGATCAACAAGACGGCTAGTAAGAACGGTTGATACGATTGGGTAATAATCCTTCGCCGCAGACCCCGGATCTGGAGGCAGGCGCATGACAAGTGACAACTGGCAGCAGCGTCTGGATGGGGCCGTGACTGCCGCGGCCGAGCATGCCGACTACGGGGAAACTCACGGCGCGCTGGCGCCGCAGACGCTCGAGGCGCTGAAGACGGCGGGGTTGCTGCGGCTATGGCGACCACGATCCCTGGGCGGCTTTGAGGTCTCACCCTGCGAGTATGCCGATCTGGCGGAAGCAGTCGCGGCCAGGGATACCGCGGCTGCGTGGCTGATGATGGGTACGGCCAACACCACCTTTGATATGCGTCTGGCGACCGAGACGTTTGTCGAGGAGGTGTACGGTGACGATCAGGATGCCGTCGTCTGCGAGACCTTCAACAAGCCAATGCAAGCAGTTTCCGTGGAAGGCGGCTATAGGGTTACCGGTGCGACACCCTTTGCCAGCGGCTGCAAGCACGCGGATTGGATCGGCCATACCGCGCTGGAAGGCGAGCGCCTGCTGCTGATGTTTCATCCGGCCGGGACGCTGCGCATCGAGGAGGACTGGGATACCTTGGGCCTACGGGGAACCGCCAGCAATACGGTACGGGCTGAAGGCGTTTTCGTCCCCGAATATCGGGTCATTGATTTCAGCGCTTCCCCGAGGGTAAACGCCTACTTTCAGGGCACGCTGTACCGCCTGCCTGAGGCGATACTCACCGCGACCTTTCCTCCGGTTGCTTTGGGAGCGTTAGGCGCTGCCCTTGCCGCCGCCGACGAAATCGCCGCCAATAAGGTGCCTTTTGCCGCAAATTCCACGTTGAAGCACCGGCATCTGGCACAGATGCGTTACGGCAAGGCGCTGGCAACGAGTCGCGCAGTCCGCGCGCTGCTGCACCAGGAACTTTCCAGCGCGTGGGATCGTGCGGAGCGTGGAATCGCTTTCTCTCGCCAGCACAAAGCGGACCTGTTCCTGGCCTGTGCGTATGCGCTGCAGGGCTGTGCCGATGCGGTAAGCGAGCTGGCCCAGGGTGTTGGTACCTCGGGCATCTATCGACGCAGCCCCATAGAGCGAGCGTTTAGGGACGTTCAGGTGATCCGTCATCACGCTTTTGGCGCTGAGGGGCGATTTGCCACCGTCGCGCAGGCGTACTGGGGCCTTGACGTGGATTTTCCCCTGCTGGATATGGATTGAGATCCGACCGGGCAGGTCGGTACACTGGGCTCGAAACAGGAAGGGAGAATCCACATGACAGCAACTCAGGCTTCCGGCTGCCCCTACAAAAAGGCCGCCGAAATCGACTTCATGGATCCGGTTGTTCAGGAAAACTGGTTCGATGCTTACGATGTGCTGCGTGAAGAATCGCCCGTCTACTTCATGCCGCAACTCGGCATGTACGTGCTTACTCGCTATGCGGATCTGGAGTACGTGCTGCGCCGACCAACGATCTTTACCGCGGGCCCGGATGTCCAGGATTCAGAGCCGCTGCTGAAGTTTCCCGAGGCCCGCGCGCTTTACGACGAGAAGGGCTGGCCGCGCTATACCGCGCTGGGAGAGAACCTGCCGAAGCATGCTCATTACCGTGCCTTGGTGGACCCGGCGCTTACCGCATCGGCTATCAGATCGCGGGAAGACTTCGTCCGAGGCACGATTAACGAGCTGATCGATGCCTGGATCGACAGGGATGAAATCGAGTTCATCAAGGACTTCGCCGAACCCTTACCCATGATCGTCATCGCCGAGCTGCTGGGTTTTCCACGCATGGACCTGCCGATGCTCAAGGAGTGGTCCTACGCATGGGTGCTGCCTTTCTCCCGCGGGCTGACACTGGACCAGGAAAAGTGGGCCGTGGAGAAGCATATCGAGCTCCAGCACTACATTTTCGACACCATGAAGGAAAAGCGCAGGAACCCTAAGGACGACATCATCACCCGCCTCACGCAGATTGAGTACGAGGATGTAGAGTTGGGTCGAAAACGGCCGCTGACCGATACCGAGATTATCGGTATCACCGACCACCTGCTCATCGGTGGTAACGAGACCACCACCTTCGCACTGGCCAACGGCCTGTGGCTGCTGTTCCGCAATCCCGACGTTTACTCGACGCTGCAGACGGATCGTTCGAAGATCAAAAACTTCGTCGAAGAGACTCTGCGCATCGAATCGCCCACCCAGGGTCTGTACCGGTTTGTCACCGAGGATAGCGAAATTGGCGGCGTTCGGGTGCCGAAGGGGGCGACGCTCGCGATTCGATACGGTGCCGGCAACCACGACCCCGAGCGCTTCCCTGATCCTGACACGCCCAATCTCGAGCGCAAGAACGCCGGCCGACACCTGGCTTTCGGACTCGGCGAGCATGTCTGCCCCGGCGCCACATTGAGCCGCCTGGAGCAGAACTGGGCCTGGGAGATCCTGCTGGATCGGGTTACCAACCTGCGTCCGGCGCCGGGGAAGAACGATTACGCTCATGTGCCCGGAGTGTGGGTCAGGGCACTGAAGACGATCCACTTGCAGTTCGAAAAAGCCCAGTGATCGGCAGGCTCAGCGCCCGGCAGCGCCAAGCCGCGTCGCGCGCTGCAGCCACTTCTGACGGGTCTTATGGCTGACGCTGTCCACCGCGCCGAACAGGCTCTCCCTGACCGGGGAGATGCCGGAAAATTTGAGGACGTTCCGCTCCAGGCTCTTCAGGCTGTGGGCCCCGAAGTAATAGCGGTACCCCAATGCGGGCATGCCCATGGTTACCATTACCCGAGCGGAACGCCCGGTGAGTTTCTTCTCGAAGCGACCGCTCGCATCCGGTTCAAATGCGAAATCATAGCGGAATACCTGCTCCAGAAACCCCTTCAACAAGGCGGGCATGGTGCCGAGCCAAAGAGGGTAGACCAGCAGCAGATGGTCGCTGGTGCGGATCACGGACTGTGCTTCCCGGATGCAGGCAGGGCGCGGACCGTTCTTGAAATCCTCCGCGCTGCTGATGAGCGGAAAGCTCAGGTTCGCCACGTTTATGACACGGACCTCGAAGTCGCTCGCTTCGGCGCCGGAGCGATAGGCGTTGGCCAGGGCATGGCAGAGATGTTCACCGTCGGAGTCCGGGTGGCCTTGAATGATGGTGATGCGATGGGGCATGTCAGTGCCTTGCGGTTGCCTCGAGCCGCACTTTAGCCGTCTGTCAACAGAACAGCCCCTTCGCAGGGGCCGAGTTGCAGCGACGCTGCGTCCCCGGCAAGCGGCGACTGCCTGTGAGTCCTTAGTCCGCCGTGAACGGATGCCGCCGGCAAGCGCGGGTTTATCGGTGTTGTGCCGAAATTCAGGGCGACCAGCGCCCGAGTGCCGCCGTCGCGTCGCTCAAAGGCGAAGACCTGTTCGGCGGAATCCAGGGTCTGGAAACTACCGCTATGCAGAACAGGGTTCTGCCGCCGCAAGGTGATGGCATCCCGATAAAGATGCAGCAGCGACGTTGGATCCGCCATCTGGCGAGACACGTTGCGCGTCTCCACGTCTATACCGAACGGCAGCCACGGCGAGCCGTCGGTGAATCCGGCCCCCAGCCCGGGCTGCCACTGCATAGGGGTGCGTTCACCATCCCGGCACATCTGTGGGGTCAGCGTTCGAGCGAGGGGATCCTGCATCGCATTGACGGGGATCTCCACATTGCGCATGCCTATCTCCTCGCCGTAGTAGAGAAACGGTGTGCCACGCAGGGTCAGCAGCATGAGTGCCGCGAGCCGGCAGCGTTCTTCGCCGAGCGTGGCGTGGTCGTAGCGGCTTGCATGTCGACGCGCATCGTGGCTCGACAGTACGTGGTCCGGCCAGCCCTGTTCGGGAACCAGCGCGGCGAAACGCGCCACATGTGTGCGGAAGGCGGCGGCATCCCAGGGTGCGTGCATGAACGAGAAGTTGAATGCGAGGTGGAGTTCGTCGCCCAGGCCATAGTAGGTGGCCACTTTCGCCGGGTCCATCAGATACACCTCACCCACCAGCATGCGCGCATCGTAGCTGTCGACCAGACGCCGCAGCTCCCGCAACATTCCGTGAACGTCCGGGTGATTTTCGTTATGCAGGCGTAACTGGACGCCGTCGACTTCGGGGTTGTCGCGCAGTTCGGGATCTTTGGCGATGGCGTGTATTACATCGAGGCGGAATCCGTCGACGCCCCGGTTGAACCAGAAGCGCACGATGTCGTGCATGGCCGAAACCACCTCGGGATTGCGCCAGTTCAGCTCTGGCTGTTCTTTGAGAAACGTATGCAGGTAGTACTGTCCGGTCTGCGGTTCGAACTCCCACGCCGGCCCGCCGAAGACGGAGTTCCAGTTGTTGGGCGGCGCCCCGTCCGGTTTGGGGTCTCGCCACACGTACCAGTTACGTTTGGGGTCGGCCCTGCTGCTGCGCGCAGCCTGAAACCAAGGGTGGCGATCCGAGCTGTGATTGGGCACCAGATCCAGAATGACGCGGATACCCCTGCTGTGAGCGTCTGTCAGCAGTCGGTCGAAGTCTTCCAGGTTGCCGAATACGGGATCGATGTTGCAGTAGTCGGATACGTCGTAGCCGAAGTCGGCCATGGGTGATGGAAAACACGGCGACAGCCATATGCCGTCCACTCCCAGCCACGCCAGGTGATCCAGACGCCGTCGGATACCTTCCAGATCGCCAATGCCGTCGCCGTTCGAATCCATGAAAGACCGCGGATAGATCTGGTAGATGACGCCGTCACGCCACCACAGATGGTCAGCTTCTTGCTCCTGTAGTGTGGGGCGGGATGGGCGACTTCCAGTCATCCGAGCGGGCTCCGTAAGCTTTATGTTTGTTTCTCTGGCTCCTGAAACTGCAGGCTGTGCAGCCGATAGTACAGGCCCTGCTGTTCCAGCAGCTCCTCGTGGGTTCCCAGCTCTTCCACTTTGCCGTGATGCAGCACAAGCACCCGGTCAGCTTCCTGAATGGTCTGCAGCCGGTGGGCGATGATGATCGAAGTACGTCCGGCGGTAAGCTTGCGCAGCGCATCCTGGATCAGCAGCTCAGTTTCCGTGTCGATGCTCGCGGTGGCTTCGTCGAGCACGAGAATCTCAGGATCAGCCGCCAGCACCCTGGCGAACGCAAGCAGCTGGCGCTGGCCCTGGGACAGATTCTGGCCTCGTTCCGACAACACCGTGTCGTAGCCGTCGCGCAGGGCCATGATGAACCCGTGGGCGTTCACACGGCGCGCCGCCTGCTCGGCCATTTCCCGGGTCACCGCGGGGTCGCCCAGTGCGATGTTGTCGTAGATGGTTCCGGAAAAGATGTGAAAATCCTGCAGCACCACACCGATGCGCTTGCGCAGGTCGCGGCTGTGAATATGGTTGAGGTCGATACCATCCAGGAAGATGTGGCCATCGTCGAAGTCGTAGAACCGGCTCAGCAGGCGGATCAGCGTGCTCTTGCCCGACCCCGTGGGCCCCACGATAGCCAGCTTCTCACCTGGCTCGATGGTGAAGCTGACATCGTCGAGAACCTGCTGGCCAGGATCGTAGCCAAAGTCCAGATGTTGAAAACGCACTTCTCCTCGCAGTCGCGGCGGCAGCGCTGCGGGGTTTGCCGGTTCGTGAATCTTCTCGTCCCAGTCCAGCGCTTGGAAGATGCGCTCGCCGCTGGCCATGGCCCGGAACAGGATGTTGGTCTGTTCGCCCAGGGCGACTATGGGGTGAAACAGCATGTCGATGAACCGGGTAAACAGAATAACGCCGCCCAGGGACATCTGCTCCTGGAGCACGGCGCCTCCGCCGTACCAGACAACGACACCCAGAGCGACGTGCGCCATGCTGTCGGTAAACGCGCCGTAGAGCGTTTCCACGCGGGCGCTCTTCAGTTCGTTGTCCCGGTTCTCTTCGTTGATCTGCGTGTAGCGCTGCAGATTCTGCTGCTGTCGATCCGACAGCTGTACAACCTGCAGCCCCGCCAGGTTTTCCTGCATGCTCTGATTCAGCGCAGAGAGCGTCATCCGGACCTTACGGAACAGCAGGCTGGTGGCCCGGCGGAAGTAGTAGGTGGCCGAACCCATCACGGGCAGCACCAGCAGCAGAATCAGCGTCAGCTGCACATCGATGGCCAGCATGATCGTCAGCGCCACGAAGAAGGGCACGAACTCGCCGACCAGGGTGCCGATGCCACGCAGCAGCTCGTAAAGGGCTTCGATGTCGTTGGTCACCCGGGTCATTACGCGACCCACGGCCACCCGATCGTAAAACGACGAAGGTCGGGTTTCCAGGTGACGGAAGAGATCCAGCCGCAGATCCCGCAGGCCGTTGATGACCGAGCTGATGAGCGTAACCCGGTGCGCGTGGCCGGCAACTGCCCAGCTGATCTGCAGCGCCGTGTAAAGCAGGCAGGCGGCCAGCAGCGGATGAATGGACAGAGTAGCTGCGATGCTTTCTGTAATGTCGATCATGCCCAGATCGGGGGCCATTGGATCTGTCTCGCCGCGAATGATGTGATCGATGACTACCAGAGACAGAACCACGGGCATCAGCACTTGCAGCGTGGAAGCCAGCAGCACCAGAACCGCGCTGATGCCGACAGTAAGACGGTAGGGCCGAAGCCAGTGCAGCAGTCGGCGGAGCAGCTGCATGTTTAGCGCCGCACCGGAAAATTCCGCGTCGAACATGGCGTGATTGCGCGGCGCGTCGGCTGGGCTGGTACCGGGTGTTGCCATCAGCCGGGAGCGCCTGCCAGCGTGTAGTCGGCGTCTTCTGCGCCTTCGCGCTGGATTCGCTCCAGCTCGGCGTAAAGACCGCCGTTGAGGATCAGCGCGTCGTGGGTGCCTACCTCGACGATGCGCCCAGCCTCCAGCACTACGATGCGGTCGGAATGGCGGGCCGTGGACACGCGATGAGAGACGAGTAGTGTGGTCTGTCCCCGGCGGAGCTGCTTGAGTTCGGAGAGTATGTGCTCCTCAGTTCCTGTGTCGACGCTCGAGAAGCAGTCGTCCAGGACCAGAACCGGTGCCTGGCGGATGAGGCCGCGGGCGAGGGTGGCACGTTGCTTCTGACCCCCCGACAGCGTGACGCCGCGTTCTCCCACCAGCGTGCGCATGCGGTCTGGGAATTCCTCGATCGTGTCTTTGAGATCCGCCGAGGCGGCGGCTTGCCAGATGGCTGCCAGTGGCCGCCCGGGATCGTCGTAGGTGAGATTGTCTCCCAGCGGCTCGCCGAACAGAAACGGGTCCTGGGGCACCATCGCGATCTGCGCGCGCAGCTGCGCCAGGGGGTAGTCACGGACATCGTGCCCGTCCACGAACACCGTACCAGGGGCCGGGTCCAGCAGGCGCAGCAGCAGCTTGAGCAACGTGGTCTTGCCGGCACCTACGCGGCCCATGATTGAGACGGATTCACCCGCACGTATCTTCAGCGTCAAATCTGCCAACGCGGGCTCTCGACTGGCCTCGTACTGGAAAGACAGGTCGCGGAACTCGATCTCACCGCGGATCGTCTCTGGCGTAGCGCCGCTGGGTCGGTCCTCGATTTCCGGATCCAGCGACAGCACCTCGAAAAGACGGTCGCTGGCCACGGCGGCGCGCTGGAACAGGTTGATGATGAACCCGGCGACGCGGAACGGCTGAACCACCATGTTCACGTACATGAAGAACGCCACCAGCGCGCCGATGCTCAGCTCGCCCTGCAGCACCAGGTTGCCGCCGTATCCCAGAATGGTGATGGAGCAGATGGCGGCCAGCGAGGGCATCCAGGACGTCATCAGGGAGTTGATCCATGCCTGGCGATAGAAGGCGTTGGCGTAGGCCTGGTTGGTCTCGCTGAAGCGCTTTATCTCGTTTTCCTCTTGCACCATGGCCTGAATGGTGCGGATTCCGGAAAGGTTTTCCTGCACCTGACCTCCCAGGTCAGACAGCCGATCCTGCACCGCTTTGGATGCGACGCCCATCTGTCGGGCCGACCACTGGGCATAGAAAAACACGAACGGCAGCGGCGGCAGTAGTAGCAACGTCAGCGAGGGCGACAGATACAGCATGAAACCGAAGCCGACCAGCGTGGCGTAGATCAGTATCACCAGCAGGATGGTGCCCATGGCGATGAAGCGTTGCACCAGGCTGATGTCGGCAACTGCCCGGGTCATCAGATCGCCGATCGTGTAGCGGCCAAAAAATCGGCTCCCCTGCTGCTGCAGGGCGCTGAACAGGGCCTGACGCAGATCGAAGGCGACATGCTGACCAACGCTGCGCACGGCATATCGCGCATAGGTCACCGTCGCGTACCGGGTCACCACGGCCAGCAGGATGCCGCAAATGGGCAAGACGAGGTCGGTGTTGCCAGCCGCGATGCGATCGATGCCCGT
This sequence comes from Gammaproteobacteria bacterium, assembly GCA_024640825.1. GTDB lineage: Bacteria > Pseudomonadota > Gammaproteobacteria > Pseudomonadales > Azotimanducaceae > UBA7803. Next base: position 54,542 of record JAHEEG010000005.1, read on the forward strand.
GGCCAGAAAAAGCGGCACCAGGCCTTCGAACACGCGGGCAAGGCCGAACGCCAAGATCCCCAGGCCTAGACGTCCGCGATAGCGGAGGACAAAGGCTTTGAGACGCAGCAGGGATCTGATCATTCAGCTTGTCAGAAGCTTGCGCTTTGGGGCACGCGGGGAAAGGGAATGGCGTCGCGAATGTTTTCCATGCCGGTGACGTACAGGACCAGCCGCTCCAGCCCCAGGCCGAAGCCCGCGTGCGGCGCGGTTCCGTAGCGACGCAGATCCCGATACCACCACAGCTCTCCAGCGAGACCCTGATCCGCCATGCGCTCGTCGAGCACGGAAAGGCGTTCTTCCCGCTGGCTGCCGCCAATGATTTCTCCGACGCCGGGAACCAGCACGTCCATCGCCGCCACGGTGCGGTTGTCATCGTTCAGGCGCATGTAAAATGCTTTGATCTCTTTGGGGTAGTTGACCACCACCACCGGTCCGCCCACATATTTTTCGGTGAGGTATCGTTCGTGCTCCGACTGCAGGTCTAGGCCCCAGCGCACGGGAAACTCGAAGTTGGCGTCGGCGGCCGCCAGAATACGAACGGCGTCGCCGTAGTCCATGCGCTCAAAGGGCGTGCTGACGACGTGCTCCAGACGCTCGATGGCCGTCGTGTCGACATGCTCGGCAAAAAACGCCATATCCGCTTCGCAGCGGTTGAGCACCTCGGTAAACACCGACTTCAGGAACTGTTCCGCCAGGTTTGCGTTGTCGCCCAGGTCGGCAAAGGCCACCTCTGGCTCGATCATCCAGAATTCCGCCAGGTGACGGCTGGTGTTGGAATTCTCCGCCCGGAATGTCGGACCGAAGGTGTAGACCTTTGACAGAGCCAGGCAGTAGCTCTCGACATTCAGCTGGCCGGAAACGGTCAGAAAAGTTTCGGTACCGAAGAAGTCCTCCGCGTAGGGATCGGCGTCGGTGGCGGAGCCTGGTGGTCCTGCTGCCGGTCGATTAGCCAGATCCAGCGTTGATACTCTGAAAAGGTCCCCCGCGCCTTCACAGTCGCTGGCCGTTATGATGGGCGTGTTCACCCAGAGGAAGCCCTCGCGGTCGAAGTAGCCGTGCACCGCGCGAGTGATCGCATTGCGCACCCGGGCCATGGCTCCGAAGGTGTTGGTACGCGGACGCAGGTGAGCGACACTTCGCAGGTATTCGAAGGTGTGCCTTTTCTTGGCGATGGGATAGGTTTCCGGGTCGTCCACCCAGCCCAGGATCTCGACTTCCCGGGCCTGAACTTCCCGGTCCTGCCCCTTGCCCTGTGAGGCCACCACTTCGCCGTGGACGCGCACCGAACAACCCGTGCCGATCTCTACGATCTCGTTGTCGTAGTTTGTCAGCGAGCCGTCGGCTACGGCCTGAATGTTATTGAGGCACGAGCCGTCGTTTATGTGCACGAAGGAAAAGCCACCCTTCGACGTTCGCCGGGAGCGTACCCATCCTTCGACGACGACTTCGCTGCCGATCGGGACCTGGCCCGAGAGAATGGAAGTAATGGAGGTTCTGGTCATCTTGCGCCGCATCGGTGGGGGGATTGTGGAATGATAATGGAATTCGGTTCGCCCTTGGATCAATTAACCGTGTACCGGGTCATAATGCGTCATGCAAAAAGCTTATGTTATTGGTGGCGTGATTCTGGGCGCTGTCGTCATCGGGGCGCTGATACTGGTGCCCCGCTGGATGAACAAAGAGGCGCCCCCTCCATCACCGCCCCCCACCGTACCCGTCGCGAGCCAACCCGTACCTGTGCCTGAAACCCCAGCGCCGGCGCAGCCAGTGGCAGAACCCGAGCCCCTGCTGCCCGCGCTTGATGACAGCGATGAGTTTGTCGCCGAGGCCCTGGCGCCCATGGAGATCCCGGAGCCCTGGATCGGCAAGGGCGATCTGATCAGGCGCCTGGCGGTCGTCATCGAAAACGCCGCACGTGGTGATTATCCGCGTCGCCAACTGGCGTTTCTCTCGCCGGCGGGACCGTTCCGGGTGCTCAAACAGGAGGACGGAACCCTTCTGATGGACCCCGCCGGCTACGCGCGCTACGACGGCTACGTCGATATGCTGGAAAGGATGCCCCCCGACCAGACGGCTTCGCTGCTGAGCCGTGTGGAGCCGCTGCTCAGCGAGGCTCTGAAAGAGCTTGGTCTCAAGGATGCGGGGGACGAACTGCTGGATGCGGCTATTGATATGGTGCTGGCGGTCCCCGTGCTGGAAGGCGAGGTTCCGCTGCTGCAACCCAACGTGCTCTACGAGTTCGCCGATCCGGTGCTCGAGAGCCTGACGCCCCTGCAGAAGCAGATTCTGCGCACGGGGCCAGATAACGTGCAGCGAATTCAGGCTTATCTTCGACAGGTGCGCGAGGTGCTCTAGACAGCGGCTTCAGTCGCTCCCGGCGTCCAGCTTTACCACCCGGGTTTCCCGGAAGCTGTCCAGGTCGATGGTAGATTTAAAAGGCGTGCGTTCTTCGACGTACTCGATATCTTCCTGCACGTGCTGCCTTTCCCGTTCCAGGTAGTCGGCTACCGCGCTACGGAAACCGGCATCGCGGATCCAGTGGGCGCTGTACGTGGCTTCGGGCAGGTAACCGCGAGCCACTTTGTGGCCCCCCTGGGCGCCCGCTTCGACTTTGGCCAGCCCGCGGTGGATTGCGAAGTCGATGGCCTGGTAGTAACAGGTCTCGAAGTGCAGAAAGCGATGGTCTTCGATGCATCCCCAGTTGCGGCCGAACAGGGTATCGCCGCCAATGAAGTTCAAAGCGCCGGCAATGTAGCGGCCATCACGGCGACACAGGATGAGGAGGATATCCTCGGCCATGGTTTCGCTGATCAGCGAAAAGAACCGGCGCGTCAGATAGGGCGAGCCCCACTTGCGTGAACCGGTGTCGACGTAGAATCGGTAGAAAGCGTCCCAGTGTGCCTCGGTGAGATCGGATCCGGTCAGCCAGTCGATCTCGATGCCGTTGGCCAAAGCTTCGCGCCGCTCGCGTTTGAGATTCTTGCGCTTCTTGGAGGACAGGTCGGCGAGAAAGTCGTCAAAGCTCTGGTAGCCCGGGTTGTGCCAGTGAAACTGGCTGTCCATTCGCCGTAGGTAACCCAGTTCGGCGGCCAGCTGCCACTGGTGCTCCGGCAGGAACGTCAGGTGGATGGAGGAGACTTTCATCTGGTCCGCTACCTGGATACAGGCACCGAGGAGCAGCCTCTCGGTGTCTTCCGTGCCGTCTCTTGCCAGCAGTCGCCGTCCGGTGGCCGGCGTGAACGGCACGCTGCACTGCAGCTTCGGATAGTAGTTGCCGCCCGCCCGGTGCCAGGCATCCGCCCAGGCGTAGTCGAAGACGTACTCGCCCTGGGAGTGGTTTTTCAGATACATGGGCACGACGCCCAGCAGGTTGCTCTCCTCCTCCAGCGCCAGGTGGAAGGGCTGCCAGCCGGTTTTTGCCACGGCGCTGCCGCTGGCTTCCAGAGCGTGCAGGAACTCGAAACGCAGGAATGGATTATAGGCTCCGGCGACGGCCGGGTTGGCGCATGCATTCCATTCCGCGCTGGAGATTTCCTCGATGCTGTGAAGAATTCTGGCGGTACGATCTGCCAAACGAAACCTCCTTAGGTGGCTAGTGTATCCTGAATCCGCGCGTGATTCGGGGTCAGTAGATGCCGGCTTCCAGCCCGGCCGCCAGGGCCAGCCCCAGTTCCTCGCAGCGGGTCAGGTCGTCTTTAGTGACCTCACCCTTGACGATAACCGGCTCCTGCACCTCGATGAACGGATAGCCGTTGGCGATACGTCGTATGGCCCGCAGGGCGCCGGTACCATCGTTGCCGGCGCTGATGAAAACCGCGCACGGCAGCGGTTGGATGCGGCCTTCCACCTCATAGAAGGTGCGGTCCAGAAAGTCCTTCAAGGCGCCGGACATGTAGCCGAAATTCTCCGGTGTGCCCAGCAGCAGCCCGTCAGCCCACAGCAGATCGTCGGGTCCTGCTTCCCGAGCGCTGTAAAAACGCGTTTCCACCTCAGTCACCCACTCAGTGGTCGCGCCCTTGAGTACCGCTCGGGCCAGTTTTCCGGTATTGCCGGTCTTCGTGTGGTAGACGACGAGCAGATGTTTCATCGGTGGGTCGGGTCGGAAGAGCGGTCGGGTTTCAAGAGTATACTGTCGGGTAAGGAGAACTTCGATGCAGCTTGCAGACATTCAGGAGGCGCGGCGAAGAATTGCCGGTCAGCTGGCATTTACGCCTTGTGCGCGCAGCGCCACGCTGTCGGCCATGACCGGTGCCGATCTGTACCTGAAGTTCGAGAATCTGCAGTTTACGGCGTCTTTCAAGGAGCGGGGTGCTTTGAACTGTCTGCTGCAGCTGACTGAAGCCGAGGCGGCGAAAGGCGTTATCGCCATGTCCGCCGGGAATCACGCTCAGGCGCTGGCGTATCACGGGCAGCGACTGAGCATACCCACAACCATCGTGATGCCCCGCTACACGCCGAATGCCAAGGTCGCTCAGACCCGAGTGTTCAATGCGGAGGTCATCCTTCACGGCAGCCAGTTTGATGAAACCCTGGCGTTTACGAAGTCGCTGGCTGCAGAACGCGAGCTGGTGCTCGTGCATCCGTATGACGATCCGCGGGTCATGGCCGGACAGGGCACCGTGGCTCTGGAAATGATCGAGCAGATTCCCGACCTTGAAGTCGTGCTGGTTTCGGTGGGCGGAGGCGGCCTCATCAGCGGTATGGCCACGGCGATCAAGAGCCTGGCGCCCTCGGTGGAGGTCATTGGGGTGCAGATGAGGCGGTTTCCCGCTGTCTTTGAGGTTTTCCATGGTGTCAACTCCGCCGGTGGTCCGCCCTCGACGGTCGCTGAGGGCATTGCGGTTGCCACGCCCGGCGCCCACACCCTGCCGATTATCCGGCGACTGGTGGACGATATGCTGCTTGTTGATGAGGAACAGGTGGAGCAGGGCATATTCAATCTGCTGGAGATCGAAAAAACTCTGGTTGAAGGTGCCGGTGCAGCATCTCTGGCGGCCGTTTTCGCGGATGAGGCCCGGTTCCGTAATCGTCGAACAGGGCTCGTTCTGTGCGGCGGCAACCTGGACATGATGATCCTGTCCTCGGTGCTACAGCGCGGGCTGGTGCGTTCCCATCGCCTTGTGCGTCTTCAGGTAGAAATTCCCGATGTGCCTGGCGCGCTGGCGCAGCTTACGGCTGTGCTTGCTGATCTGGAGAGCAACATTGTCGACATTCAGCACCAGCGGACGTTCGGCGTGTCCTCGGTCCGGGCTTCCCGTGTGGCGCTGGTTCTGCAGATGCGCGGCGAAGAGCAGATCGACCAGGTCGTTGATGCGCTCGCCGAACGCGGCTACGAGGCCAGCTTCTCGGGCTGAAGCAAGGGCGCGTCGGCCGAGGTGCTATCGGCATGGACTCGGGAAGCCGCGTAGCACGACTGCCCGCTGGCTTCCAGGTTTTGCACCGTCGTATCGGCCGGGGCTTTGCCAGCTACCGACATCCACGCTGAGGAGGGACAGTTTCGATCAGGTAAGGCCTCTGATGAGTCGACTCACGTGCAGACTCCGAAACCGCGCTGCGGACTCTTCCGTGCGGGATGCTCGGTTGAATTGGCGTCGGGCTCCGGTGCTTCTGAGGTCAGATGGTTGAAAAGTCGCCGTGTCGACCTGCGCCGGCGGCAAAGCGACTGGCGCCAGCGCGCGTTTCCCCTGAGTCGATCACGGCCCGACCTCGCCGGGTCTCGTTGCTCAGCGCTTCTGCGAGCGGCAGTGCCCACTGTTCGTAGGCCGACAGCCGATCGCTTCTCAGGCAACGCTGGGGATATCGTGCTAGGTCCTGGGCCAGCTCCAGGGCTGCGTCCAGGGACCGACCCGGCTCGGTCAGTCGATTCGCGAGCCCTATGGTTTTCGCTTCCTCCCCCGAAACCCCCCGCCCGGTAAGAATCAGGTCCATGGCGTGGCTCTGGCCGATAAGGCGGGTCAGACGAATGGTTCCGCCGTCTACGAGGGGGACGCCCCAGCGCCGGCAGTAGACGCCGAAGACCGCATCGCGTGCGGCTACCCGAAGATCGCACCAGACTGCCAGCTCCAGGCCTCCCGCCACGGCGTGGCCCTCAACCGCCGCTATCACCGGTTTGCTGAGCAGCATACGAGATGGACCCATGGGACCATCACCGCTGTCGCTGACCCGATTGCCGTGCCCGGCAGACACCGCCTTGAGATCTGCGCCAGCGCAGAACGTGCCGGCTGCGCCTGTCAGGATGGCGACCGACGCGTCCGGATCTGCATCGAACCGCCGGAAAGCCTCTGCCAGAGCCTCTGCCGTTGGCCCGTCCACCGCGTTACGCACCTGCGGTCGGTTGATGGTGATGACGCTGGTCGTATCGATCCGGCGTGTTTCTACGCTCATGCTGGTTCCCCTCATTGGCGGTATGTTCGCATCGCGGCTCGTGCAAACCGATCGATGCATCAGGCCCGCGGGTGAGTATATTATCGGTCAGAACTGGAGGCTGGCTGTACACGGGCGCTGTGCGCGGCCGGGACTGGAATAGGAAAACGGGAAGGGGAGAGCATATGCGCTTATCTAAGCCACGGGTCGAGCCGCTGGAACCGGAGCAGTGGAGCGAGGAAGCCAGAAAGGTGCTCGGCCCCCGGGTCGAGCAGGGTACGGTGCTGAACATCTTCAAGACGCTGAGCAACCATCCGGACCTCATGCGGCGCTGGCTGGTCTTCGCCAATCATATACTGGGCAAATCTATGCTGCCGCCGCGTGAACGTGAACTTATCATCCTGCGAATCGGCTACCTGTGCCAGGCAGGCTATGAGTGGGGCCAACACGTGCTCATTGCGCGGGATTCGGGCATGACAGACGAAGAAATCCGTTCGGCCAGAACCGGGCCAGATACGCCCGGCCTGGGCGACCTGGACAGGCTGCTGTTGCAGGCTACCGACGAACTGCACGCCGATGCCCATGTCAGCGACACCACCTGGGAAGGGCTGAGCCAGCATCTGACCACACAGCAGCTGATGGATGTGGTTTTCACCGTGGGCCAGTACAACCTGGTGTCCATGGCTTTGAACAGCTTTGGCGTGCAACCCGACGAGGGACTGCCCGGATGGGACGTCTAGCAGGCCGTCTGGCGGAAAAAGTCGCCATCATTGTTGGCGCTGGCCAGACGCCAGGCGCAACCGTTGGCAACGGTCGGGCGACTGCCCTCCGATTTGCCGAAGAGGGGGCCACGCTGCTGCTGGTGGATCGCGATCTTGATTCGGCCAGGGAAACTCTGACCCTGGTCGAACAGCGTGGCGGCGAAGGCAGCGTTTTTCAGGCTGATGTGACGTTGGAAACACAGTGCGCGGCCATGGTTGCTGCCTGTGCCGAACGTTTCGGGCGTGTCGACGTGCTGCACAACAACGTCGGCGTCGGCGCCGGGGACGGTGGGCCAACGAGCATGACAGAAGACGTTTGGGATCGAATATTTGCAACCAACATCAAGTCCATCATGTTTACCTGCAAGCACGTGCTGCCGGTGATGCGTGATCAGCGCAACGGTGTCATCACCAATATCTCCTCGGTTGCCGCCGTCTGCGCCGTTGGTCTGGTTGCTTACAAAAGTTCCAAAGCCGCTCTCAATGCCTATACCCAAGCGCTGGCGACTGGCAATGCCCAGTTCGGCATTCGCGCTAACGTCATCATGCCGGGCTTGATCAATACGCCTATGGCGATAGAGGGGTATGTCGCTGCAGGACACGATCGGCAAGTACTTGTCAGACAGCGTGATGCGCGGGTTCCCCTGGGTGGGAAAATGGGTGACGCCTGGGACATTGCCAATGCGGCCCTTTTCCTGGCATCGGAAGAGGCCAAGTTCATTACCGGCGTGTGCCTGCCCGTTGACGGAGGCCAATCTGCCCGCATCGGTTGAGAAGCGTTGATTATAGTCAATAATAATGACAACAATCACTGCTTTATGCAGCTTCCCCGGTTTCTGGTGTGATGTGCAGTCGATCTGCCGGGTAAATAGGTAGCTGACTGTCACCATGTGTAACAAAAGGGTTGACTGCTGCATGTTCATTGCTGAGACTCTGAGCTATAGAGAAATTGATGCAGGCGCCGGAAGATGGGTCAAAATTAGCGTAAAAACGGGGCGGCCTCGTGGAATAACTGGAGCGTGCGTTGCCCCTGAACGCACAGCGAGACGTTTTAGAAACCACGGACTGGTAATCGACGGAAAAGGTGGATCAGACAAAGAGGGCCAGAGAGTGACGAAACCGATGCAGTT
>JAHEEG010000006.1 GCA_024640825.1 Gammaproteobacteria bacterium
AGGTCGGCACACAACATCCAAATGGGATAACGGAACTCGTGACGCACGGGTTTCATGCGCCGATGAACGACCCAGCCTTCACAGGCACGATCAGGCTGCACGCACCGTCTCCTGCATGATCTCGGCAGCCACCGCGGTACCGCTGGCAAACCCATCTTCGTGAAATCCCCAACCCCAGTAGGCACCGCAGAAAAAGGTGTTCCTAGGGCCACTGATCTGGGCTCGACGGGCTTGTGCTTTGCGGGCTTCAGCCGTGAAAACGGGGTGGGCGTACTCCCGCTCGCTCCATACATCGCGCAGGTGCCTGGCGGGGTTCAGGGTCACGAAGAACTGGTGCTCAGAGCTCAAAGACTGGAGGAGATTCATCCAGTATGTGACCTGGCAACCGAGCGCGTCCTCCTCGTTCACTCTCGCGTTCCAGCTCGACCACGCCGAGCGGCTGCCAGGCATCACCGACTCGTCGGAATGCACCACTACCCGGTTTCGTTGATAGGGAATTGCCCCGAGCACCTCATGCTCCTCGACCGACGGGTCATGCAGCAAGCTGAGCGCCTGGTCGCTGTGGCAGGCAAAAATTACGGCATCGAACCGTGCGCGACCGGACCGGGTAGTTACTATGGCGCCCCCAGGCTGACGCTCGACCTGCAGAACTTCATCGCCGGTTGCAATGGTGCCGGAAAAGCGCCTGACGAACGCGTCAAGGTAGCTGCTGGAGCCGCCGCGGACCACGCGCCATTCGGGTCGCCCGTTCAATTGAAGCATCCTGTGGTGGGCCATGAAGGCAACAACGTGATAGATGGGAATATCCAGAACGCTGTTGAATGGCAGGGACCACAAGGCAGAGCACATGGGAGCGAGATGGTCTTCGAGGAAGCCAGCCCCGTACCGTTGGGACTCCACAAACTCCAAGAGCGTCCTGTCGTCAGATGCCTTCAAGGCGGCGGCGTCGGAGTAAAATCGCCGCAGGTCCAACAGCATTCCCAGAAAGCGAGGAGAACACAGGTTCCGCCGCTGGCTGAAAAGCCCGCCAAAGCCCCGGGAACCGTACTCGAGCCCGGAGCGCTCGTTGCAAACCCCAAAGGACATGTCCGAGGGTTGGGAGGCCACCCCAAGCTCGGTCAGCCAGGCGGAAAATTCAGGGTAATTCTGCTCGTTGAAAACGATGAAGCCCGAATCCACCGAGTAGGTCTTGCCATCCACCAGAATCGAGTGGGTGTCCGTGTGGCCACCAATTCGTCGCCGCGCCTCGAAAACCGTGACTTCGGCCGAGTCCTGGAGGCGATGGGCGGCCGCGATGCCGGAAATGCCGGCTCCTACGATGGCAATCCTCATCGCCGTCCCTCCTCGAGTACCGGAGCAGGAACGCCCTTGAGATCCCAGACAAGCCCCAGGGCCTCGAGAAATCTCAATAGATAATAGGACATATCCACTTGCCACCAGTAAAAGCCCTGGCGGGCCGATCCGGCGTAACGATGATGATTGTTGTGCCAACCCTCTCCCAAGGTGAGCAGCGCAATCAGCAGGTTATTCCGGCTTTCGTCCCGGGTCTCGAACCGACGACTGCCCCATCGGTGGGCCAGCGAATTCACCAGCAGAGTGGCGTGTATCAAAACGACGGTCGAAACGACATAGCCCCAGACCAGCATCTGCAACCCGTTGGTCCGCAGCTCCGGCATGGCTGCGGCAAGCCATTCCCCGAGACCATATAGCGCGCCCGCGTAAGCTACGGGGACCAGCGTATCGAACCGGTTAAGCCACACCAGCTCTGGAAATCGCACCCAGTCTCTCACCCGGGACAGATCCGTACCGAAGTGCCTGCTGGACAAGAACCAACCCATGTGGGACCAGAACAGGCCGTCCCCGGGCCGATGGGGATCCTGATCCGTGTCGGCGTGGCGATGATGATTGCGATGATGCGCCGCCCACCAGAGGGGACCCCGCTGGGTAGACGCAGCGCCCAGCGCCGCGAACAGGAACTGCGTCAGCCGGCCCGTCGAGAAGGATTTGTGAGAAAAATATCGGTGATAAAAGGCGGTGATGGCAAACATCCGGGCGCCGTAGGATAGAATGGCCACCAGCACCGCCGCGGGGCTGACGCCCACCCACAGGACGCCCAGACAGCCGAGGTGAAGGGCAACGAAAGGGACGATGCGCCACCAATCCAGCCCGCCCGCCGCGCGGGCCCCGCTGCGCACGTCCATCCCCGAGCCGGTACCCGCGGGTGCGCTGTCGCTTTGATCGGCGACGAACCAGCGCAAAAATGCGCGACCAATGGATGAACCGGTGCTCATGCGGCGGCAATTTGCAGCAACGCCCGTGAAATGAGCGTCAACAGCGGTATGACAGAAACTTCACGAAGCCTTGACGCGGCAACCCGTAGCCTCTCTCCCTTCTTGACAAACCGGACGAACATTTTGACGTTCAAAGTCAGCCACCATCTGGCCGTTGCAGCGCTTGCCATTGGGGTGCTCAGTGGCTGCTCGACGAACATTCGCGAACCTTATGCGCTGACTTACGAAAATGCACTCCAGCGATATCCCGGCTCTGAAAATGTGCCCGACTCAGCTCTGAAGCACTTCGAAGCTTACTTCAGTCACGACGCCGCGGGAACCGGGAAACGCCCGGGACTGCACGCTACAGACCTGTATGCCGACGACCTGTACTTCAGCGACACCCTGCTAACCAGCGAAGACAAAGCTCAGGTGGTTCGACACCTGGAAAGCATGCTCGATGCTACCCGGCAGCTGGAGGTCCGCGTTCTGGATTCCCGGCAAACGGGAGCAGATGCTTACCTGGTGTGGCAGATGACCGCGACGTTCGTGCCAGTAAGCCAGCCCGTAACGGGCTACTCGATAGGCGTTACCCACTTGCGCTTCAACGACGCTGGACAGATCGTCCTTCACCAGGACTTCTGGGATGCCAGCGCAGGCTTCTACGAGCACATACCCATGCTGGGCACGATCATTCGGACAATCAACGGGAGGTTCTATGAGTGAGAAAAAAGCCCCGCGCCTCATATCGACGATGCTTGCCCCGCTGGCTTTTGCAGCCGCCGGCGCCACGCTCTCATCCGCTGACGCCCTGGCCTTTTCCCAGGAGACGTCCTACGTCTACAGCATCTGGTACAACGACAAACGTATTGGCGAGCATGAGTTTGTCGTCGCGCGAAGCCCGGAGGGGACCCGTGTTCGTTCCGAGGCACGGATGGAATTCCGCGTGCTGTTCGTTCCCGTTTACCGCTACCGGCACGTGGCCAACGAATACTGGCAGGGCGGTTGCCTCGCCGAGCTGACCGCCGAGACCGACGACAACGGTACCCTGTACGAAGTCACAGCAACGGCTGGCCCAGCGGGTCTGTCCATCGATCAGGGTCCGGACCAGGCAGAGAGACAGACGCTGACCATCGACTGTGCCGCAAGCTTCGCCTACTGGGATCTGGACCTGCTGCAGCGGGAGAATCTGCTCAACGCCCAGACTGGCGAGCTGGCACCCGCAGTCCTGGTACGCCAGGGCAGCGAAGAGGTCGGAGGCTCACCATCCGACCGCTATCTGCTCCAGGCAGAGGGCTTAAGCCCTATCCAACTGTGGTACAGGGAAGGGGATCAACGCTGGCTTCAGCTTGAGACCGTCCGTGAGGGCGGGACGTTGACTTACCGTTTCGAGCGGGAGAAGCAGACGGCGCTACTGGCCCAGAAACCCGGACCCGGGTAAAGACGTGGGTACGGTTGCCTGTAACGACGCCGCGCCGATGCCTGGGACAGGCTGACCCTCCGCCTGCGACGGAGGATCGATGCCAAGCAGTCTTGCTACCGTCGGCGCAACGTCAACCTGATGCACCTGCGCCACTTCGACCCCGGGCTCAACTCCCCTGCCCATGGCCATGAATACCGCGCCCATGTCCGGCAGCGAAGGGTCATAGCCATGGCCACCAAAAGACCAGCCAAAGGCTGAGAGCAGCGCCATGAGCATCCCCTTGAACCCACCCGGGCGGGTCAAAACGTGCGGCGGCTCAGTGACGACAACGAGATCGCCGGTACGTGTCGGGTGTCGCAACCTCAGATCGTCGGGCAGCCTCTGGCCCTCATAAACCCGCACCAGCCCCAGGGAAACAATGGCCGCTTTGGCTGCTTCCAGCTGCTGTGGATCATTCAGAAAAACGTTGGCTACCGGACTCCCGAGCACTTGGGCGGATATACCACGGTCAGCGAGCGCGCTCCGCAGATCAAGATAGGCGCCCGTCTGCGTCATGCCGTGGTCGCTAACCAGCAGCAGCGTCGTGTACGACCAGGCGTTCATCGCATCCAACCCCGCCAGCAGCCGACCAAGCTGCAAATCCTGCTTGACCAACTGCGCTCGCACCCGACGGCTGAGCGGACCGTAATCGTGTCCGACGTGATCCGTGCCCGCCCAGTAGCTCATGATCAACCGGGGACGCTCTCCCTCAGGCAGCCGCAGCCAGGCCAGTATCTGGTCGACCTTCTCCGCTTCGGGCCGGGCGCTGTCAAAGGGGGCGATCCGGTATCTGGTGCCCTGTCCACGCCAATCTGTTTCCGAACCTACCCAGAAGTAGGTTGCCGCTGGAACCCCCTGCCGCTCCGCGGCAATCCACAGCGGTTCCGCCTGCAGCCAGTTGGCGTCAGCACGGTTCAAATACAACCCCTTGTCGCGGTCATAGAAGCGATTGTCGACGATGCCGTGGCGATCCGGATAGGTTCCGGTCGCCATGGAAACGTGTCCCGGAAAGGTGCTGGACGGGAAAACGGGGGTAAGCCGACCTGCTCGAACGCCTTCTTTCGCAATTCGACGCAGCGCGGTCAGCTCCCGATCAGCATCATGGACTTCAAGAAAATCGTGTCTAAGACCGTCCCAGGACAGAACGATCACCACCGGATCCGGCTCCTCGGGAAATGCCCAGCCAGGCAGCAGCAGAAGCCCCATACTCAGGATCAGCAACGAAAGCGGCGACCTCACCACCTGGATTCCTTTTGCAGCGCGCGAAGGTCGCGGAGAAGAGGCATTGCCGCGATGTCCCCGGGGGTAAGGCGGGACCACTCGACGCCCGTCGGCGGGGGCGGGGGTGATGCGACCCGAAGCGTTCGCAGCGGCGTGCAGATCAACGACAGGGGTAGATCATTGGTCTCGACCGGAAAATCCCCCACGATCTGCAACTCGTGCACGGTGGTGGCTACCGGGACCGGTTCATGGCCCAGCTCCTGCAGGATCGCAAATTCGATGTCGCTGTACCCTGCCCCTTTGCCAGCGCGTTTGCCACCGTCAGTAACTGCCGCGCAACCGGTGACGATGGCATCCAGTTGTGGCACTTCGTCAAGCGGCACGGACAGTGACCATTCCAGCATAGAAGACAGCGTCGCCGCCTCGCCATAGCGGGAGGGCGGAATGCGCTCCGGATCGAGAAGATGAAACCCGCCTTTGAGCCCGGGTGTCGGCACAAAAACCCTTATGCCACGAGCCAACGCCTGAACACGAACATGCATCTGCGGCGAATCGGGATTGACCTTGATAGCGCGGGCCTCACGCCATGGCGACTCGCTGAAAATCCTTCGAGCAGCCAGCTCCGCCCCCTCGAAATTGGGGATGCGACCATGGGGTGGAAAGGGGAAACGGGCACAACCCCGGTCATCGAGGGCATCCCACGCCCACTGTCGCGCATCCGCTTTGGTCTGAAACTTCTCGTTCATGCTCCCTTATCCGGCCGTGGAGCGCCAGCGGGTACCCAGTCCTGACGCAGGACCCATTGACTCCGAGCGCGCCCGCGCGGGCATACTGGCGCTGAAGTTCGCAACACCCGGGTCGGCCTCCATGGCTTATCGATTCCTGCTGCAGAAATATCCCGCCCTGGGATTCCCACTGTACCGACGTTACTGGCTGGCGTCTCTGGCATCGGTGGGTGCGACTCAGTTGATCACGCTGGGGCAGGGCTGGCTCATTTTCGAGCTCTCCGGCTCCGCGCTGCAACTGGGCCTGCTTGGCGCGGCCGCGGCTCTGCCAAATATCCTCATGACCCTCGCCGGCGGCGTTATTGCGGACCGTTTCGACAAACGTCGCATCATGATGGTCACCTCCTGCAGTATCAGCGTGCTGCTCCTGACCCTTACCTGGCTGGATTATTCGGGCGATGTTCAGGTCTGGCATGTTCTTGCCGTTGCGGCGCTGTTTTCTCTGATTACCGGCGTGGATTGGCCTGTGCGCGTCTCTCTGTACCCCAACCTGATCAGCCGTTCCGCTTTTCTCAGCGCGGTGGCCCTGAACTCGTTCGTATGGCAGGTAACCCGAATGGCGATGCCGGCCCTGGGCGGGCTGGTCATCGCAGCCAGCGACACCTGGGTCCTGTTCCTGCTGAGCGCCCTGGGATTTCTGGTGATGATGGCCGTGATCTCCCGCATTCCGCCACAACCTGTCCAGGCCGGCAAGGGAACAGCCTGGGAGCAGGTCACGGAGGGGGGGCGTTACATCCACGGCGCGCCCCTTTTCCGTTGGCTCATTCTGCTGACCTTCGCTGGCATGTTCTTCTCGCAGTCGTATATCCAGATCATGCCAGCGTTCGCAAGCATGCTGAATGGCGGAGAAACCGCCTACGGCTACCTGCTTTCCGCAGGCGGGATAGGGTCGGTGGTCGGAACCTTGCTGATTGGCGGCGTGCAGAGCCGCCGACAACTGGGTCGAATGCTGCTGGGCGGTGCCAGTCTCAGCGCCATCACCACCGCTGCTTTTGCGGGGCTGGCCACCACTGGCATTTTCGTCCTCGCCCTGGGGGCGGTTTTCCTGGCTGCGGCATTCGCATCGGTGTTTATGATCAGCTCCATGAGCGTCATGCAGCTGGCGGTGCCCGATGAATTGCGTGGCCGGGTGATGGGAATTCACGCCATGGGCTTCAGCCTGATGCCACTGGGTGGGCTGTTCGTCGGCGCCCTTGCCGAAGCGACCGGCCCATCAGCGGCGGTGATTCTGGGGAGCAGCATCTACCTCACCTGTATACTCTGGGTGACGGTAAGCAGGCCCGTCATCCGTCGCCTCAACGGCAGGGACATCGGCCAGTCTGCCGTGGCTGCGCAAGACGTTGGGACTAACACTTAGAGGCACAAGCGCCAATGGGTGATCTGGGACGATGGCTGGTAATCGCCGGCGTGCTGCTGATTGCGCTCGGCCTGATGACCCAGGCCGGGGCGCTTAGCTGGATTGGCCGGCTGCCTGGAGATATACGCATCGAGAGGTCCGGCTTCTCTTTCTATTTTCCCTTGACCTCCATGTTGGTAATCTCTGCAGTGCTATCTGCCGCGATTTATCTGATCAGACGTTTTTCCTGAGCAATCAGCCGCCGCAGATGATCGGTGCGTGCCAGTCGATCTGGAACTCACGACTACCGAGAACGATTCGGCCGGCAGACGACTCGCCGATAGCCGGCTACTAACAATAGGCAACAGATTGAGGGAGAAAACCATGGCAACCGGTGCCAGGCAACAACAGATGCCGGTCGACTATAAAGGGAAACAATACGCGGGCGTTTTCTCAGTTTCCGGCGACATGCTTATCGCCCGCATACCGGGGATCAATTCCAAATCGGCGGAAATGGCCGAGGGCTCTCCAGAGGAAAAGGCGCGCTCGCTGCTGAACGCCATTCTGGTGGAAGCTGAACAGATGGGCCGGCTCTGATCTGACCCTCAGCTCCCCGTCGTGCGGCGGCTTTCCTTGGCCATCTCGAGCTGCTGGTGCAGCGCGTGCAGGGTGCGGTTCTGAAGCTCCCGCTCCCGCTCAAGTTCCGTTACGCGGCGCTGCTCATTGAGCAGCGCGCGCTCAGCTCGGTCGAGCGCGTGTTCCAAGTCTGCAATTCGGTCCAGGAGTTCAGGACTCTCGGCGACCGGGGCGGGCGCCTCGGCAGGTGCTGCCTCTGATTTTGCAGCCTCAAGGGCCAGATTAAGTCTGTTCACCTCGGCTTTAAGCGCCGACAGCTCCACAGAATCCTCTGGACGCGAGGGTTCGGCTTCGACCTCTTCCAGCACAGGCATGTGCGCTTCCGTTCGGATGCTCGCGCTGGCCGCGCCCCTGGCATCGACACGGCCGTCCAGGCGGGTCTGGAGTAGGCTCAGCGCTCGCGCCTTCTCAACAAGCGATTCGTCGCGTTGTTTGAGGGCCTGATTAAGCTCACCCAGTTGCTCTTCCTTCTCTTTGATCTCGACCTTCAGTTGAGAAGCCACCTCCTTATGGCCCCGAAGTTGAGATTCCAGGTGAGAAACCCGCCCCCGGTCTTCGATCAGCTGCCGATTCAACAACGCTTCGTGGCGCGTGGCGGCCAGATTCCGCAGCAACCATCCGCCTGCCGCACCCAGACAAATGGCCACCACGAGATAAACGAAGATCTTGAAAACCAGAAAGATCACGCTGCGTCACCCAGGACGCGGAATTCCAGACGCTGATTGGCAGCGCGCCCGTCTTCGGACTGATTGTCCGCCACGGGCTGGCTTTCGCCATAGCCGACGGCCCGCAACCGTTCAGGATCGACCCCACTTTGAACCAGATATCTAACCACCACGTCCGCCCGACGCTGTGACAGCTTGAGATTGATTGCCGAATCCCCTTCAGCGTCAGTGTGGCTGGCGACCTCAAAGGCTGCGTCACAGTTGCGAGCCACGCTGGCCACGAGGCCCAGGACCGGAAAGCTTCGATCAGCAAGTTCGGCTCGACCCGCCTTGAACGTCACCTGCTCGCCCTTGAGGTGGCGATCGAGCTCGATCTGACAGGTGCCCTCTTCGCCAATAATGGCAATTTTGTTTTCTACTATCGTGGCGCCGCGAACATCCGCCGCAATTTCGCCGGCCTGCCGTTTGGCCAGATAGTCCGGCGCAGCGCCGTGCAGCACCAGATGCTGACCGTGGGCCTGCACGCTGACCCAGAATAGATTCTGCCGGCGCACGGCTTCTGCCGCCTCGCTGCCGATTTCCTCCTGAATTGCAGGTGCCTCTATAAATAGAGCCACGAAGACGAGGCACAGGAAGAGCGCCCCGGTGCCTGTGAGTATTTCAAAGTAAGAAAAGCGAAGGTCCATATTCGGGTAACACCGCCGGTTCCTTCAAGTATGGCCATGCTGGCAGATCTTGCTCGTTAACTGGTTCTCAAACTAACGCCCGACCTCAGCGCCCGGAAAGGCCGCGGTCACGAAGATAACGTCGTGTCTTCAGCCAGAATCTGAAGTCTGTTTCCAGGCGTTTGAGGACGTGAGGGGCCGCCTCCTTATAGGCCTGCTGATAGGGTTCCACGTCATCCAGCACCTTCATCCAGGTGGAGTCTGATTCATAACCCAGGTTCAACAGCCACGTCTGCATGTCGGGAAACTTCTGCAGCTGGCCTTTGACTCTAGGCAGGTGATCACGCCAGCTCTCTATCCGTCCAGGGTCAAAGGGCCTCACTCCCAGCAGTGACACACTGGCAGTTTCCGGTACCCGCGCGCCATCAGGATAGTCGGAAAAATGGCCCCGCTGGGTGAGGAAAGGAAATCGTCGACAGATCGTCGACTGCACCCCGTCGGGGTCGGTTATCAGATCTTCATAGCGAACCACGAGATAGCGCGGATGGCCCTCAAGGCGCTGAATCGCGACAGCGTAATCGCGCCAGCGACGAAACCCGGAAAAATAGACGTCGCCCCGTTTCGGGTGTCTGCTGGAAACGACGGACCGGGGATCCCGCAGCATCGCGATGACGAAAAGCGCCTCGTCCGCCAGAAACGCAGGAGCCAGGCGAATCGTGTCCGGCGGTTTCTTGGTCAAATAGAGCGTTTGGCCTTCGGGAACCGGCTCGAACAGGGCAACCTCATGTTCAGAGCGACCGCTGAATTCGAAGCATTTCCACATCAATTCCATCATCAGCGTGGTTCCGCTGCGATGACAGCCCACAATGTGAACTCGACGAGATGGCGTCATGCTGACCGCGTCACGCCGACCACGTCACGCCGACCGCGTCATAAACAGGCGGGATCCACTTTCGTCAGGTCCAGCCCCGCGTCCCCGGCAAAGGCGAAAGCGGCTTCACGATCCAATCGGTCGTGCTGGGCCAGGGTCGACAGGGCTGCAAAAGCAATCCATTCCGCTGAGACTTCAAAGTAGTTCCGCAGATCGGGCCGCGCTTCCGACAGCCCGTATCCATCCGTCCCAAGCACGGTGTAAGGGCCGGGGATCCAGCGCGAGATGCTCATGGGCAGTGCTTTCATATAGTCGGTAGCAGCTACAAAGATCCCCTTCTCATCCTGCAGAAGCTCGGTCACGTGAGAAGGACCGGCCGCTTCGCCGATCTGAAGCAGCATTGCGCGCTCGACCGCAAGCGCCTGTCGAGTGAGCTCCGTGTAACTGGTCACGCTCCAGACGCTGCACGCGATGTCCAACTCGGCGAGCAGTGTCCGGGCTCGCAACACCTCATGCATTATGGCCCCGCTGCCGAAGAGATTGACCTCGGCCCCGTGCTGGCGTTCGAAGCAGTACATCCCCTTGAGGATGCCTTCCTCCACCCCGGCGTCCTCTGACAGAGGCGGCATGAGATAAGGCTGGTTAGTAACTGTCAAATAATAAAAAAGGTTTTCCTGTTCGGCATACATACGCCGGATGCCTTCTCGGACGATCAGCGCAATCTCGTAGCCGAAGGCCGGATCATAGCTTTTCAGGTTTGGTACGGTGGCCGCAAGCAGATGGGAATGGCCGTCCTGGTGCTGCACACCTTCACCGTTGAGCGTGGTACGTCCCGAGGTGCCACCCAGGAGGAAGCCCTTGCAAAGCATATCTCCGCAAGCCCAGATCATGTCTCCGACCCGTTGGAATCCGAACATGGAATAGAAAATATAAAAGGGAATCATCGGCAAACCGTAGTTCGCGTAGGCGGTACCAGCCGCCATGAACGACGCCATCGCGCCGGTTTCGCAGATACCCTCCTGCAGAATCTGCCCGTCCTCTGCCTCGCGGTATGGGGCGATAGATCCCGCGTCCACCGGCTGATAGCGCTGACCGGCAGGCGAATAGATGCCTGCCTGGGGAAACAGCCCGTCCATGCCAAAGGTTCGAGCCTCGTCCGGTACGATGGGGACGACGTAGCGGCCGATGTCCGGGTCGCGAAGCAGTTTCGAGAGCATGCGAACAACCACCATCGTGGTGGAGACCTCTCGAGCCGACCCTTTAAGCATATCCTTGAAGAGGTCGAGGGGCGGCGGCGCCAATTGCTGGCAGCGTACTTCTCGGGTCGGCAGGTTGCCGCCCAGATCCTCCCGGCGGGCCTTGAGATAGCGAATTTCTTCAGAGTCATCCGCCGGCCGGTAGAATGCCGCCCGGGCTACGGCTTCATCGTCCAGCGGTATGTCGAGGCGCTTTGCCAACTCCCGACGCTCTTCAGGACTCAGGTATTTTTTCTGATGGACCGTATTGCTGCCTTCCGCGCCAGGACCAAGGCCTTCCCCCTTGACCGTCTTGAGCAGGATTACGCAGGGTTTGCCTTGAACCTCGGCGGCGTGATGGAACGCGGCATAGATTTTTTTGTGATCGTGCCCGCCGCGCTTTATCGAGCGAATTTCCTCGTCCGAGAGCGTTTTCATTAGCTCCCTAAGCTCAGGCGTATTCTCAACCCAGTGTTCGCGAACCGCATCGCCAGAAGAAACGCTGTACAGCTGATAGTCGCCATCGACAGCCTGTTCCATGCGGGCCTGCAGCGTGCCGTGCTCATCACGATCAAGAAGGGGATCCCATCCGCTGCCCCAGATGACCTTGACGACGTGCCAATCTGCGCCCCGAAAAGATCGTTCCAGCTCCTGTATGATCTTGCCATTCCCGCGCACGGGTCCATCCAGCCGCTGCAGGTTGCAGTTGATAACGAGCACGAGATTATCCAGCCTCTCCCGGCTAGCGATGTTTATGGTACCGAGGACTTCCGGCTCGTCTGCTTCTCCGTCACCGATGAACGTCCAGATCTTGCCGCCATCTTTGGACTTGAGGCCGCGGCTTTCCAGGTACTTGGCGAAGCGCGCCTGGTAAATGGCGCTTGGGGTAGAGAGCCCCATGCTGGCGCAGGGCATCTGCCAGAACCAGGGGAGACGCCGGGGGTGCGGATACGAGGGCAAGCCTCCTCCGTCCGCCAGCTCGCGACGGAAATTATGCAGCTGGGATTCTGTCAACCGACCTTCGAGGAAAGCGCGGGCGTAAACGCCAGGAGCAGTGTGGGCCTGAAAATGTACCTGATCGCCCCCGTAGGACGCGCTGCGGGCACGAAACAGGTGATTGAAGCCGACTTCCATCATGGTGGCTGCGGACAGGTAAGTGGCGATATGGCCACCGACGCCGGATCCGCTGTCATAGGCCTGCAGCACCATAGCGACGGCATTCCAGCGAATGATGTTGCCTATCCGAATTTCCAGCTCGACATTGCCCGGATAGGCAGGCTGATCGCGAACCTCGATGGTGTTCTTGTAGGGCGTATTTAGCGCAGCGTCGGTAAGCACCAGACCGCGGCGGCTGAGATGGCCCTGGAGTTTCTGCAACAGCGCCCGGGCGCCTTCCGAGCCGCGATGGTCCAGCAGGTCGTCCAGAGCATCAACCCATTCCTGCTGCTCTTCCAGCCAGTCATCGGCGCCCACCGAAGCGTCGGGCCCCGACCCATTATCGTCAACCCGGATCCCGTCCCGGTGTGGTGTCCAACTGCTCGACATCTAACCGATTAACCCTGCAACTTTTTTACGCGGCCTTATATGCGCGTCTACCCGACCTTACATGCGCATCGTTCGAATTTGCACAAACTACGCCAACGGAGCAGCAGGGTCCATAGCCCGGCGCCACCGGATCGACCGCGCCGCAACAGGCGGCACGCCTGGCGACACAGCATGCTCTTTCTGTAAACTCCAACGCAAAGTTGAAGTCGCCTGTATCGAAGATCGAGGGGAAGGGAATGATCCAACGAATCCTGCTGGCATCCGCGCTGGCATACCTGCTGGGCGCTACTGCAGGATGCTCTCAGGAGCCTGGAAACGGCCAGCCCGCAACTGGGGGTGCGAACGAGGTCGCAGCCTTGAAGGGACCCGACGCGGCAGCAAACACACTGGCGGCCGACGTGGATGGCGAGCGGATTCGCAGCGCGGATGCCGAGCCCGGCAACTGGCTGAGCCACGGCCGAACTTACGACGAGCAGCGTTTCAGCCCGCTGAATCAGATCAATATCGAAAACGTCAGCGATCTGGGGCTCGCATGGCACTGGGATACGGGGACCAGACGCGGCCTGGAGGCCACCCCCATCGTGATTGACGGTGTTCTCTATTCCACTGGTTCCTGGTCCGTGATCTGGGCGCACGATGCAAAGACCGGCGAGCTGCTGTGGTCACATGACCCCATGGTGCCCCGGGAATGGGGGAAATATGCGTGCTGCGACGTCGTCAATCGTGGCGTCGCAGCCTGGAAGGGCAGGATTTACGCGGGCACCCTCGATGGCCGCCTGGTCGCTGTCGACGCTGCCACGGGGGCGCTTGCCTGGCAGGTGCAGACCACCGACCCGGAACGCGCCTATACCATCACTGGCGCGCCCCGCATCATCGACGGCAAAGTCATCATAGGCAACGGTGGCGCCGAATACGGCGTGCGCGGCTATGTCACAGCCTACGATGCGGATACCGGCGCCGAATCCTGGCGCTTCTATACGGTTCCTGGCGACCCGGCCCAGCCTTTCGAGGGCGAGCATCTGAAGCAGGCGGCAGCGACCTGGCGAGGTGGCAAGTGGTGGGACGTGGGCGGCGGCGGCACTGTCTGGGATTCCATGGCATACGACCCGGAGCTCAACCTGCTCTACATCGGCGTCGGCAACGGCTCTCCCTGGAACCGCTACATCCGTTCGCCCGGCGGCGGCGACAATCTGTACCTGTCATCCATCGTCGCGATCAATCCGGATGACGGCAAGATGGTATGGCATTACCAGACCACTCCGGGAGATACCTGGGACTACACGGCTACCCAACACATGATTCTTGCGGACCTCGAGATTGCCGGCGAACCGCGCAAGGTCATCATGCAGGCACCGAAGAACGGCTTTTTTTATGTGATCGATCGTACCAACGGCGAGTTCATTTCCGCCGAAGCTTACGTGCCGGTGACCTGGGCTACGCACATCGATCAGGAGACAGGGCGGCCGGTCGAGAATCCGGACGCGCACTACGCTAACGACGTGCAGCAGATTCGGCCAGCGCCCTATGGCGGGCACAACTGGCATCCTATGTCCTTTAACCCGGAAACCGGGCTGGTCTACATTCCCGCTCTGGATCTCCCTTTCCGTTATGCTCAGGACAATGCTTTTCGCTATCAACCCGAAGCCTGGAACACCGGGGTGGATTTCGGCCAGACCATTCCCACAAAAGACCCGGATACCATGATCGCAGACCTCAAAGATATTAAGGGACATCTGGCCGCCTGGGACCCGGTTTCCCAGACAGAAGTCTGGCGTGTGCAGCACGCCACCAGTTGGAATGGGGGGCTCTTAAGCACGGCTGGCAATCTGATCTTCCAGGGCCGTTCAGACGGCGTTTTCGCCGCGTACCGGGCGGATACGGGAGAACTGGTGTGGGAGTTTCCCACAGGCGTGGGCATCATCGCCGCGCCGGTCACCTACAGCATCGATGGCGAGCAGTACGTGAGCGTGCTGGCCGGCTGGGGTGGAGCATTCGCGTTGGCATCAGGGGTTCCAAGGCATCGCGGCAACGTGCTTTCGGAGGGACGCCTGCTCACATTCAAGTTGGGCGGAACGGCCACTCTGCCCGCGCCCGATGTGGTCTATATGGAACTACCCGAGCCGCCGGAAATGCCACGGACGCCGGAGCAGGTAGCAAAAGGCGAGGTTCTCTATCATAACAACTGCGGTACCTGTCACGGCCCTGGCGCGGTGGCAAGCGGCGGCGGAATTCCCGACCTACGGTACTCCAGCGCCGGCGTGCATGGGTCCTGGGAGGCTATCGTCATCGGCGGCGCCTACTCAGGCAAGGGAATGGCAAGCTTCGCCAGCGTGCTGTCAGCGGAGGATGCAAAGGACATCCACGCTTACGTCGTAGACCAGATAGCCAACACCATTGCCCTGTGTCAGGGCGAGTATCGGGATAACTATCCCGAACTTCTGGAAAGTGCGTGCTCCCGACCGCAAATGTCAGCCGCGCGGTAAACCAAAATGTGCCGAAGGGCCCCGGGAAAACGAGGCAACCTTTCGCGTCTCTCGGTGAGTCGACTACTGTCGACCGACAGGCTGGTCTGCCAATTCAAGGGTAACCGATATAGGCCGATGGTCGGAAAGCCGGCAATCGAGCACTTCATAATCGCGAATTGCCAGGCACGGGGAGACCAGTACGTGGTCGAGCGCTCGAAGCGGACGCCATGACGGATAGGTCGGCTGAACCTGGCCGGCGGCGGGCATCAGACTGGTTTCAGCCAGAGGGGAACTGAAAAGGAGCTCCGTGAGGTGGCTATTCATATCACCCATAAGTACCACGTGCTGCTGGCCGTCAATGAGATTCCTGACGTACTCAAGCTGCAAGCGACGCGACCGCTCTCCGAGTGACAAGTGCAACAGCACCACGAGGACGCTGACGTCGCCGTACGGAAGCCGTGCGACGATGGCTCCGCGTCCCGGAATCGCCCCAGGCAGCTTGTGATCTTCCATATCCATGGGAGACAGCCGGGACAGGAGACCGTTACCGTGCTGAGCCAGCGGCCCAAGATCGCGATTGAGCTGAGTGTACCAGTAGGGGAATCGAGCGCATTCGGCAATGAACTCCACCTGATTGACGTAGCTGCTGCGCATGCTGCCGCCGTCGATTTCCTGCAACGCCACGAAGTCGTATCCCGCAACCACATCGGCGATGCGCTGAAGATTTAGCGTCGCCCGCTCATGGGGCAGCAGATGCTTCCAGCCCTTGGTGAAGTAGTGCCGGTACTTGGAAGTGCCGATACCCACCTGAATGTTGAAAGACAGGAAGCGCAGGGGCGCACGACCATCGTGCAGGCTCTGTTCGGTAGAGTGTGCGGTCACTGCCGGCGCCGCTGGCACCGAACGTATCTCACCGCGCCTTGCCCATGCCAACATGGCGGATTGCTCTAGAGATTTCGCAAAGAGTCTAACGGCCTCCTTGGGGGAGGTCTGTGGACTATCCTGCATTTCTGTTGTCCTTCATTGACCTTCTTCTCCACCCGCTGCCGATGGCTCAGCGGCCGCTGCTGTTCGACCGGCAGAGCGCTGCCGTTCGACCAAAAAATCCACCACTTCCAGCATGTTCCCGTGGTTACCCGCCATCCGAGCATCCACTCGGTAGGTGCCATCGACGATCATCGTCGGAGTGCCCGTAATGCGATACACGCGCCCCCGCGCGTCCGCCTGCTGAACCCGGCTGCGGACGCTGAAGGAGTTAAAAACCTGATTGAACTGCGAGGGCGAAACCCCCGCCGCAGATTGAAAGAGTTGAGCCATGAGTTCCGGATCAGCGACATTGACGCCGCGATCATGGATAGCCCGGAACATGGCTTCATGTACCTGATCGAGAACGCCAAGCGCTTCAGCCGTGTAAAAGCCCTGAGCGAGCGCAGTCCAAGTCTGGTTGAAAGTTGCCGGCATGCGATAAAAGTCAACGTCATTGGCAATGTCGACGGTCCATGCCTCCACTGCGGGCTCAAAAGTTTTGCAATGGATACAGGCGTAGGAGAAAACCTCTACTACCTCGATCTTTGAAGGGTCCCGGACCTCAACGACCACGGGCAGACGCTCATAGTTGACGCCTTCCTGAAACCGGGCCATCTGCACAGGGGTCGCGTCCTCAGACGCGGCCCGCGCGGTGGTTCCAGAAGCATCCGTGGTCTGCGCACGGACGGACGCGCTGAAAACCAGCAAAACGGCGGCTACCGACACCGAAAGCCGTTTGCCTAAAAACTGTTTCAATTGCGTCACCAGATTTTCCTCATTGCCCGATTCTAGTCGTTCCGTGTCAAAAACCCGTGAGTTGTCTCCGACCGGGAGCGCTTGCACACCCGGCCACTCTAATCCCTTGGGTCCCAGAACCCAGCCGAACCGTTCCCAGAAGGTTTCACCCTGAAGCCGACCAGACCCGGCAAAAAAAAGGAGCCAGGACGGCTTAACCCCATCAAATCATTAGACCGCTCGCGGGCCGTGAAGTGCCAGAGATCTTTCGGGTGTTTGGCTCAGTAGAGCCCCTGCAGGTAAGCGGCCAGGGCTTCTATCTCCGTATCCGTGAGCCGGGAGGCCACACCGCGCATCATGGCGCCAAAGGTCTCATCCGTCTTCCGCTGCCCTTCGCGATAGGCGGTGAGTTGGCTGACTGTATAGGGCGCAGATTGACCCCCGATTCTGGGGAAACCCGCGGGCGCGTTGCCACCTCCGGTAGGCGAGTGACAGGCCGTACAAGCGGCAACTTTCTTGCTTAAAATACCGCCTCGATAAATAGCTTCAGCCCGAGCAAGGGTCTCATCGTCGGCATCCGCCTGGGCAACTTTCGCTGGCAGAGACGCATAATACGCGGCCAAATCAGCAAGATCCTGCTCGCTCTTGGCATTCAGCTGGCCCACCATCAGCGGCGCGTAGCGTGTGCCACTCTGAAACATCTGCAACTGTCGCAAGAGGTATTTTTCATTCTGGCCCGCCAGAACCGCATAACTGGGGTCGATGGGAGACGCGCCGTCCTGCCCGTGACACGCGGCGCAAACGACCGCCTGAGATTTGCCCGCTTCAGGATCACCGGCCGCAAATACGGCACCACTGAATACACCAGTTCCTGCAAGCAGCATGAAAGCGGACAACCAACGCATTTGCATGTCTATCAATCCTTCAACAGAAGCCTATTCCAAACCCTCACGCGGACGCCATTGCAAACGTTCGAACACCTCTGCCCACCTCGTCACCGCTTGTCGGGGACAGGGCAAACGCTCACAGGGCGGTGACGATCTTCTCTCACGCCAGGCCCTGGCACACCTTTTCGTGCGCAGAACGGTTAACCTTGATGTCTTGTGAACCGGTCGGCCTGCTTCAGAGCCGTAAATCCGGGGCGGAAATTATATACCAACTGTCGCCGAGACACAGTCCATTGAGCAAGACCAGAGCAGACCATACATCCTCTCCAAATGGCTCCGGGCATGGCTCCCCGAAAGGCGATGCCCCGAGGCTCACGCTGAGCTTTCTGACCAGCGCGCCTGATCTGGCCGCATGCCCTGCTGACAATACGCCCGAGGTGGCCTTCGCCGGCCGATCAAACGCCGGAAAGTCCAGCGTCCTCAACCGACTATCCGGTAGCCGCCAGACTGCGAAAGTGAGCAAAACCCCAGGCCGAACTCAGCTTCTCAACTTCTTCTCTATCAAAGCCGCTGGCGGCACTATCAAAGCCGCTGGCGGCGCCGTGGAAGTACGCGGCGACACCCCAGGTTATGGGCGCCTGGTAGATCTGCCCGGATATGGGTACGCGAAGGCGGGCCGCGTGGAGCAGGCGCGCTGGCAGGCAGCGGTGAACGAGTACCTATCCCACAGGGACAACCTGGTTGCGCTTGTCTTGGTGATGGACATTCGCCATCCGCTGCAGGCCTACGACCTCGAAATCATCGATTGGGCAACCGACTCGGAGCTGCCCATGCTCATCCTGCTGAACAAAGCCGACAAGCTCAAATACGGGGCCCAACAACGCACCCTTCAGACGGTCTGCAGCCGGCTTCGCAACAGCCCCCTCATCAGAACCATCACTTTCTCCGCGACGACCGGCCTGAACCTGCCTGAACTGCTCGACTTCCTGGCGACCCGGCTGGCATCGGACACGCCGGATCAGTGAGCTTCATCCCAGTTGTTGCCAACCCCGGTATCAACGATCAGCGGAACATCCAGGTCGGCCCCACGCTCCATGCGCGCGGTCGCCCCGTTGATAAGCTCATCCACCTGGCCTGCCGCAACTTCAAATACCAGCTCGTCATGCACCTGCATGATGATCAACGCATCGAGGCCCGAACCCGCAAGCCAGTCATCCACCTCGATCATCGCTCGCTTTATGATGTCTGCGGCTGATCCCTGCATGGGCGCATTGATTGCCGTGCGTTCTGCCGCCTGCCTGCGCTGTCCATTGCTGGAATTGATCTCCGGCAGATATAGGCGTCTACCAAAAACCGTTTCCACGTAGCCCTGGTCATGGGCGAGGGCACGGGTAGCGTCCATATAGGCCCTTACCCCCGGATACCGCTCGAAGTAGCGGTCGATGTAATCCTGGGCCAGTGCTCGAGAGATGCTCAGCTGACGGGACAGGCCGAACGCGGACATGCCGTAGATGAGCCCGAAATTGATGGCCTTGGCGCTACGCCGCTGCTCGTCGGTTATTTCGCTCAGGCCCAAACCGAAAACCTCAGCCGCCGTGGCGCGGTGAATGTCCTGATTGTCGGCAAATGCGGACATCAACCCTTCATCCTGGGACAGATGCGCCATGATGCGCAGCTCTATCTGAGAGTAGTCGGCGGCAACAATACGTTTTCCAGAGGGCGCCACGAAGGCCTGCCTGATTCGGCGACCCTCAGCATGCCGAACCGGGATGTTCTGCAGATTGGGGTCTGAAGAAGAAAGCCTTCCTGTCGCGGTCACCGCCTGATGATACGAAGTGTGGATCCGCCCGGTCTTCTGATTGATCTGCAGCGGGAGCTTGTCCGAGTAAGTGGATTTCAACTTCGCCAGCGTTCTGTAGTCCATGATCAGTCGTGGCAGCTCATAGTCCTGAGCCAGGTCCTGCAGAACCGGCTCTGCGGTCGACGGCTGTCCCTTGGGCGTCTTCTTGAGCACAGGCAGCTGCAGCTTGGCATACAGTATCCCTTGCAACTGCTTCGGCGAGTCCAGGTTGAATTCCTCGCCGGCCATCGCCCACGCCTCCTCGGTAAGCGCCTGCAGTCGCCCTTCCAGCTCGCGGCTGAAGTCCTCCAGCAGGCCGCCATCCACCAAGGCACCATTACGCTCGATGCGCGAGAGCACTGCCACGAGGGGTACTTCGATCGCCTCGTAGACCCGACGCAGCCCCGGCTCTGATTCCAACCTGGGCCACAATGCCTGGTGCAGCTGCAGGGTAACGTCAGCGTCTTCCGCAGCGTAGTCAGCCGCTTGCTCCACTGCTACCTGATCAAAGGTAATCTGCTTGGCGCCTTTTCCTGCCACGTCCTCGTAGTGAACAGTTTCCAGGCCGAGATAGCGCTTCGCCATGTCGTCCATGTTGTGCCGCCCTGAAACGCTGTTCAGCACGTAAGACTCAAGCATGGTGTCGTGCCGGATGCCCGCCAGTCGCACGCCATACCGGGCCAGCACGCTGAGGTCATACTTTAGGTTCTGGCCAACTTTGTGCTGCTGCGGATCTTCCAGCAAGGGTGTCAGGCGCTTCAGCACGGCGCTCAGGGAAAGCTGTGGTGGGGCACCGACGTAGTTATGGCCCACAGGCAGGTACCCGGCGCTACCTGCTTCTACCGCGAAAGAAAACCCAACAAGCTCCGCATCCATGTAGTTGAGACTGGTAGTTTCAGTATCGAAGGCGATAAGGTCCGCCTGCTCCAGGCGCTCAAGCCAACGGCTCAGCTTTTCTTCGGTGTCGATAACCTCGTAGTTCCGCTCCGCATTCCCAGAGGCGGGCCCAGGCGCGTCGTCTACCCCAAGTTCGGGCACCCAGGATTTGAAATCCAGCTTTTCGAACAGCGCCCTGAGCGCATCTTCATCCGCCGGCGCCGGCTCCAGATCCCCTATTCCCAAATCGAGATCCACATCGCATTTGATGGTGGTAAGTTCCTTCGACAGCGGAAGCTGCTTCAGGCTCGACCTCAGATTCTCGCCCACTTTGCCTTTTATCTCGGAAGCCCTCTCCATAACCTGGTCCAGACTGCCATATTCAACCAGCCACTTGGCCGCCGTCTTGGGGCCAACCTTGGGAACTCCGGGTATGTTGTCAGCGGTGTCACCCGTCAGCGCCAGATAATCGATGATGCGTTCAGGAGGAACGCCAAATTTTTCCACGACGCCGTTACGGTCAAGCGTCGTGTCAGTCATCGTGTTCACGAGGGTGACATGAGCGCTGACGAGCTGAGCCATATCCTTGTCACCGGTGGATATGACCGTGTGCCGACGCTGCGCCGTTGCCTGATGCGCCAACGTGCCGATTACATCATCCGCCTCCACATCCGGCACAATGATAAGCGGTAGACCCATGGCGCGAATGATCTCGTGTATGGGCTCGATCTGCTCTCGCAGCTCGTCGGGCATGGGCGGCCGATTGGCTTTGTACTCCGAATACAGATCATTACGGAAGGTCTTGCCTTTAGCATCGAAGATCACGGCCACGGGGCTGCCCGGATAGTCTTTTAGAAGCTTTCGCAACATACCAATGACCCCCCGGATTGCGCCCGTCGGAAAGCCGTCCGCTGCGGTGAGCGCAGGCAGGGCGTGATAGGCGCGAAAAAGATAGGAGGAACCATCGACAAGAACCACGGGAGCCGTTGCCTCCGAACCTGCATCAGCTGGGCGCATCGCCGCCATTAATCAACCCCTTAAAAGTCTGACAGGAAATCTGCCAAGAAAACTCGTTGCAGACGCTTTGCCTTGAACTCCGCTTTGCGTCACCATTCGCGCCTATGGTACCCGCGAAGCACAGAGGCCAGAAACTCCCCGTGAGCAAGGGCGTATCCGCTCGCCCTGAAGGCGGCCGCCGACAGCGGACCGCCTACCGCCTGCTTCGCGCCCTATGCTTGGTAGTGACCGTCCCTTGGGCGGCATTCGCTGCGGCCCAGGACGGGGACCTACGGGGTCCCGACATCGTCATCATCGCCGAAGAGGAACGGACGATATTCGAGTTCAGGCAAGGCGGCGAGTTGCGAATGGTTCGCGTAGTGCCCCAGATAGGCAAGCCCTACTACCTGGTGCCAAGAGACCAGACCAAAGGCTTCGGTAATCTGGAACGCGCCGACATGCTTCTGCCCTCCTGGGTGATCGTCGAATTCTGACCCGCTACCGACAGCGCGGCCTATAGGCAAATGAACGCCATTACAAACCTTGACCTTCTGCACCTTGAAGCCCTTGTGGACAGGTATGACGTGGGTGAGCTGGTCCGTTACTGGCCGGCGGCAAACGGCATCGAGAACAGCAACTACTTCCTGGCCACCCAGAAACAGGGCATCGAGCGGCACTACGTTCTGACTGTCCTGGAGCAGCCATCCAACGCAGGGGGATCTCTGGTACCACTGCTGGATTCGTGCGTCGACGCTGGCCTGCCCGTACCGGCCGTCGTCAGAGATCGGGACGGTAGTACCTACAGCCGTCTTGATGGCAAGCCGGTGCTCCTCTGTCAGCGGCTGCCCGGGCAACATGCTTACAACCCCACGACCCGACAGGTTGAGGCGCTTGGCCGCTTTGCCGCGCGATTTCACAACGCAACGGCCAAGCTGGCGTTCCCGCTACCCCCTTACCCCAGAGACGCGAAGTGGCTGCATGTCCAGGTACAGGCATGCGTTGGCCGGGTCGGCTGGGCAGCCGGAGATCTGATGAAAGAGACGGCTCGACGAATAGCCCATGGCCTGGAACGACAGGACGTAAAAAGCCTGCCGCAAGGGCCGATCCACGGAGACCTCTTCCGAGACAACGTGCTCTTTAACGATCAGGGATTGACAGGTGTGCTGGACTTCCATCACGCCGCAACGGGATACCTCGTTTACGACCTTGCGGTGGCTGCCAACGACTGGTGCACGGACGCTCAGGGCGCGCTTGACACCGAACGCACTATGGCACTGCTGCGCGCGTACCATGCGATTCGCCCGATGCAGAAGCAAGAGCTGTGGCACTTCCCCTTTTTCTGCCTCTATGCGGCCTTGGCCTTCTGGCTGTCTCGCTCAACGGTGGCGTTGCAGAGCCGGGGAAAATCTGCCCTGCGCTCCAACAATCCGAATGAGTTCCAGCGCATCGTGGCGCACCACACTTCCCATTTCTTCTACGTGGACGAACGTCAGCTGAACTGAGGTCCACACTGAATCAAGGCGCGGCCCGCAGCAGGTAAAGGGCAAACCAGCTGTTTTCGTCCGTCCACCAAACCTCGGTGTCGAATCCACCTCGGCGGGCGAGCGCAATGAACTCAGCGGGATCGTACTTATAAGAGCTTTCAGTATGAATAGTTTCACCTTCCGTGAAGCTGATTTCATACTCTCCCAAAACCACCGTCTGGGTTTCGCGGCTGCGGAGAAACATCTGAATGCACCCGAGCGCCTCATTGTAGCGCGCCTCATGGACGAAGCTGTTCGGATCGAAGCTGACGCCCAGCTGGGCGTTGATGTGATGAAGCAGGTTCAGATTGAAGCGCGCGGTGATCCCCTGGGCATCGTTGTAGGCGGCTTCGAGCACCGCCGGGTCCTTTTTACGGTCCACGCCCACCAACATTTGCCCTCCCGGACCAAGGGTTCGAAGCACGTTGCGCAGAAACCCGACCGCGCTATCCGGCTCGAAGTTGCCGATGCTGGACCCCGGGAAGAAACCTACCTTAGGCAATTCAGATACCGGCTCGGGCAGCTTAAACGGCTGAGTGAAATCCGCGCAGGTCGGATAAACCTTCAACCACGGGAAATCTCTGCTGAGCGCAGCCGACTGCAATTCAAGATGTTCAGCGGATATATCCACGGGTACGTATGCTTCCGGACGCGCCCGTTGCAGAACTTTTCGAATCTTCTGGCTGGATCCACTGCCGTACTCGACCACGCAAGCGTCGTTGCCCAGGGCCTCCGCGACACTCTGCTCGCACCGATCGAACAAGTTCATCTCGGTGCGAGTCAAATAGTACTCGGGCAGCCGGGTTATGGCCTCGAAAAGCCTAGAGCCTTCCTCATCGTAGAAGTACTTCGGGGGCAATCGTTTCGGCAGAGCCTGAAGCCCACCGAGCACTTCCTGATACATGTCGGAAGCGTCCGGACCGAGGTCGAAGAACTGATAGCGAACCGAAGGTGAAGAGCTCATGGCGTTTTGACTATCCTTGTTTTAGTGCAGATGCAGTGCGGACGCAGTGCGGACGCAGTGCATGCGCGATGCGTTTCAGGCAGCTGTTCATAGATCCCGCGCCAGACGGATCCCGCTGAACTGCCATTTATCCCCAGGGTAGAAGAAGTTTCGATAGCTGGGGCGGACATGGCCAGGCGGGGTGGCGCAGGATCCGCCGCGCAGCACCATCTGGTTGCTCATGAACTTGCCGTTGTACTCCCCCAGCGTCCCATCCAGGGTGCGGAACCCCGGATACGCGACGTAGGGGCTGGAGGTCCATTCCCAGACGTCGCCAAACAGCTGTGCCAGACGACCCGGCGTTTCCCCATGTTGCGCCCCACGCTGCAGCGAGCATTGGATCGGAAGCGGGTGCAGAACATCTGCATCCATGAAGTTCCCGGTGACCGGAAGGCCCGTGGCCGCAATTTCCCATTCCTGCTCAGTGGGCAGTCGACAATCACGCCAGCGAGCGAAGGCATCCGCCTCATAATAGCTGACGTGCACAACAGGGGCGTCAAGATTCAGAGTCGAGGCGCCCGAGAGCCGGTATTCATGCCAGGAATCACCGTCCCGATACCAGTAGAGGGGCGCCAGCCGCGCTTCAACAGGCAGCTGCCCATTGACATCATCGCTACCAGCCGCCCCAGCTGCATTGCTGATCCGGGACCACCCCTCACTGAGCCAAAGATCAGGGTTCCGATAACCGCCATCAAACACGAACTCGAGATACTCCCCGTTGGTCACCAGTCGATCAGCCAGCTCGAAAGGCTGCAACAGGACGGGGTGCCGGGGTTTCTCGTTGTCAAAACAGAAACCTTCAACCGCACCAATTTCGGCAAGGCCGCCTCGATGCTCGACGAACGACATGGGAAAGCGCTTCGCCGAGGCACCGGGTGTGCCCGCTAAATCCTCGCGATAGGCTGGTAGCAGCGGATTGTTGCCCAGGTTGTATTTGAGGTCCGTGACAAGCAGCTCCTGATGCTGCTGCTCGTGATGTAAGCCCAGTGCTACGCGGTCCTGGATGGTCTCGTCATGGGCATTGAGAAGCGCACGCATGGATTCATCGACGTGCTTTCGATAGTCGTAAATCTCGGCGACGGTGGGCCGGGACAGCGCCCCGCGACGCGCTCGGGGATAAGGCCGGCCCACGCCGTTGTAGTAGGAATTAAACAGATATTCAAAGCGCTCGTGATACGGACGGTAGCTTGCGTCAAACGCACCGAGAACAAAGGTTTCAAAGAACCAGGTGGTATGCGCCAGATGCCATTTAGGCGGGCTGGCATCATCCATCGGCTGAACGCCGTAGTCATCGAGTTCCAGAGGTCGACACAGCCGCTCCGAGGCTTCTCGGACGCTCGCGTAGTGCTCCGCTAAAATGGTTCCCCTCCACCTTGTCCTGGGTCCGATCCTGATTAGGCCCGGGGATGAATTCGGGCGCAGAGTCAGAAATTCTCGGCCAGCGCCTTGAACGATGCCACTATGGTATCAGCTTGATGGGGCATTTTCGCGAATCCATGGTAGTGGCCTCGGGGATTCACAATCACGATGTTGGCGGTGTGGTCGACCTGGTATCCGCCACCTTCACCAGGCACTCGGGCAAAAGCGACATTGACCTGGGTGGCAAAACCGGCAATGGCATCACGCTCCCCTCGAACTCCGAGAAAGCGGGGTGAGAAAGCCTGTGCGTATTCACCGAGGGTTTCCAAATCATCACGCTCCGGATCGACGGTGACCAGAATGCCTTGGAACTGAGCTGCCGCTTCCGGGTCCGTCGTCTGCAGCTGTCGCTCTGCCTGGCCCAGGACAGCCATGGTAGTCGGGCAGATATCCGGACAGTTCGTGAAACCGAAGAAGATGAACGACCACTTACCCTGAAGGTTCTCGAGGGTGAAGGGTTGTCCGTCCTGGGCTACAAGGTCGAACTCGGTGATCTCTCGAGGCCGGGGCAGAATAAAGACCCCAAGTTCCCGCATTTCCTGTTCGGACAAGACAGGGCTTCGGGTCACGCTGAATACGAACATGCCTACGACGATGGCGATGAAGCTGACGCAGAGAAAGACAGTGAGCCGGACAGGCGTCACAGCGGGGTGAACTCCAACAGCGACCGAGACGCTGGCGCGTTGACCACCAGCCAGTAGTGGTCAACCAGCAGCACCACAAAGAGAAGCCCGAGGTAGACGATGGAGTAGCGAAAGGTTTCCAGCGGGGCCCTGGGATTCCTGTTGATCAGCAGGACCACGGCCCAGTATATGAAACCTGCGCCAAGCCCCAGCGCGCCAGCCAGATACAGCCAACCGCTCATCCCGATGGCAAAGGGCATCAGGCTGGAAGCCAGCAGAATGAGGGTGTAGAGAAATATGTGCAGTCGGGTCAGCGGCTCGCCGTGAGTCACCGGCAGCATAGGTACGTCCACCGACGCGTATTCCTCTTTGCGATCCAGTGCCAGCGCCCAGAAATGAGGTGGCGTCCAGGCGAATATGATGAGCACCAGTAGCAGGGCGCCGGGCTCAATGCTGTTGCTTACTGCAGCCCATCCGAACAGGGGCGGTGCAGCCCCGAACAGGCCGCCGATAACTATGTTCTGAGGGGTAGCCCGTTTCAGGAACAGCGTGTAAATCAGTCCGTAGCCTACCCAGGACGCCAGGTTCAACCAGGCAGTAAGCGGATTCACCAGAAAATACAGGACAGCCATGCCGGCGATACCCAACAGGGCCGAGAAGGCCAGCCCCTGGGCGAAACCGACCCGCCCAGTGGCTACCGGACGGTGTTCAGTGCGAGCCATACGGGCATCAATATGCGCATCGGCCAGATGATTGACGACGGCCGCGGAACCGGCCACCAGCGCTATGCCTGTCAGGCCGAAGATCAAGATGTCCAGAGGCACCA
Organism: Gammaproteobacteria bacterium; assembly: GCA_024640825.1. Classification (GTDB taxonomy): domain Bacteria; phylum Pseudomonadota; class Gammaproteobacteria; order Pseudomonadales; family Azotimanducaceae; genus UBA7803. The sequence goes on from JAHEEG010000006.1 coordinate 26,911, forward strand.
TTCCCGGGACAGCTAAAAACATTCCGACGAGCGCGCACAGAAGCATCAACAGCACGACCCGGGGCTTTGTCAGCTCCAGATAGTCTCGCCAGCTGGTGATATGGGCGGTGGCTTCGCTCATGAGGTCTGTCCGTCTCGAAAGGCGCGATAGTTTACTGTAACCAGGGAGACCAACAACAGGGCGCCCACGGCATTGTGCGCGGTGGCGATATTCAGCGGCAACATGAGCACCACGTTCAGAATCCCCAGCAGAATCTGGCCCGCCAGGACCGCCGCGACGGGCAGGGCCATAGGCGACCGAGCGTCCCATAAACGCCAGATCAACGCGCCAACAACCAGCAGAACCAGCAGAGCACCGACCCTGTGGGTGAACTGAATAGCCACTCTGGCGTCGCTTTCCAACTGCCCGCCGAGATAGTTGGGGCCAACCGATTGAGCAATGTTGAAGCCCTCTCTCAGATCCATGCCGGGCCACCAGTCGCCGTGACAGGTTGGAAAGTCCGGACAGGCCAACGCCGCGTAGTTGGAAGAGACCCAGCCTCCCAGCACAATCTGCGCAATGACAACCAGCAGAGCCGCGAGGGCGTGCCGTCGCAAACGAGCCGGCACCCAGGCACCCCGGAGCAGGCCCAGCCGCAGGCAGAGCAGCCACAGCAGCGACAGCGTCGCGAACCCGCCGAGCAGATGCGCGGTAACGACCTGAGGCCAAAGCTTGAGGGTGACCGTCCAGGCACCAAAGGCCCCCTGGCAGATCACCAGCAACAACAGAAACAGAGGCAGCTTGAGGGGCAAGCGCTGATCTGATCGCGGCGGCTGGGCACCCTGGATCGAAGGGGGTGGTTGTTTCTTGTCTTTCTTGGCGCTGAACACGGCACCCACCGCGATACCGAGAATCAGCAGACCCAGCGTTCCCGCGAAGTAGCGGTGGATCATCTCCCACCAAGCCTTTTCGGTCTCGAGCGGTGCATCGGGGAATCGCTCCGCCGCCTGGTTCACTTCGTGGGCGGCATCAGGAACGGTAAGAAAGCCATAACAGCCAGGCCAGTCCGGACAGCCGAGCCCTGCATCGGATAGTCGCGTAAAAGCGCCCAGTATCACCACAACCAAGGCGAAACCGACCGAAAACAGGCCCAAGCTGAGCATTTTCTGCCTAGCCAATCTGCGACACCTTCAGGAGCTTTTTGAGATCTTCCAGAACCGGCTTGCCAGCATCGGCAAACGGATAACGAAATACCAGATTGCCAATGGGATCGACAATATAGATTCCCGGCCCAAGATCTTGAATCCGACCAGAGAGAAATTTCAGTTTTGGGTAGCGGTCCGCAAACGGTTGGTTTGCCGGAATCCAACGTTGCACCAGTGCCCGACGCACACGATTGGCATCCTTGTTCAGCAGCGCGTGAAGCTGTCGCAGCTGATGCAGCGCCCGGTCACACTCTCCTTCGCAACTACCTGGCGAAACTACCCACAGCCACCAGGTTCCGCCCTCGGTCACAGGCTGGTTCTGCTGGTCTCGAATATCGAGGGATCGCACGGTCGTGGGCGGCGTTACGAACTCACCTTTATTCGTCGTGCCCCAGACCTCGCCCTGACGGGCCAGGTGGAAAAGCCCATAGGAGCCAGCCAGGGACAGCACGGCGATCGACAGGATGGTGATCAGCTGAATCCTGTTCTTCCGGCGCTGGGCGGCTTGTGCCGCTTGCACATCAGCCATTGCGTTTGAATCCATAAATCACGAACCCCGTTATCAGAGCCAGGCCCAGGCCAAACCACTGCACCGCGTAACCCAGATGCCTGGATGACTGAAAGTCCGCATCCAGGCTGGCTGGCACAAACCCACCCGGCTGGCCGGCCTCCAGCCTAAGCTCGACCGGCTTGACACCGACAAGCAGCCGCGCCATTTCGACAACATCGAGCCTCTGCACACGTTTCGGCCAGCTTTCGGGCCACGCATCTTCAGCCAGCAGCGGCAGCAAGCCAGTATCAGGCCAAACCACGGCAACCAGCTCTACCGAGCCAGTCGGCGTCTGCACCTCCGGAAGCCGCTCGCGATACTCCGGCGCTTGCACCCATCCGCGATTTACCAGCCACCGATCACCATTGTCCGCAGCAAAACTGGTTACCACCCAGTATCCCGGCCGACCCTGATGTACCTGGTTGTCGACCAGGAAGGTTTTGTCGCCTTCGAACCTGCCTTTGATCCGCAGACGCTGAAACGCAAGATCCTCTGTCGCCTCAGCCGGAGCCACCGGCAGCATGCCAACGCGATCAAAGTACCGGGCCTCATACGCAAGTTTCTCGTCCCGGCGCTCCAGCTGCCAGAATCCGAGGCCCACAACCAAGGGCAGCATACACGCAACGAAAAGCGCCATCTGCCAGCCTGGGGTCCAACGGCATTTTTTTTCCCTGTCAGGCACATCTGAGTTAAAGTTGCCGCCCTTCTTCACAGGCTGGGATCCGATTTTTGCTGAAGGTAATCATCATCGTTCTGCTTCTAGGCGTCATCGCGAGCCTGTTCAGCGGCCTGGTTTTCCTGTTCAAAGACAGCGGGAGATCCGACTCAAAGAGGACCCTGTATGCGCTGGGGGTTCGAATTTCTCTGGCTGCCATGCTTCTGGCAACCATTTTCTATGGCTTCTATACAGGCGAGCTGCGTTTGGGAACCAATGCTCCCTGGCACCAATCGGACGCAGAGCTCCAATAAGACCTGTCAGAGCGGTGGTTCGTTCCCGACGTTCGCCGCGCGCCCGACCCTGCCCAGCGGGTCGGCATCAGTGCATTGCCGCCACGACCTCTCTACATGACGTAAACGAAAATAAACAGGCAGACCCAGACGACGTCAACGAAGTGCCAGTACCACGAGGCTGACTCAAACCCGAAACAGTCATCCGGGCGGAAATCACCCTTGAACGCACGCAGCAGCTGAATGAGCAGAATGAATGTCCCCAACGTCACGTGAAAGCCGTGAAAGCCGGTCAGTAAGAAAAAGGTAGAGCCGTAAATGCCGCTGGAGAGGGTCAGTCCGAGTTCGTTGTACGCATGGATATATTCTTCAGCCTGGAGAATGAGGAACGCCACGCCCAGAAGCACGGTGAGACCCAACCAGCCCAGCAGTTTGCCGCGATGCTGATTCTTAATGGCCGTGTGCGCAAAGTGAACGGTTACGCTGGAACTCAACAGTACCACCGTGTTCCAGAAAGGCAGGTAGCCACCCCAGCTGCCAAGGCCGGGAGCAGCCATGCTCTCGCCGGGGCCCTGAAAGACGTCGGGGTTGGGGTTGGTCATAACCGGCCACTCGGGCTTGAACTCAGGCCAAAGGTACTCGCCGGTCAGGCCTTTTGCGCCTTCACCCCCTAGCCACGGCAGCACCAAGGCTCTCGCGTAGAACAGAGCGCCAAAAAAGGCCGCAAAAAACATAACCTCGGAGAAAATGAACCAGCCCATGCCCCAAACGTATGAACGCTTGAGCTGCGCGTTCGTCAGGCCGGCGTGGTTCTCTTCGATAACTTTGGCAAACCAGAAGAACAACACCACGGCCAGCGTTGCTGATCCGATGTAGAACAGCAGGTGGGAGGGTTCGTCACCCGCTTTCAGGTCGTTGAGCCAGTTCCCCAGCCCGGCCAGCATGCATAGAGCACCGGCCGCGATAAGAAACGGATACCAACTGTTGTGGGGAATGTAATAAGCAGACTGATCAGTTGAATTGGCCATGGCCCGATATCTCTCCAATTATCCTCTATAAGACTGCCGGATCCGATCGGGGGTCTCGGCAGATCTATCCCTCGGCTCGGCTCTTCATGTTGCCGGCTGCCATCTCTGTGATGTCGAACAACGCATAGCTCAAGGAAACCGTCGGTACGTTTTTCGGCAGGTCGGGGTCAACAATGAAGCGCATTGGCATCTCCAACGTTTCACCCGGTTCGAGTACCTGGTTGTTGAAGCAGAAGCATTCCGTTTTGTGAAAGTACTGAGCCGCCCGGCCAGGCACAACCGACGGAATGGCTTGACCCACCATGCGTTGCTTCGTCGGGTTGCGCACGTAAAACTTGACCTCTTTCACTTCCCCCGGATGGACGCGTACGCCCCCGCTCTCGGCCCAGAATTCCCAGGCCATTCCGTCATTGGTATTAGTGACAAAGTTTACCTTTACCAGACGCGACGAATCTTTCTGCATGCTGGCCGGGTCATAAGCGTACTGGTCGCCCGTACGCCCCCCAAGCCCGGTAACCTCGCAGAACATATCGTACAGGGGAACCAGAGCAAAACCGAAGGCGAACATGCCGCACACCATGAGGCACAGCTTTCCTACCGTTCTGCCGTGCCCGCCTGTGCTGCCAATGTTCCTGCTCACCTGATTACCTCGAACTCTGCGCGCAGCCTCAGGAATGTGCTTCCGCGTCCGTTACGTTCGGCGGCGTGGTGAAGCTGTGATAGGGCGCAGGTGAAGGCAAGGTCCACTCCAGTCCATGCGCGCCTTCCCATACCCGATCCGTGGCAGGCTCGCCGCTGCGTATGGTTTTAATCAGCACGTAGAGGAAGAACACTTGAGAAAACCCGAAGATGAAGGCACCAATGCTCGATACCATGTTGAAATCCGCAAACTGCAGCGCGTAGTCCGGGATCCTGCGCGGCATGCCCGCCAGACCCGAGAAGTGCTGCGGAAAGAACGTGACGTTGACCCCGATGAACGACAGCCAGAAGTGCAGCTTGCCCAGGGACTCGTCATACATTCGCCCGCACCACTTCGGCAGCCAGTAATAGACGGCGGCAATGATGGAGAACAAGGCGCCAGGCACCAGCACGTAGTGGAAGTGCGCGACGACAAAGTAGGTGTCATGGTACTGATAGTCCACTGGCGTGATGGCGAGCATAAGACCCGAGAAACCGCCGATGGTGAAAAGAATCACAAAGGCAATGGCGAACAGCATGGGGGTTTCGAAGGTCATCGAACCCCGCCACATTGTGGCCGTCCAGTTGAAAACCTTCACCCCAGTGGGTACTGCAATAAGCATCGTGGAGTACATGAAGAAAAGCTGCCCGGCCAGTGGCATCCCCACTGTGAACATATGGTGCGCCCACACGATGAACGACAGGAAAGCGATGCTCGCCGTCGCATACACCATCGAGTCATAGCCGAATAGCGGCTTTCGGGCAAACGTGGGAATGATCTGAGACACAATGCCAAAAGCCGGCAGAATCATAATGTAAACCTCCGGGTGACCGAAGAACCAGAAGATGTGCTGGAACATCACGGGGTCACCACCACCGGCCGCGTTGAAGAAGCTCGTACCGAAGTGAATATCGAAGAGCATCATGGTCACCGCGCCGGCTAATACAGGCATGACCGCCAGCAGCAGGTAAGCGGTGATCAGCCAGGTCCAAACGAACAGCGGCATCTTCATGAGCGTCATGCCCGGGGCCCGCATGTTCAGAATAGTAGCGATGATGTTGATGCTGCCCATGATCGAAGACGCGCCCATCAGATGCACGCCGAAGATGAAGTAGGTAACCGTGTCCGGCGCGTAGGTTGTGGACAGTGGCGCGTAGAACGTCCAGCCAAAGTTCGGGCCACCACCTTCCATAAACAGAGTTGAAATCAGCATCGCGAATGCAAAGGGCAGTATCCAGAACGACAGGTTGTTCATCCGCGGCAGGGCCATGTCCGGGGCGCCCACCATCATGGGCACCAGCCAGTTAGCCAGGCCAACGAAGGCCGGCATGATGGCGCCGAAGACCATGATGAGCCCATGGTTAGTGGTCATCTGGTTGAAAAACGCCGGGTCGATGAACTGCAAACCGGGCTGGAATAGCTCGGTACGTATGATCAGCGCCATCACGCCGCCAATCAGGAACATCGTGAAGCTGAACCAGAGGTACAGCGTGCCGATGTCCTTATGGTTGGTGGTGAACAACCAGCGCGCCAGGCCCTTGTCAGGACCGTGGTCGTGATGATCATCGTGGTGGGCTACTACAACTTCGCTCATGGCCGGTTACCTCTAGCGTCCCTGTATTATTGTTCTGACGACATCTGGGCGATCACATCACGGGGCTGAACCATATCCCCCGTGTTGTTGCTCCAGGCGTGCCGCTCATAGTGTGTAACTGCTGCAATCTGCGCCGCATCCAGCTGCTTGCCAAACGCCTGCATGGCGCTGCCAGCTTTGCCATTAATGATAATGTCCAGGTGATCCTCGAGCGGGCCGGTTGCTATTGCGCTGCCATCCAGGGCCGGGAATACCGGCGGCACGCCCTTACCGTTGGGCATATGACAGGATGCGCAGAAGGTGTTGTAAACAGCTTCGCCCTCAGCCATTAGCTCTTCGGCGGTAAACGTCTTGGACAGCGCTTCTTTGCGCTGCTCGGCCGCAGTGACTTGCTCGGCATACCAGGCATCGTATTCCGCTTCAGGCATGGCCTGCACGACCACCGGCATGAAACCGTGGTCCTTGCCACAGAGCTCGGTGCATTGACCACGATAGACGCCCGGCTCTGGAACGATTGCCCACAGCTCGTTGAGAATTCCTGGAATGGCATCGCGCTTGATACCGAAATCAGGAACCCACCAAGCGTGAATGACGTCTTCAGACGTCAGAAGGAATCGTACCTTTCGATTGGTAGGAATGCGTAAGGCATTGTCCACCTCCAGAAGGTAGTGTTCGCCCTTCGCGGCGCGGTTGGATATTTCGTCCCGCGGTGTGGCCAGATTGCTGAAGAAGTCGAAGGTGCTGTTCAGATCCTCGTCCAGATATTTGTACTGCCACTTCCACTGGTAGCCACGAACTTCTACCGTCATGTCCTCGCCGCCGGTGTCGTACATCTGGACGAGCGTCTTGGTCGCCGGATAAGCCATAGCAATGAGAATCAACGTGGGCACGAGCGTCCAACCGATCTCAAGTCGCGTGCTTTCGTGAAACTGCGCCGCTTCGTGGCCGGCTGACTTCCGGTGGTGAATCAGCGACCAGAAAATCACGCCGAAAACCACAACGCCTATGGCAACGCAGATCCAGAAGATCAACATGTGAAGGTCGTAAACCTCCCTACTGATCTCGGTGACTCCGGGCCTCATGTTCAATTCGTCGGCAACTGCCAAGCCAGCTACCAGCACCGAACCAAGCCCCGATAAACCCTTAAGCCAGATTTTAATCACCTTCGCACCTCGACCTAGTTCCATTGCTTTCTTCTTTCTGAAGAAAGCTTGTTCTTCTTTATGATGCGGCCGACCCACTGCAGCCAACCGGCCCACAATCCGCGCACTCCGCCTGTTGGGCGGTAATCATCCGACAGAGCGACTGCCGGCCGCAATCGCAAACATCTCAGCGTTTTCTGGACGCACAGCAAAGCCCCCAATAAAAGGGCTTGTGCAAAACAAAGACGCTTGCTTTTTGTTTGAACCCCTGAAACAGGCCGATTGAACATCCGCCCATTTTTGTGCAACGCATTATATCAACGACCGATGATAAGACAACTAGGCCCTGCCAATCTTTCAGGTTTTCAACGCCTTAAGATAGTGTTAGCAAACAGACTCCCCGATATTCAAAAGTCTGTTGGCACGGCCCCAATTTCAATACGTGGTTTCCCTGATGGACGCTCAGCCCCCTTTCTTGGGGTGGCCTGGCAACTCGGCCGGCGCAACAATGCGAACCGGGGTAGCCGGCGCTTCAGGTCGCCCGCGGGTGTCGAGGCGGGTGCTGAGCTCAGGCACTATGTTTGCGCCCTCTGTGTCCTCATATCCGCAGCTCACACATCGACGGCGCCGGCCGCCTTCGACTGTCTCCACAAGCAGCCGATCTATGGCTCGGCATTTCGGACAAACCGCGCCTGCTATGAATCTTCGCACCTCAACCTCGTCACGCCTGCGATGTTCTTTCGTTCCGGAGCAGTTGCAGCACGGGGACCGTTTCCGGCGCAACACCGCGCCAGATCTCAAAGGCCAGCGCTGCCTGCTCGACCAGCATGCCGATACCGTCCGCAACCTGTCGAGCGCCGTTTGTCTCCGCCCACTGGCAGAAGTCGGTCTGCGCCCCGTAAATCATGTCGTAACAGAACGCACCACGCACAACCGGGGCGGGAACGCTGGCCCGATCGTTACTGAGCCCGGCCGAGGTGCCGCTGATCACCAGATCGAAACCGTCTTCCAGGTCATCCAGCCCGACGCCTGTCACCCGGACGCCGTTTTCGGCCCCGAACCCTTCCCGATTCAGAGCCGATGCCAACCTGCGAGCTTTTTCTGCCGTACGGTTGGCGATGCAGAGTTCAATCGGCCGCTCGGCGAGCAGCGGCCGCAGAACCCCCTGAACAGCTCCGCCCGCGCCCAGAACGAGGATGCGCTTGCCGCCGAGGCGCTGTTCGTAATTATTCTTGAGGTCGCGAACCAGGCCAGCACCGTCCGTGTTGAAGCCAATCGTTCTGGGTTTGCCGGCCCCCCCTGGAGAATCTTCCCTTCGTCGGGCATCTGGGCTGCCAGATGATGCGGTTTCGTTCCTGCTGTCAGGCAGATAGAGGGCGATGGTATTTACAGCGCCTGCAACCGATGCTGCGTGGTCGAGCTCTGATACCCAGGCCGCCGCCTGCGCCTTGAAGGGCACAGTTACATTGAGCCCCGAACCGCCGCCTCTGAAGAAGCGTTCCGCGACATCACAGAAACCGCCGAGAGGAGCCAGCAGTCGCTCGTAAACGATCGTCTGACGAGTCTGACTGGCGAACAGCGCGTGGATTCTGGGAGAAAGCGAGTGTGCGACCGGATTGCCTATGACGGCGTAACGGTCCATCAACACACCTTCATCGGTGAGCTGCCGTTCGCTGAATTTTGATCATCATTACCGTATTCGTCATTTTGTTGTCGGCGTCTCAGGTAGCCTCCATCCAACGTCCGGATCTCGCTCGGGCCAGCACTGCCCATGGTTTCACCAGGCAGCAGATAGATGCACCGGGCTAAACGAGGGTGCCTAGCAGCAAGGGTGCGGAGAAACCTCCTCGCCTGCGGCCAACGCCGAGCCGATGGGTGGCCCGACAGGTTCGCAGACGTTGACACAAGGGGGCCACCAAAGCGCCGGCTCAACGCTCGGGCCTGTGGGTGGCCCGGTATTCGAACCCCTACGGTGTCGCGACCGCCGGTAACCCAGGCCGGGAACCTGACGGTCGGAACAATCCAGGTAACAGGTCCAGGCCAGCTCTGTGCAATGCGACTATCGGCCACGGGATCCAAATCCGCAATTTCGTCGGCGAACATCTCCGGCTCCGCGCCGATCACGATCAGGCCCTTGGCGCGAGCCCGCCCTTTCAAGGCCAGAAGATCGGCAACCGCAGCGGAATTCCAGGGATCAGCGGCGATGCCCCAGACCCCCTCAGTCGCATGCACCACAAGACCACCGCGCCGCAGAGCCCGCACCGCAAGCCGCAGGTGCCATTCGTTCACTCGCCGATCTCAGCCTGCAATCGGGCGTTCTGAGACTGAACTTTCACCCGGTTCTCCTCTCGATCCGCGATCAGCCGATCGCTGAGCTTAGAATCCGCAAGCGCGATCATCTGAGCCGCCAGATAGGCTGCGTTTCGGGCACCGGCCTTACCCACGGCGACCGTCGCCACCGGAATGCCGCCAGGCATCTGCACCGTCGACAGCAGGGCATCGAAGCCGCTGAGAGGGCCGCTGTCTATGGGCACGCCGATAACGGGCCGAACGGTATGGGCTGCCACCGCCCCTGCAAGATGTGCGGCCATTCCGGCTCCGCAAATAAAGGCCGCGCACCCCCGGTGCTGCGCATCGGATACATATTCCATGGTGGCCTCAGGGGTCCGGTGTGCAGAGGTAATCCGCACCTCGAAGTTGATGCCCAGCTTCTTCAGGGTATCTGAAGCGTTCTGCATGACAGGCCAGTCGGACTCCGAGCCCATCAGTATGGCTACGAAAGGCATGAGGTACTCCTCTGTTAGCTATTATCCGAAACGCTGGAGGCCGTTTCTATCCGCAGCACCATCCTCATTGATGAGGCGACGGAATTTCCCGCAAAGGGCGCCGAATATACCCGCCTGGTAACTGCTGGACAAACCCGCCAAGCTCCAGCTCTGCAAGCTGCTGAATTACCCGCTGCGCCGGCATACCCACTGTTGCCATTATCTGATCCAGCGTTGTCAGCGCGCAGCCCACAGCGCTCAGCAGCTTCGCCAGCGCCGGATCCGAGGGCTCCGAAATGGGCTTGGGTAAAGCATCATCCCGGCCGCGGCCCGCGCCGGGGGTATCGGCAACATCAACGCCCAGCGCTTCAAAGATATCCGAAGCGGTCTCGATGAGTGCCGCACCCTGCTTGATGAGACTGTGACAACCCCGACTGACCGGGCTGCTCACCGGACCGGGTACTGCCATTACGTCACGCCCCTGCTCCAAGGCCATGCGAGCGGTAATCAGCGAACCGCTCCGCGCCCCCGCTTCAACAACCACGACGGCCCGGGAGAGGCCGCTGATCAAGCGATTCCGCTCGGGAAAATGATAGGGTCTCGGCGATGCAGAAGGCGGATATTCACTGAGCAGCAGGCCACCCCGCTGAACGATCTCGTTGGACAGCATGCGGTGCGCAGCCGGATAGGGCCGAGCCAGCCCTCCGCCAAGTACCGCAGCGGTCAGGCCAAGCCGCAAAGCCGCCCGATGCGCGGCGGCATCGACCCCCCGCGCAAGCCCGCTGATAACGACCCAGCCCTTTGCGCTGATATCCGCAGCCAGCGTTGCGGCCACTTCTCTTCCGAGATAGGTACAACGCCGGGCACCTACTATGGCTATGGCAGGCCGCTGGAGCTGCTCGAGGTTGCCTCTGAAAAAAAGCAGCGCAGGCGGGTCTGGTATGTGACGAAGCGGTTCCGGAAACTCAGCGGCCGCGGGCGTTACCATCCGCACGTTACATTCGCGGCACAGTTCGAGCAGCGCCTCTGCCTGCCGCCGGTATCGTTTCAGCGCTGAACTTTCAGCCGCCTGGGCGTCGCGCTGAGTCAGCAGTTGCCACGCCCGATGGCGTCCTTCCGCAAGCACGAGGCAGGCAAGAAGGGCCGGGCTCAAAGGCTTTTCCAAAATTCTACCCCTCAACGCAATGGGGTAGATCTTAGGCGTATGCTGCTAAAGCCGCCGCCGCCGCCGACCCATGGCAAGCGGAGACAGCGTTAAACCGAAAGGTAGGTCAGGGATTACGAACCTGGTCGTATACTGCAAGCGCCCGCTCGGTCTGCAGAACCAACCCATAGGAAAGTTTGTCGAAAACCCGGAAAACCATGAGCAATCCGGCGCGTTCGCTGGGCAGCCGGACGGTTTGGTTCGCCACCCGGTCGCGTGCCAGCGCGCCAAGCTTATAGATCGCGAGGACATTACCCACCGCCATTCCCTCACGCTCACCCCGGTTGATCACCACGACATCGTACTGGCCTACCTGAGTCACACCGCCGAACACCGATATGATCTGACCCTCAACTTCTGACGCTGGAGCGCTGGGGAAGAAAGTAGCGTCAACCCGGCGTTCCTCTGTGGGGAGAATTCGGTCTTCCACATTGACTTCCTCGCGGGAGCTGGTCACCAGCATGGTGGCTATATCGTCATCCTGAGCCTGCGACTGCCCCAATCCGATGTATGTCGCTTGCAGACCGAGGACCTCTTTCGTAACCGGATCCACGTATACGGGACCTTTGCGCACGATATTGAAGCTCTCGCTGTCGGGCAGATAACCCCTGACATAGATCCGATCGCCGCCACCAAGAACAATTCGCTCGCCCTCTCCCTGTATGACATAAGGCGCACTGTCGAGCACCGAGGGTTCCACGACCCTATTTTCCACCAGGAATCCCTGGATGGCGTCGAGGCTGATCGCCGGAATCGCCGATTCGAGGGGCGTCGCCCGAACCTCGGGCTTGAGGCTTACCGTATCGGATGGCGTCATCTTGTAAGTGCGGCCTGCATCACCGCGTTCCAGGCGGAGCTGGGGCTGACCATCCACCCATACCAGCGCGATGCGATCCCCGGGGTAGATCAGATGCGGATTCTCGATCTGCGGATTAATCCGCCAGATCTCCGGCCACAGCCACGGCCGTTCCAGAAAGCGGCCGCTGATGTCCCATAGGGTATCGCCCTTAACCACGGTATAAACATCCGGATGGTCCTTCCTGATGTACTTGGCTATGTCGGAGCTGGCAGCCCAGGCGGTGACAACCAGACCCAGAGCCATCGCCGTGATAGTGTGGCGGAAGGTACGCATTATGTTCATTCTTTCCTTTCCTGTGGCCGCAACCCTTTCGCCGCAACAATGATACGTGGCACTTTCCTGCAACCCTGTATTCTAAGGACTAGAGGCATAATTCTGTTCCCGTCGGCTTCCTGCGTTTCCGATCCTGACGGAAGGCCCAGGCCGCGTGACGTTGGCGGCAAGGGCTAGAGCAGTCCTGTAGAATATCGGGCCGCTTGGGTTGAAAAAGTTATAATCTTCACAATCTTAGCAGTCTGTCTTAGAACATTACTAGAGACGGATCACAGACCACTTCAGAGAGTAAAGCGCATCCCTGTAAACCTATGGCTATCCTAGAAATTTTAGAGTTTCCAGATCCCAGGCTACGCACCAGGGCCAAGCCCGTAGCAAGGGTCGACGACAGCGTCCGAAAGCTCATCGACGACATGCTGGAGACAATGTATGAGGCGCCAGGCATCGGTCTTGCTGCTACCCAGATAAATGTGCATCAGCGCATCATCGTGGTGGATGTCTCTGAGAACCGGGATGAACCGCACGCTTTCATCAATCCCCGGCTCGAACGCATTGGCGGCACCATTGAGTCTGACGAAGGCTGTCTCTCCGTACCTGGCTTCTACGAACCGGTCGTTCGTGCGGAGCAGATCCATGTCAAGGCTCTGGGTCGGGACGGGCGAGACCTGGAAATGGAAGCCAGCGGTCTCCTTTCGGTGTGCATCCAGCACGAGTGCGACCACCTGGAGGGCAAGCTGTTTGTTGACTATCTGTCCAACCTGAAGAGGACGCGCATTCGTCGGAAGCTGGAAAAACAGCACCGGATGCAGGCCTGAGCGGCCGGCTTTAACAGGCTCTACGCACCGGCTACCCCGGGAACCGGCGATATGAACATTGAAAAACCGGGCACCGAACCTGCGGGGTGATTGGATAGCATGAGAAACAAAAGCTACAAACCCCTGCGCCTGGGCTTCGCCGGTACTCCCGCTTTCGCCGCCAAAATTCTTGAGGCGCTGATTGAAGCCGGACGCCGGCCCGAGGTGATATATACGCAGCCGGACCGTCCCAGCGGGCGAGGTCGCCAGACTCAGCCCAGCCCCGTCAAATTAATTGCGTTAGCTCAGGGCATTCCGTTAGAGCAGCCAACGACTCTGAAGGATCCCGGCGCGGCACAGGTGCTCGCCGACTACCGGTTAGATGTTCTCGTCGTCGCAGCCTACGGCCTGATTCTGCCCAAGACCGTTCTCAATGCGCCGACACAAGGCTGTATAAATGTTCATGCTTCATTGCTTCCACGATGGCGGGGGGCAGCCCCCATAGAGCGCGCGATTATGGCGGGTGATGAAGAGAGCGGTATTTCGATCATGAAGATGGACCAGGGGCTCGACACCGGCCCCGTCTATGAGACCCGCGCATTGCGGATAACCCGCCAGACCGACGCGCCGGCTCTGGAGCAAGCCTTGGCTGACCTCGGGTCCACCGCATTGCTGCACTGCCTGGAGCATCTGGATCAATCTGCACCCGCGGAGCAATCTGAGCGCGGGTCAACTTACGCCCCAAAGCTCAAGAGGAGCGACGCCGCGATTCGCTGGGGTGAAACGGCCATCCATATAGAGCAACAGGTGCGCGCGTTGAAAGGCCGCATGCCCGCATTCGCCGGCTGTGGAGAAGCGCAAGTCCGGGTGTTGAGCGCCGAAGCTGAGCCGGCGACCCCGGCAGAGAAAGAAGCGTGCAGGGCCCCTGGCACGATAATGGCTGCCGACAAAAACGGTATCAGAGTCGCCTGCGGCAATGGGATTCTGCGTATAACCCAGTTGCAGCTGAATCTCGGCAAGGGACAGGTAATGAGCGCGGCGGATGCGCTAAACGGCTACTCACATCTACTCGGCGCCGGTTGCGTCATTCATGACGGCTGACGCTGACCCCAGAGCCGACGCGGCACGAGCCCTACACCGGGTGGTGTGGAGCAATCAGACCCTGGACCAGGCGACAGGTGCCGCAGATATGGCGCCGCTGGCGAAAGAGATTGTCTACGGCTGCTTGCGGCATTTCTATTCGTTGAGCAGCAGCGTAAATCGAGCACTCAAACGGCCATTGAAGCCAAAGGACCATATTGTATGGTGCCTGATGTTAGTTGGCGCTTACCAGCGTTTCCAAATGCGGGTGCCTGATCACGCCGCCATCTACGAGACAGTCGCTGCATGCAAACGCCTCAGCCGACCTTGGGCCAAAGGGCTGGTAAATGCCGTACTGCGCAACATGCGCCCGCCCGAACGTTCGTTCGAGCACCCGGACTGGATGGTGCGCCTGATCAGGGATCAATACGGTGACGAGGCGGAAGCCATTATGCTGGCCAACAGCGAACGCGCCCCGATGTGCTTGAGAGTCAATGGCAACCGAATTTCAGCAACCGACTACGGACAGCTTCTGAGAGACGTCGACATTCCGTTCCGTGGCCGCACAAAATCCATTGTGCACGATGGCGCCCTCCTGTCGACGGGGCCTGAGACGCTGATTCTCGAAGATGCCATCCCCACAAGTCGACTGCCCGGTTACGCCGACGGGCTTGTATCGGTTCAGGATGCGGGCGCCCAGTTTACCCCTTTCCTTCTGGGGGCTCAGACAGATTCACGGTTGCTCGATGCGTGCGCAGCTCCGGGCGGCAAGCTCTGTCATCTGCTCGAGCGCTTTCCCGATAAAAGGGTAACCGCACTGGAATCCAGCCCGCCAAGGCTTGCCCATCTGCGCAGTGAGATCGAGCGACTGAAGATCGTTCCCGGCATGGCGCCCGGGTTGGACGCCGCAGTGGCGCATTCAGCAGGCCGGTTACAGGTCCGGGAGGCAGACGCGACGGATCTGGCCTGGTGGGACGGAGAAGCTTATGGACAGGTCCTGCTGGACGCGCCGTGCTCCGGTAGCGGCACCCTGCGCCGGCACCCGGACATAAAAATCCTAAGAAAGCCTTCGGACTTAGACACCTACGCGACGCTGCAGCTGGCTCTGCTTGGAAACCTATGGAACGTGCTCGAACCGGGGGGTACGCTTCTGTACTGCACCTGTTCTATCTTCGCCAGGGAAAACGACGACGTGATCGCCCACTTCATGCGCACCCAACCGGACGCACAGCTGCAGCCGTTCAAGCTGGATTCAGGCCAGACAACCCAATTTGGCTGGCAATTGCTGCCGACAAACACCGACACTGACGGCTTCTACTACTCGCGACTGGTCAAGGCCCTGGCATGAAAATTCTGATTCTCGGCGCAGGTCAGGTCGGCGGAACGCTGGCGGAAAACCTCGCCAATGAAGCGTTTGATATCACTCTGGTGGACAACAACGCCAGCGTACTTGACGAATTGCGAGACAAGCTGGACATCCAGACCGTACACGGCTCCGGGTCTCACCCCGACGTTCTCCGGCGGGCGGGAGCTGACGACGCAGATATGCTGATCGCGGTGACCTCAAGCGACGAGGTAAATATGGTGGCCTGTCAGGTCTGTTACTCGCTCTTTCGCACTCCGACGAAGATCGCCCGAATCCGATCTTCATCCTATCTCATGCGCGAAGGCTTCTTCAGCAAAGAGCACATGCCCATCGACGTTCTGATCAACCCCGAGGAGGTGGTTACCACCAACATTCGTCAACTGCTGGAGCATCCCGGCGCGCTGCAGGTACTGGATTTTGCCGATGGCCGTGTGCAGCTCGTGGCAGTAAAGGCTTACTACGGCGGCCCGCTGGTAGGCCAGGAGCTGCGCTTCCTGCGTCAGCACATGCCGAACGTTGATACCCGGGTGGCCGCCATTTATCGCCGCGGCAGGGCCATGATTCCAGAGGGCAACACGGTGATAGAGGCCGACGACGAGGTGTTCTTCATCGCCGCGCGCGAGCACATCAACGCCGTGATGGGGGAGCTACGCAGGGTAGAGCGACCCTTCAAGCGAATCATGATCGCCGGCGGAGGTAACATCGGGGTACGCCTGGCCCAGGCCATCGAGCCCTTTTTCTCCGTCAAGGTCGTGGAATACAGCAAAGCGCGCTGCGAAGAGCTGGCGGACACGCTGCACCAGTCCGTGGTGCTGAATATGGACGCAACCGATCGCGAGCGCCTCCTGGAAGAAAACATCGAGCAGTGTGACGCTTTCTGCGCGGTTACCAACGACGACGAGGTGAACATCATGTCATCACTGCTCGCCAAACGCCTGGGCGTGCGGCAGGTGATCACCCTGATCGGCAAACCGGCCTATGTGGATCTGGTTCAGGGGGGCGATATAGATATTGCGATCTCGCCGCAGCAGGCTACTACAAGCTCGCTGCTGAGCTACGTCCGCCGGGCTGACGTGGCCGCCGTTCACAGCTTGCGACGCGGTGCTGCAGAGGCCATTGAAGCGATAGCCCACGGCGACGCCAAGACTTCCAAGGTGGTCGGCAGAGCCATCGGCGACGTCGAGCTTCCCACGGGTACGACCATCGGCGCCCTGGTGCGCGGGGAGCGGGTGCTCATTGCCCACGACGACCTGGTCATCGAAACCGACGACCACGTAATCATGTTTCTGGTAGACAAGCGTCAGGTAACCGCCGTGGAACGTATGTTCCAAGTCGGCCTGACCTTCTTCTGAGTTCCCATGCACCTACCCGTAATCCTGCGTGTAACGGGCATTCTTCTGACCCTGTTCAGCCTTGTTCTCCTTTTTCCGGTACTCGTCGCGCTGATCTATGGCGAGGACACCATTCAGACTTTTGCGCTGGCCTTCGCCATTACGCTTTTTTCGGGGTTGATGCTGTCGCTGTTCCAGCGAGGCAATAGAGAGCTCAGAAGTGGAGACGGTTTTCTAATTACGGTGCTGTTTTATCTCGGGCTAGGCCTGTTCGGTGCCATCCCCATCTATCTCGCTGAAAGCATCGACGCGAATTTTACCGATGCCGCCTTTGAGTCGCTTTCTGGGCTGACCACCACGGGGGCGACGGTTCTGACGGGCCTCGATCAGCTGCCCAAATCCATCCTCTTCTACCGCCAATCCCTGCAGTGGCTGGGCGGCATGGGTATCATTGTCCTGGCTGTTGCCGTGCTTCCCATGCTTGGGATTGGCGGCATGCAGCTGTACCGAGCTGAATCACCAGGCCCGGTTAAGGACAGCAAACTCACGCCTCGCATCACCGAGACCGCCAAGGCCCTCTGGTACCTCTATCTGGGTCTTACAGTGGCCTGCGCGATGGGGTACTGGGTGGCAGGCATGGACCTTTTCGACGCTATCTGTCACAGCTTTTCAACCGTCGCCATAGGCGGATTCTCGACCCACGATGCAAGCATCGGTTTTTTCGCGAACCCGGCGATAGAGGGCGTGGCCATCGTGTTCATGATCTTCGCCGGGATCAACTTCGGGCTTCACTTCATGGTCTGGCACCGCCGAGATCCCCGTCTTTACTGGAATGATCGGGAGGTAAGACTCTATCTGACCATGCTGGCGGTGGTGACTCTCGTCGTCTGCTGGGTTCTCATAAGCAATCCAGGATCCACCCAGTCGCCAGTCAGAGACGGCGTGTTTCAGGCAATTTCCGTGGCAACGACGACCGGCTTCACCACCTCAAATTTCAGCCTGTGGCCTTCGGTTGCCCCAATACTGCTGATCTTCGCTGCATTCTCCGGAGGCTGCGCCGGCTCTACCGCAGGGGGCATAAAAATCATCAGAGTGCTCCTCATCGGGCTTCAGGGAATGCGGGAGATCAAGCGCCTGATTCATCCCAACGGCGTGTTCAGCATCAAGTTGGGCGCACAGCGTGTGCCCGACAGGGTCATCGAAGCTGTGTGGGGGTTTTTCTCGGTGTACGTGCTCGTGTTCTTCACCATGGTATCGCTACTCATGCTGATCTCGCCGCTGGACTTCACGACGGCGTTTTCTGCGGTCGCTGCGTGCCTCAACAACCTGGGCCCGGGGCTCGGTGATGTGGCGGTAAACTACGCGAGTTTGCCCACAGCGTGCAAATGGCTGCTGATCCTCGCCATGATGCTGGGACGCCTCGAGATCTTCACCCTGCTGGTCCTGCTGACACCTGCTTTCTGGCGGCGCTGATCGGAGAGCGCAACCGCAACGCCGCACAAGACTCGGCGCTTCAATCAGGAATCCCTGTAAAGCCTGGGCTGATCCGGCGGCTGGCGCTTGAAACGCTTGTACTCCCACTGGTACTGAGCAGGGTCTTCCCGGACCAGGTTTTCGATGGACCGGTTCATCGCGGCTGCAGACACCAGCACATCCGCGTCGCCAACCCAGGCGTCTGCTTCGCTGATGCGGATCCCGAAACCACCGGGTATCCGAACCGCCGCGCAGACCAAAACTATCGGCCTGGTGCGCTGGATCAACCGATGCGCAATGGTCATAGTCAGCGCTGGCTGGTCAAAGAACGGCGCATAAACGCCGGCCCGACGCTCGGGCACCTGGTCCGGCAGAAGCGCAGCGACCCCAGATTGACGAAGCGCCCGATAGAGCGCCTTCAAACCTCCCGTGCCTATAGGCACCAGGCGTGCGCCGCCGCGGCGACGACTCGCCACGATGGGCCCTTCCAGAGTTCGTATGCGTGGCCGATCATACAGGGCGATCAACCCGTACTGGCCCAGATAAAGCGAGAGAAACTCCCAATTGCCAAAATGAGGAACCAGCAGTAGTACCCCGCGCCCGGAACGCATGGCGTCCCTGATGAGCGATTCGCCTTCCACCTTTTTGATGAGCGCCATCCATCTTTCGTTGGGCCAGTGGAACACCACCCCACTTTCGGCAAACAGCTGCGCCGTGTGCTGCAGGCTGGCTTTGCCGAGAGATTCTTTTTCAGGAGCAGAAAGTTCGGGAAAGCAAAGGTCGATGTTCGTGCGGGTCGCCCTGGCGTGGCGGCTATTCATACGCCACGCCAGGGCGCCCAGCAAGCGACCAAGCCTACGCTGGCTTGCCAATGAAAGCAGGCTCATCATTCGAACCGCCAGCCGGAAGGCCCCGACGATCAGAGGTTCCACCCTTCACGCATTTCCCGACAGGGTCCGAACCGATGGCAGGTCACCAGGTGATCGTTGACCATGCCGGCACTCTGCATGAAGGCATAGCAGATTGTCGGACCGACAAAGCGAAAACCCGCTTGCTTCAGCCCCACAGACATAGCGGCGGAATTCTCAGTCTGAGTCGGCACCTCTTGGCGGCGCCGATACAGATTCAGCCCCGGCTGGCATTCGACGAATGACCAGAGCCAATCGGCAAAGGCGTGCTGCCCTTCCAGTTCGAGAAACGCAGCAGCGTTGCCGATCAAGGCCTCGAGCTTGCCTCGATGGCGAATGAGACCGGGGTCCTGCAGCCATTCTTCCAGGGCACCTGGACCCAGGCCAACCAGGGTCTGCGGATCAAAATCATAGAAACGCTTCCTCATATGGTCGCGTTTCTTGAGCACCGTGTACCATGACAGTCCCGCCTGCATGCCTTCCAGCATGAGAAGCTCGAAGAGAACCCGGGTGTCCTTGACCGGCACGCCCCATTCTTCGTCGTGGTATGCGACATAAAGGGGGTCTTCACCGCACCAGTCACACCTCGGGATTTTGACCATGCTCAACAGATACCGTAGATTGCGCCGCGATTGTACCTGGCCCGACAATGATCACCAGACTCATCCTGCTAGACCGGGACGGCGTTGTTAACCACGACTCGCCTGACTACATAAAGACACCAGACGAGTGGGTAGCCATTCCCGGGTCGGTCCAGGCTATTTCAGACCTTAAAAGGTCGGGCAGGCTCGTTGCCATATGCACCAACCAATCAGGCATCGCCCGCGGCAAACTGAGCCTGGCACAGCTGCAAGCCATCCATCACAAGATGAAGGCGGCACTGGCAGACGCCGGCGCCGAACTGGACGGCCTGATTTTCTGCCCCCATCATCCCGGGGAAGGCTGCAGTTGCCGGAAACCCCGACCTGGAATGCTGCTTAAAATGATGGCTGAGCTGGGCGTGGCACCGGATCAAACTGTCTATGCAGGAGATTCCATTAGGGATGCAGAGGCTGCAGCGGCGGCCGGCTGCCACTTTGCTCTGGTTAGAACCGGCAACGGGAAAGACGTTGAACCCACGCTGCGCCGCAGGGGCTTAACTGAGGTTTATGACGACCTGGCGGATTTCGTTGCCTCGCTCATTGAGACTGGAGTCTGATGCAAATCCTCAGATCATGGGTTTTCTACCTGGGATATAGCGTTGTGACTATATTCTGGGGGGCCCTGGGTACTGCGTTTGGCTGGCTGCTCCCATTTCGCGCCAGGTTCCAGTTCATCGTCGTTTTCTGGACCAGATTCTGCCTGTGGTGGCTGAAGGTCACCTGCGGTGTGCATCATCGCGTACGCGGCCTCGAGAACCTGCCACAAGAGCCCTGCATCGTCCTATGTCGTCACGAAAGCACCTGGGAAACACTGTTTCTACAAACTCTGTTCGCGCCTCAGGCGACTCTAATAAAGAGAGAGCTGCTGTGGATTCCTTTCTTCGGCTGGGCATTCAGTACGCTGCATCCCATCGCGATAAATCGAAGCGAACCGAGGTCCGCCCTGCGGCAACTGATTCGCGAGGGGAGGGAGCGTCTGGACTCCGGCATCTGGGTGGTGATGTTTCCCGAGGGCACCAGGATGCCCCGAGGTAAGCTGGGGCGATTCCAGCCCGGCGGAGCAGCACTTGCAGCGGCCACAGGATATCCGATCGTTCTCGTTGGCCACAACGCGGGGTCACATTGGCCCGCCCACGCGACGCGAAAATTTCCCGGCGAGATCCAGGTGCTCATCAGCCGACCTCTGACGACCGAAGGCAAAAGCAGCAAACAGATCCAGCAGGAAGCGGCGTCCGCTTTCGAAAAACTGATGGCCGAGCTGCCCTCAGATGTCCAGATTCACCACCGATAGCGCGTTGGCTTCGATAAACTCGCGACGGGGCTCCACCTGATCGCCCATAAGGGTCGTAAACATGCGGTCTGCGGCAACGGCATCATCGACGGTCACCTGCAGCATTCTTCGCACGTTGGGGTCCATCGTCGTCTGCCACAGCTGATCTGGGTTCATCTCCCCGAGGCCTTTGTACCTCTGAACGTCCAGGCCACGCCTCGCTTCGGAAAACAGCCAGTTCAGCGCTTCACCGAAGTTGGCGACAGGCATGGTTCGGTCTCCCCGCTGCACGTAGGCGCCTTCCTCCAGGAGTTCTCGCACCTGGGCACCAAGTTCAGCAATGCCCCGATACTCCGGGCTAGAGAAGAAACTCTGGGGCAGCCTGATGCGCTCTGTAATCCCGCGAATCCGCATCTGGACGATTGGACAGTAGATCTGATGCTCCGGGTCAAACTCAACGCTTACTAGAGGTTGTTCCGCATCCACCCTGTCCATGCTGGTTTGTAAGTACTCACACCACTCGAGCATCCACGCCTCATCGGCCAGTCGCGAACCATCCACCACAGGCTGATCGATGAGCTTCTCGGTGATTGACCGGGGGTACACTCGAGCGCGCTTATCCAGGCGCAACATGAGTTCTGTATAGGTGCTGGCCAAATTTTCCAGCACCTCACTGTCTATCGACGGCGCCTCGGGATTGACGAACAACTGTGCGCCCTGAAGAGACAGCTGCAGAACATAGGCATCCAGTTCAACATCGTCTTTGACGTACTGTTCCTGCTTTCCCTTTTTGACTTTGTAAAGTGGTGGTTGCGCAATGAAAATATGGCCGCGCTCAATCAGCTCCGGCATCTGCCGGAAGAAAAAGGTCAGCAGCAGCGTTCTGATGTGCGAGCCATCTACATCGGCATCCGTCATGATAATAATTCTATGGTAACGTAACTTGTCAACATCGAACTCTGTTCTACCAATGCCGCATCCAAGCGCGGTAACCAGGGTCCCGACCTCCTGAGAAGAAAGCATCTTGTCGAATCTTGCTTTTTCAACGTTAAGAATCTTGCCTCTAAGCGGTAGGATCGCCTGGGTGCGGCGATCGCGCCCCTGTTTCGCTGAGCCGCCGGCGGAATCTCCCTCAACCAGATAAAGCTCCGAACGGGCCGGATCTTTCTCCTGACAGTCTGCGAGCTTTCCTGGCAGCCCGGCGATATCCAAAGCACCCTTTCGGCGCGTCATTTCCCTCGCCTTGCGGGCCGCTTCACGAGCCCTCGCAGCATCGATCATTTTGGTCACCACGGACCGGGCATCACCGGGGTGCTCATCAAGGTACTCGGTGAAAGCTCGACCCAGTTCTTGCTCGACGGCAGCTTTGACTTCACTCGATACCAGCTTGTCTTTGGTCTGAGAGGAAAATTTAGGGTCAGGCACTTTCACGGATACAACCGCGGTCAAGCCTTCTCTGGCATCGTCCCCACTTGTTGCGACGCCCGCCTTTTTGGAGAGCCCCTCGCGATCAATATAGTTGTTGAGGGTTCGGGTCAGGGCGGCCCTGAACCCTGCCATGTGTGTGCCACCGTCCCGCTGCGGAATATTGTTCGTGTAGGGGAAAACTTGCTCCTGGAAACTGTCATTCCACTGCATGGCGACTTCAACCGCTATCCCGTCTTCGCGCTCGGGGCAGATGAAATGAAAAACTTCGTTCAACGGGTTTTTGTTTTGATTCAAATATTCAACAAAGGCGCGGAGACCGCCCTCATAAACAAACATTTCCCCCTTTCCGGTGCGCTCGTCCGCCAGATGGATTTCTACGCCAGAATTCAGAAAAGCGAGCTCCCTCAGGCGCTTAGCAAGAATGTCATAGTGAAAAGCAATGTTTTCGAAGGTCTGCGGGGATGGTCTGAAATAGCACTCAGTACCTCGACCCTGGGTTTCTCCGACTTGTTTCAGAGGTGCGACGGGAACGCCGTCTTGATAGATCTGTTCGTAAACCTTGCCTTCTCGTCTGACGGTCAGCCGGAACTCTTCTGAAAGCGCGTTTACCACCGAAACGCCCACACCGTGCAAGCCGCCAGAGACCTTATAGCTGTTATCATCGAATTTACCACCGGCATGCAGGGTGGTCAGGATGACTTCAGCCGCTGAAACGCCCTCCTCCGTATGCATGTCTACGGGTATGCCACGACCGTCATCTCTAACGGTAACGGCCTCCTCGGCGTGGATCACGACATGGACCTGACTGCAGTGTCCAGCGAGCGCCTCGTCTATCGAGTTATCTACTAACTCCTGGACCATGTGGTGAAGGCCTGTTCCATCCTCTGTATCACCAATGTACATACCCGGGCGTTTTCGGACCGCGTCCAGCCCTTTTAGCACTTTGATGCTTTTTGAGTCGTAATCACTGTCTGCCATAAGGCTTCCTTAACTTGGTTCCTGCCACCAGATTCAAGACGGTTCGGTGAATTCTGTTGTTACCTCTGGGGCCTGAGCGTAATTTTTCCTTGTTCCACGTGGAACATAGTCTCCGGCGTCGGCATTGGGGTTCGGGATTCACCAAGCGGGTGCGTCGAAGTTGCCAGTATCTGGCTGCTCATTTCACGCAATATCCGGAACAATGCAGCACCATGCTGCTGATCCATCTCCGCTCCCAGATCATCTATTAAAAAAACACTGTTGCGTTTCGACACCCTCATGAGCAGGCGTGCCTGACCAAGAACCATCGCGCTCGCCAGTAGCTTTCCCTGACCCCTCGATAAAACGGCCGACGCCCTGCTGTTTGCCGCAGCGCCTGCACTCAGCTCTATGTCACATCGGTGCGGCCCCGCCGAAGTCGCCCCCAATTTTACATCCCTAGCCTGTGAATCGCTTAGTACTTTCTCCAGCGATTCAGATTCGGACCATCCTCGATGATACCTGGTGGCAATTTCCAGTTCCGGTGAAAGCAACCGCAGCACCGCCAATGTTTCCGCGGCCGCCTCTACCAGGTAATCCCTACGCTGCGTATCCAGCTGTTCAGCGACGATCACCAGCTTCCGGGTCCAGACGTCAACTCCGGACTGATTCAGATCGCCGCGGCCGAAAGATTTGAGAGCCGCGTTCCGCTGTTTAAGTAGTTGAAGATATTCCCTGAGTGTTCGCAGGTAATCGGGTTTCACGTGAAACAATCCCCAGTCGAGCCAGCGGCGGCGCTCAGCCGGCGAACCAAACACGAGATCACTCAGCGAAGGAAGCAGAACCTGCACCGGAAGTATTCTCGCGACATCGGACAACTTTTTCCCGGATTCCCCATTGAGCTTGAGACGAGACCGACCGATCCTGGATCGCATAACAGCCACCGTCTGCGTTCCTCTGTGCTCATCGAGAAAAGACGCCCTTACGGTGAATGCTTCCTGGCCAGTGGTCACGAGATCTGCTGCTTGGGCCGACCGGAAGGACCTGCCCCTCGCTAGGACGCAAACAGCCTCCAGCAACGCGGTTTTACCCGCCCCATTTTCGCCCCAGAGGTAGTTGATGCCCTCTCCCAGCTCCAGGCGAACAGAGGAAAGATTCCGGAAATTCTGGACTTCGATATCAAGGAATCGCATGTTTCAGAGCGGCAAGCTATCCGGAGAAGAGCACCGGTGGCACCGGGCCTCTCGCTTACCAAAAACGAGGTTCAGAGCCGCATTGGCATGACGACATAAAGCGCTTCATCGTTCCCAACGCCTTCTATCAGGGCGCTACTGTTCGCATCTGCGACGCTCACGCGGACTTCGTCCACCTCAAGCACAGCGAGCACGTCCTGCAAGTAGCTGACGTTGAAGCCAATTTCCATTCTCTCACCCGCATACTCAACGGCGACGACTTCTTCTGCTTCTTCCTGTTCAGGATTATTAGCCTGAATGGTCAGCTGATCCTTATCCAGAATCAGTCTGATTCCCCTGTACTTCTCGTTGGAAAGGATGGACGCCCTGTTAAAGGCCTGTTTCAGTAAGTCACGGTCGCCGGAGATCGTCCTGGCGGTTTCTCTGGGAACCACCTTTTCATAGTCAGGAAACTTTCCATCTACCAGCTTGGTTGTAAGGGTAAAGGGGCCTGATGTGGCTCTGAGATGGTTGCTGCCCATAAACAGATTGACATTCTCCTCGCCATCGCCGAGCAACCGCCCTAATTCCAGTACCCCTTTCCTGGGCACTATGGCCTGAAGCCTGTCATCTACCGGTGCACCATGCGGCAAAGTGCACATTGCCAAGCGGTGACCGTCCGTAGCTACGCTACGAATATGCTGCGATGTAATCTCAAGCAGCATGCCGTTCAAAAAGTAGCGCACGTCCTGCTGCGCCATAGAAAAGCTGACCTGATCGAGCAAACGATGCAGATCATTGGCGGTCAGGCTTATCTCGACATCACCCGGCCCACTCTCTACCGATGGAAACTCGGACGCGGGCAGCGTCGCCAGCGTGAAACGGCTTCGCCCCGACCGAACGATCGCTCGGTCCCCCTCGACAGTTACCGAAACTTCAGCCGATTCCGGCAGAGAACGCCAGATATCCGCGAGTTTCCTGGCAGGAATGGTCGCTTCCCCCGGCTGTTCGATGGTGACCCCGCTGGCAACCGCTATGAGTTCCACCTCCAAATCAGTGCCTGTCAGAGAAAGCGCTCCATCTTTCGCCACTACCAGCAGGTTGGCGAGCACCGGCAAGGTCTGACGGCGTTCCACCACGCCTGTCACCAGCTGAAGGGGGCGCAGCAGCGCCTCTCGGTTAGTGGTGAATTTCATCGATTACCTTTATCCACTCGATACCATTCGGCCGCTGAAGACGCCGCCGGTCGTTCTGGTGTCTAAATACCCCGCCGATTCTAAACGGGTATCGCTATCAAAGCCTACTTACAGAACACACCAAAAGACCAACGTTCAACGACCGCATCGGTCATCGAGACAGCAGACGATTCAGGTTCTTGTAGTCTTCGCCGACGTCGGCGTTGCTTTCTTTGAGTTCTGCTATCCGCTTGCAGGCATGCAGCACCGTCGTGTGATCCCGCCCACCAAACGCGTCACCTATTTCCGGCAAAGAATGGTTTGTCAATTGTTTTGACAGATACATGGCCATCTGTCGTGGTCGAGCAATGGTTCGGTTGCGGCGCTTCGAAAGAATATCCGAAATTTTGATGTTGTAGTACTCGGCGACCAGCCGCTGGATATTCTCCATGCTTATCTGCCGGTCCTGAATGACCAGCAGATCTCTTAATGCCCGTTTTACCTGCTCGATGGTTATCCGGCTACCGGTGAAGCGTGCATTGGCGATCACCCGTCGTAGCGCGCCTTCCAGCTCGCGGACATTGGAACGGATCCGCTCACCGATAAAGAAAGCCACCTTGGGATCGAGATCGACCTGTTCGGCCTCCGCCTTCTTCATGAGAATAGCGACTCGAGTTTCGAGTTCCGGCGGCTCGACCTCCTGGGTCAGACCATATACGAATCGCGACTTAAGGCGCTCTTCAAGCCCATCTATCTCTCTGGGATAGCGATCACAGGTAAGCACCATTTGCCGATCACGCTCCAACAGTGCGTTGAACACGTGAAAAAATTCTTCCTGAGATCTCAACTTATTGGCGAAAAACTGAATGTCATCAATGAGCAGGGTGTCTACGGATCGGTAGTACTGCATAAACTCGTCCATGGTGCCCTGCTGGAGAGCCTTAACCATATCCTGAACGAATCTCTGGGAGTGCAGATACACAACCTTTGCTTCTGGATGCTGGGACTGAATGTAATTGCCAACGGCGTGCATCAGGTGCGTTTTACCCAGACCTACGCCCCCGTAGAGCAGCAGTGGGTTGTAGGATTTACCCGCGTTGGTAGCCACCTGAAACGCAGCTGCTTTGGCCATCTCGTTGGACTTACCTTCAACGAAGGTGTCGAACGTGAAATCCTCGTTGAGTTCAGGTGCCGGAAAGCCGCTTTCTGTCCCCGGGTTGCCAACGGTCGATAACCGAGAAGGCCTGCCGGTGCCGTCCGCCCTCAGCGGCACTGGTTCGTTATCGTCGAACGTGCCGATATCCAGCGCCACATCCAACGGCGAATTGACATCACCCACCTGGTCGAGAAGTTCGTTGATGCGCGCCAGATACGTCAACTTCACCTGGTTTTTAACATAGCGATTTGGCGCCATGATTCGCAGCCGTCCGTCCTGCTGCTGCGCCTGCAGCGGTCGGATCCACGTATTGAACTGCTGCGACGACAGCTCGTCCTGAAGCCGGTCAAGGCATCTCTGCCAAACAGTACGTCCCACTTAAAAGCCCCCAAAAGACAGCTTCCCTGAAATGGGAAGTCACATAATAATTATTCGAATTTGCCGGAATTCTAGCCAGTTCTCTAAACGCTTGGCTATGTGCTTAGCGCGAAAAGGCCAATGTTTTTTCGGATAAACTGAAAATTCAAAAACTTAAGGGGATTCTCCAGACACCGGCTATTGGTGGCAATTACGAAGCTCTGTGAGCAAAGCCATGAAGAAGCTGTGGATAAATGATCGTGAGCCAGGGACGACATCGGGAAGCGGCAACGACCCACAGGAGATGCATGCCTGGTTCAAGGGTTGTCCACACATTCATCATTGCCCGAAGGTCGCCGTGTGACTCGCCATAACCCACATATCAACAGGCTCACTCCCCCTTAACAAGTAACAACCATCTTCTAATACCATTCAAAGCATTATTAATTGACTCCCTTATACTGCCTCCATACAATCCCGCTCCCTTTCGGCAGACGATTCCGGCACAGCCGTCGGGCATAGTAAGAGGGTGTTATGAAAAGAACTTTCCAGCCCAGCAACCTCAAGCGTAAACGCACTCATGGCTTCCGCGCCCGAATGGCAACAAAGGGTGGACGTAAGGTAATCAATGCAAGGCGGGCAAAAGGCAGAAAGCGCCTGTCAGCCTGAATTTCTGGTCGTTGACGTCGCAAGACTTACGCTTCCCAAAACGCTTCCGCCTAAACGACGCCCGAGAGTTCGACTACGTTTTCAAAGCTGCATCTTTGAGGCGTCGGCACGGGGCATTACGAATGAGCGCCGTTGCGAATAGAATTGAGACCGCCCGGCTCGGGTTGGTAGTTGGTAAGCGAGTGTTTCCTGACGCCCATGATCGTAATCGGGCCAGACGGGTACTTCGTGAGACTTTTCGCAAACGAAGGGCACAGCTTCCTTCTGTGGATCTGGTAGTGCAGGTGATCTCGAACGACGTCAGCAACAGGGCCTTGATGGATGCGTTTGATGCGCTGCTGGATTGCCTGCAGGAGGACTCCGGTTGAATATGTTCTTGCTGCCAAGGCGATTGGCCATCCTTTGCATAAGAGCCTATCAATGGACGCTCAGCCCGCTCATCGGTAACCAATGCCGTTTTCACCCGACTTGTTCGCACTATGCGATCGAAGCGCTTGAGGCCCGAGGCCTACTGTGCGGTAGCTGGCTGGCGATCCGTCGAATAAGCCGTTGTCACCCCTTTCATCCCGGCGGGTTCGACCCGGTTCCCCGACGAGAGGAGTCCTGAGCCTAATGCTACCTACCGAAGTGCAGCGGATTCTTCTGCTGATCGGGCTTGCTGCAACCGCGTATCTCATGATCCTGGCCTGGAACGAAGACTTCGTTCAACAAAAGGTTGACGCTGACTACGGAGCGGCCCCAGAAATCTCGACAGACAGCGGGGCGGAACGCAGCCCTTTGGGGAGACTGGATCAGGAGGGTATTGGCGTTCCTGATTCTATGCCGGGGAGCGCGGCAGCGCCTGCACCGACGCCGGGAACCGCAGATTCAGATGTTCCTGACGTGTCTCTGATGTCCCGGTCAGATGGGCCATCTGATGCGTCTGCCCTGCTGCCCAGCGAAGTGGCCTCCGATGACGGGTTGGTCAGCGGAACGTTGGAATCCGGAGGCAGGCTCGTTAAGGTTACCACCCCCACGCTGCAGGCATGGATAGACCTGCTGGGCGGCGACATTGTCAGGATACAGCTTCCGAAGTTTCCCCTGACCAAAGATCGTCCCGATGTTCCCTATCTGTTGTTGGACAACGGGCGCGGTCATACGTATGTCGCGCAGAGCGGTCTCATTGGCGCTGAGGGTCTGGACTCCGGTGGCCAGCGCCCCCTCTACCGGGCGCAATCGAACGACCTGGTGCTTACCGGCGAAGGTACGTTGGAACTAGAACTCGTGGCCGAACAGGGCGGGTTTCAGATTACCAAAACGTTCGTTTTCAGTTCAGACGCTTATCTGGTCGATTTGCGCTATCGGCTCGTGAACAATACCGGGGGACCAGTGGATGTCGGGTTGTTTGCTCAGATCAAGCGAGACGATAAAGACCCGTTCGGCGAAAGCAGCTTCACGCTTGGTCCTCAGCCATACCTTGGTGCCGCGCTAACCACCAGCGAAAGCCGTTATGAAAAGCTGGATTTTGAGGATCTTGACGAGGGCGCCTATCGAGCCAACGTGGAAGGTGGGTGGATAGCCTTTCTTCAGCACTATTTTCTGAGCGCGTGGATTGCCAACCCGGAAGACATCAACGGTTTTTACGGCCAGCGCAGATCTGACGGCACCTATATTGTCGGGTACACCAGTCCTGCAAGCAAACTGGCTGCCGGTGATACCGGTCGATGGCAGACGCGCTTTTACGCCGGGCCGAAAGATCAGAGACAGTTGGAGAAGATCGCGCCCAACCTAAACCTGACCGTCGACTACGGATTTCTATGGTGGTTGGCGGTACCCCTGTTTTACATCCTCGATTGGTTTCACAGTTTCGTAGGAAACTGGGGGTTGTCTATTATCCTGCTCACATTGCTGGTCAAGCTTGTCCTTTATCCGCTTTCCGCCGCGAGTTACCGATCCATGGCTAATATGCGTCGGGTTGGTCCTCAGATGAAGCGTCTCCAGGAGCGGTATTCGGACGATCGGCAGAAACTGTCTCAGGAGATGATGGCCCTCTATAAGAAGGAAGGCGTCAACCCGCTTGGCGGCTGTCTGCCGATGCTTCTGCCGATGCCCATCTTTCTGGCCCTTTACTGGGTACTGTTTGAGAGCGTCGAGCTCAGACAGGCGCCATTTATGTTGTGGATAGACGACCTTGCGGCCATGGATCCTTACTTCGTGCTGCCGCTCCTGATGGGGGCGAGCATGTTTATCCAACAACTTCTGAGCCCGGCTGTGGGCGACCCGATGCAGGTTCGGATGATGCGCCTGATGCCGGTCATGTTTACCGTGCTTTTTCTGTTTTTCCCTTCAGGCCTGGTACTCTACTGGCTGGTCAACAACGTTCTGTCCATTGCTCAGCAGTGGTGGATAATGCGTCAGGCGGACTTGAATTATACTGCCAAAACCTGAATCTCCCGGCCTTGATGCGGATACCATTGCCGCCGTTGCCACGGCCCCGGGAGTTGGGGGCATTGGCGTGGTGCGAATCTCCGGCCCGCAAGCGCGCCTGATCGGTGAAGCGGTAAGCGGCCGTAAGTTACAAGCCCGGCGGGCCACATACACCAGTTTTCTGGATTTCCGACGCGAGACGGTAGATGCCGGAATAGCCATCTACTATCCGGGGCCTGGTTCATTTACCGGCGAAGATGTTGTTGAGCTCCAGGGTCACGGAGGCCCTGTGGTCATGCAACTCGTTCTCGATGCGGTAACGGGTCGAGGCGCGCGGCTGGCTCGTCCCGGAGAATTTACCGAGCGTGCATTTCTTTGCGGCAAGCTGGATCTTGCCCAGGCGGAGGCGGTTTCGGACCTCATTTCCAGCGCGTCGGAAGCCGCAGCCCGCGGCGCGCTGCGCTCTCTGCAGGGCGCATTTTCTGGCGCGGTTAACGCTCTGGATCAGCAGGTGCTGAGTCTGCGAGTCTTGGTTGAAGCGGCAATGGACTTTCCCGAAGAGGAGGTGGATTTTGTTTCCGATCACCAGGTCGATGAGCATCTTGGGGCCATCCGTGCGGGATTCTCGCGCCTGATCGAAGATTCGGAGCAGGGAGTTCTGCTTCGGGACGGAATCACTATCGCTCTGGTTGGGGAGCCCAACGTAGGCAAGTCGAGTCTTCTCAACGCGCTCAGCGGCGTCGAGAGAGCGATCGTTACGGAAGTGCCTGGCACCACTCGAGATCTGATCCATGCGGATCTCATTATCGATGGCCTGCCAGTTCAGGTCGTGGATACCGCAGGGCTGCGGGAAACACACGACCGTGTGGAGCTGGAGGGGGTTAAAAGGGCCCGGGAGCAAGCCTCCCGCGCCGATCTTGTTTTGGTAGTGATGGACGACAGGACAGCCGGTGACGCCGATAGCTGCCCGCTGCTGGCTGAACTTCAGCGACCACCCGTGGGATTGGTCCCCAGGCGTATTCTGAGGGTTCTCAACAAAGCCGACCTATCGGGACGGCCTCCCGGCAGGGTCCTGCCGCACGGACTGGCGCAACATGACCAGGGAGAAAGCGCGTCCCGGATTGTCGAAATAGCGGAGATCAGGCTTTCAGCGCTGCAAGGGGCGGGCGTGGACGCGCTGAAAACTCTCATAAAGTCCCGGGTCGGATTTACGCTGGAAGGGACGACGTTTACTGCCCGGAAACGACATCTCGATGCGCTCGGTCGGGGGCTCGCTGCAGTCGATCGGGCGCGGGGGCTGGTCGCGGACAGGGCTCCCGGGGAGCTGATCGCGGAAGAATTGCGAGCCGCTCATCAGGCTCTGGGCAGCATTGTCGGTGAGGTGACCCCAGACGAACTTCTCGGAGAGATCTTCTCCAATTTCTGCATCGGCAAATAGTTCTCGGCATGCTCGAGAACGGGCATGCTGCGGCCTGGGCCTCGCTTCCAATCGCCGCCTGAACACTTATACTTCGCTCCCCCAAAATCAGCCCGGTTGAGCGGCCTTTGTATGGATTTTCCTGACAGCTTTGATGTCATCGTGATCGGTGGTGGCCACGCGGGTTGCGAAGCAGCCGCGGCTGCCGCGCGGATGGGGGCCAGCACGCTCTTGCTGACCCAGAGCCTGGAGACCATTGGTCAGATGTCGTGCAATCCGGCGATCGGCGGTATCGGCAAAAGCCATCTCGTCCGGGAGATCGATGCCCTGGACGGCATCATGGCTCGGGCTGCTGATCTTGCAGGCATTCAGTTCCGTGTGCTCAATGCCAGTAAGGGGCCGGCGGTCCGTGCTACCCGAGCTCAGGCAGATCGGGTTCTGTACAGGCAGGCCGTTCGAGCACAGTTGGAAGCCCAGGAGAATCTTCAGCTGTTTCAGCAGGCCGTTGTGGACCTGATCGTGGAGAATGACAGGGTCACGGGCGTCGTCACCCAGATGGGGGTGAAGTTCAAGGCGGGCGCCGTGGTGCTGACAACAGGCACCTTTCTTGGTGGCTTGATACATATAGGAACTGACAATCATCCGGGTGGCCGAGCTGGAGATGCGCCTTCCAACGCGCTGGCTGCCAGGTTGCGCGGCTTGCCGTTCCGGGTGGGTCGGTTGAAGACCGGTACCCCGCCGAGGATCGATGGCCGCAGCCTCGATTTTTCGGTCATGGGCGTTCAAGCGGGTGATGACCCTTTACCCTGTTTGTCTTTCCTGGGCACAGTGGATCAGCACCCGCGCCAGCGCCCGTGCCATATCACCTTCACCAACGAGCGTACGCATGAAATCATCCGTGCGGGTCTTGACCGCTCACCGCTGTTTTCGGGCGCCATAGAAGGCGTTGGCCCGAGATACTGCCCGAGCATCGAAGACAAAGTAGTTCGCTTTGCCGATCGGTTGAAGCACCAGATTTTCATTGAGCCGGAGGGTCTGGATACGCATGAAATCTATCCCAACGGCATTTCTACCAGCCTGCCGTTTGATATTCAGCTGAAGCTGGTTCGTAGTATCCAGGGCATGGAGAAAGCCAGCATCACGCGCCCCGGCT
Organism: Gammaproteobacteria bacterium; assembly: GCA_024640825.1. GTDB lineage: Bacteria > Pseudomonadota > Gammaproteobacteria > Pseudomonadales > Azotimanducaceae > UBA7803. Next base: position 59,891 of record JAHEEG010000006.1, read on the forward strand.
ATGCGATCGAGTACGACTATTTCGATCCTCGTGATCTTCAGTACACGTTGGAGACCACAGCGCTCCGGGGATTGTTCTTTGCCGGGCAGATAAACGGCACCACCGGTTACGAAGAAGCGGCCGCCCAGGGGCTGCTCGCAGGGATCAATGCGGCCCTTCAAGTAGCCGGGCGGGAACCCTGGTGGCCGCGCCGCGACGAAGCTTACTGCGGCGTGCTGGTGGACGATCTGATCAACCTCGGCACCAATGAGCCCTATCGGATGTTTACGAGCAGGGCCGAATATCGGCTGCGCCTGCGCGAGGACAATGCGGATCAACGCTTGACCGAAATCGGTCGCGATCTCGGGGTGGTGGGAGACCGGCGCTGGCAGCATTTTCAGTCGAAGCGAGTACGGGTCGAGGAACTCGGCAAACGTCTGGCAGCGACGGCGGTGGTCGTGGACAGTCCTCTGGCCCAGGCGCTTGCCTCGGCAACAGGCGAAAGCATTACCAGGGACGTTTCTCTGATCGGGTTTTTGAGAAGGCCCGGGGTGAGCCTCGAAAGTCTGGCGGATGTTCTGGATCTCAGTCTGGAAGATCCAGTGGTGATGAACCAGGTAGAGGTGGAAGCCAAATACGAGGGCTACATCAAACGGCAAGATGAAGAGATTGCTCGAGTCAGACGTCACGAAAGCATCGAGCTGCCGCAAGATATGGGCTTCGCAGAGATTGAAGGTCTCTCTCTAGAATTGCGCCAGAAGCTTCAGCAGGTCAAACCCGCTACGCTCGCCAGGGCCGCGCGGATACCCGGGATGACACCCGCGGCATTGTCGTTGCTTCTGGTGCATGCAAGAAAAGCGCGCCGAACGGACCGCAGTCAAGACGCCCTGGCTCGTGGCTGAGGTGGTTGATCCGGTTGCGCTGCGCGAGCTGCAGACGAAAGCGGCGGTTCTCGGCTTGGATCTGGACGATCAGCAGCTGCTTCAGCTGACCCAGTTTGCCACGCTTCTGCTGCGCTGGAACCGAGCCTTCAATATCATTTCGCGTAAAGATGAGTCGCGTGTGACGACGAGGCATCTGCTGGATAGCTTGAGCATCGCGCCCTGGGTGCGAGGCCCGAGCATCCTGGATCTGGGGACTGGCGGCGGATTGCCCGGCGTGCCTCTGGCGATATGCCGCCGTGATCAGCACTTCACGCTGCTGGACAGGACACAGAGAAAAATCCGCTTTGTCTCACAGGTTAAGCGAGCCCTTGGCCTCGAAAACGTCGAACCCATCTGCGGCGATGTCCGGGAGCTTTCCGCCAGTAAGCTGTTTGACTGCATCGTCTCCAGAGCAGTGGCGGACTCGGAGACCAACTGGCAGCTGGCGTCCCCCAGGTTGCGTGGCGGCGGCCGGCTGTTGATCATGGCCAGTACCGGAGGCGGAGAAGGCACCGCGCTCAAGGAGTTTTCGAATCAGCGTAAACCCGCCTTGCACGCCCGGGCGACGTCGGCCTTGAGAGCCCCGGAGGGAAGCAGGTATCTGACTCGGGAACACCTCCGGATTCCGGGGCTCGGTGGAGCCCATCGTCTGGATGTTTTGATGAGGGCTGCCGAATCGGATACGGCCGAACGAGGGTGAAGCGTTGAGCAGAATCATCGCGGTGGCGAACCAGAAAGGCGGGGTTGGCAAAACAACCACCAGCGTGAATTTGAGCGCATCTCTGTCGCTGTCGGGGAGCAAGGTGTTGCTCATCGATCTGGACCCCCAGGGAAACGCAACCATGGGGTCCGGTGTCAATAAGAACGATCTGGAAGCCAGTATCTATGACTGGCTGGTAGACGGCGTGGCTCTGTCTGGCGTGGTTCACCGCTGCCAGGCCGGATATGAAGTACTTCCCGGCAATGCCGATCTGACAGCAGCGGAGCTTGAGCTGTTGCGTCAGGACCGGCGGGAACAGCGTCTCAAAGATCGACTGAGCCCGGACCTTGACCAGTTCGATTATGTGATAATCGACTGTCCGCCTTCCCTGAACATTCTCACCCTCAACGCCCTCATAGCGGCCGATGGGGTACTCATACCCATGCAGTGCGAATACTACGCGCTGGAGGGGCTAACCGCGCTTCTCGAGACGATCGAAGGCGTGCGTGAGCGCGGCAACCCGGACCTCGCCATAGAGGGCCTCTTACGAACCATGTATGATCCGCGCAACAGCCTGACGCGGGATGTTTCCAGACAGCTCATCCAGTATTTCGGAGATAAGGTGTTCCGGACCGTGATACCCCGCAACGTGCGACTCGCAGAAGCGCCCAGTCACGGCCTGCCGGCCGTTCTTTACGACCGGCATTCGCGAGGTGCCGTGGCCTATATGGCGCTGGCGGGGGAAATACGGCGCAAGCACGGCGCCACGGCGAGCTGAGTGACTGCGTATCGTGAGTAAGAGGCGACTGGGTCGAGGTCTAGATGCGCTGCTGGCGGGGGATTCCGATGCCAGCCACGAATCTCCTGCCGATCTCAATGAGCTGCCCGTTGACCAAGTGGTCCGAGGCCGATATCAGCCGCGCCGGGAATTCGACCAGCAGAGTCTGGAAGAACTTGCCGCGTCTATCCGTGCGCAGGGCGTCATGCAGCCTGTGGTTGTTCGCCGTCGGCCCCAGGGTGGTTACGAGCTGATTGCTGGAGAGCGCCGTTGGCGGGCGGCTCAGCTGGCAGGCCTTACCGCTATCCCCGCGATGATCAAGGACGTTTCTGATGAGCAGGCCTCGGCGATGGCGCTCATTGAGAATATTCAGCGGGAGGATCTCAACCCGCTGGAGGAGGCCTTTGCCTTGCAGCGGCTGAAGGACGAGTTTCAGCTCACCCAGCAGCAGGTAGCCGATGCTGTTGGCAAATCCCGAGTGGCGGTTACGAACCTGCTGCGACTTCTGAATCTCGC
>JAHEEG010000056.1 GCA_024640825.1 Gammaproteobacteria bacterium
AAGGTTGAAGGGAAAGGGGGGCAAGAGTCTGCTATAGCCGGATCCGGTATGATGCGCGGGATATGAATTTCCCTCCCATGAGAAGTGGTTCCGAGTCTGTTTCCAGGTTGGCAGCATCCGCTCGACGGGATTGCTCAGGGTGAACGGAGAGCCGCTCGTTCTGATTGCGGAAACCTGGCAGCGGGAATTGGCCAAGGGCTTCCGAGACCCCGGTGAGCTGCTCGTGTACCTGGGTTTGGCTGATGACGTTCGAGACCAGACTCACCAGGCGGCTGCGGCGTTCCCGCTGCGCGTACCCCGATACTTTGCCGACCTCATGCGTCATGGAGATCCGGCCGATCCTCTGCTCCGCCAGATACTGCCGGTGGCCGAAGAGCTGGTAAGCGTACCAGGCTACGTTGCTGATCCGGTGGGGGACCTTGGCGTCAGCATCGGGGGCGGTCTGCTGCAGAAATATGCAGGAAGGGCGCTGCTCGTCACTACGGGTGCCTGCGCCGTGCACTGCCGCTACTGCTTTCGCAGACACTATCCTTACGGCACGGATGCGGCGATCAGACATCGCTGGAAGGCGCCGCTCGAGGTGCTGTCCGGGCGGCCGGACATTGTCGAAGTCATTCTCAGCGGCGGAGACCCCCTCAGCCTCTCTGATGAGAATCTGCGCGCGCTGATCAACGGGCTGGAGGGATTGCCGCACCTGCGGCGATTGCGGATACATTCCCGTCTGCCCATTGTGCTGCCCGCTCGAATGACCCGTGATCTGATAGAAATGCTCAGTCGCTCCCGGCTGGTCGTCAGTCTGGTCGTGCACGTCAACCATCCACGAGAGGTTACGCTGCGGCTCGGCGAAGCCCTGGCACCTCTGCGGCGCGAAGGGATCGTCATGCTGAATCAGTCTGTTCTTCTGGCTGGTGTGAACGATGATCCTCAGGTGCTGGCAAAGTTGAGCGAGCGCCTGTTCGATGTTGGCGTGCTGCCCTACTACCTGCATCAGTTGGATCCGGTTGCCGGGGCTGCGCATTTTCAGGTTGACGATGATCGTGCGCGCGCTCTGTATGAGAGCCTGCGTGCTCGACTTCCCGGTTATCTCGTTCCGCGGCTGGTTGCCGACAGGCCAGGATCTGCTGCCAAGGTGCCGCTGTGAGCGGCGCGGCCATGGCGGCGACCTGCCGATGAACGATCGAATCGGAATTCTCCTGGTAGCCTTGCTGCTTTCGTTCTGCCAGTTCGGGTGTTCTAAGGAGGCGAACGTCGCCAACGACCCCTACGATGAAGCGGCAGACGCTGCCGCGGATGTTGAGGCGGCGGTCGCCGAGGCGCGGGCAACGGGCCGGCTGGTGCTGCTGAACTTTGGCGCCAACTGGTGTCCTGACTGTCGGGCGTTCAGCCGTGCCATGGAGGAGCCGGAGCTGGCGACCATTATCGGCGACCGCTTTGTGGTAACTAAGATTGATGTCGGCAACTGGGATAAGAATCCCGGTGTCGTGGATGACTGGGGCAACCCCATCGCTGAAGGCATACCCGCCGTCGTGGTGGCCACCCCGGACGGCGAGATACTCTTTGCAACGAGGCGAGGCCAGATCTCAACGGCGCGGAATATGGGCCGGCAGGAGTTTGCCGAATTCTTTCGACTGCTGGCAGAGTTGGGTAAGGCGGGTTGAGCCCGGGCTTTTCGCCTGGGGGCCTGCCGATTAGTTCTGAGCGAGCGCTTCTGCGGAAGCCAGCTTGCCCGCAAAGTGGCCGGTTTCAACATTCAGAGTCAGCAGGCGATTGCCGCTGTTGGTGGTTTCGCAGGCAATGCGAACAGGTGCCCATGCCCCTTCGCGAACAGAAAGACCGTTCAGATAGTAGGTTCGGGTTTTGCTCTGTTCGTTGATGAAGTAGGTCTTCTCAACGACCAGATTGCGGGTCTGGTTTTCGGCGGCTGACAGGCAGTTGTCATAGCCCCGGGTCTCCGAAAGAGGCATCACGCCCGCAATCGCAACGGGTGATAATAGAACGAGCCCGTACGCCAGGATGGTCGGTTTGAACATGTCTCGATCCTCAAAGTTGCGCTTAACGTTACTTAAGGTAACAATGAGGCCCTGCGGTTGAGAACTACCGTAACGTAGAAGCGGGATCTCAAAAGTTTTGTAGCACCCCGTTGTGCGGGACCTCAGAGAGAGCGCGTGATCGATGGTAGCGTCAGCGCCAGGCAATCTGGACTGGAATCTGGTGAGGACATTCGTCGCGGTCGCCGATTCAGGCAGTCTGGCGGCTGGCGCTCGAAAGCTGGGGCTTGCCCATCCGACCGCCGCGCGGCACATACAGCAGCTGGAAACCACGCTGGGTCGGAGTCTGTTCGACCGTCGTCCGACGGGTCTGCTGCTCAACGAAACGGGAGACCAGCTTGCTGCCTCCGCGCGCAGCATGCTGGAATCTGCCCAGGCCTTTGAGGAGGCCAGCCTGCAGGTAGGCGCCCGCACTTCCGGGCGGGTAACAATAACGGCCTCGGAGTTTCTGGCCGATGTGTTCCCCCAGCTGCTGGCGCCGCTACGCTGTGCTTGCGACGACGGTCTGATCAATATTGATCTCATCATCGCTAATCATCAGCTCAATCTTCTGCAGCGGGACGCGGACATCGCCATCCGTCATGTGCGTCCGGCACAGCAGGATCTGGTGTGCCGGCGAATCAGCGGGCTGCCTTTCGGTCTCTATGCCAGCGACGCCTACCTGGCGGAACGAGGCGAACCGGCGCTGCACGATATGAGCCAGCACTGGTTCATCGACGGCGTCACCGTCCCCAGGTTCGCCCGACAGGCAGAGCGCCTCGGGTATCCCATCGCCAGGCGGCAGTTCGTGTTTCGCAGTGATTCCTTCATCGGCCAGATCAAAGCCGCCGCTGCGGGCTGGGGTATTGCCGGATTGCCGGTGCACACCGCCGGTGAGCAGCCTGGGCTGCGTCGGGTTCTCCATGATGCACCGATCCAGGAACTGGAGATGTGGCTGGTGGGACGGGAAGAAATTCGTGCCACGGCCTATCTCAAAAAGACTTTCGATACCGTTGGTGAGCTGATGAACGTGTTCGTCGCTGGCATTGCTAGCAGCGCGATTTCAGTCTGACCCCCCCTGCCGGGGCGCCTGTCGTGCGCCCCCAAAACGAACCGTCAGCAGGTAGAAGATGCCCCCGGAAGCAACGATGCCGAGCCCCATCAAGCCCTCTTCGGGACGCTCCAGCAGAATGTATGTCAGCGTCCAGCCGGTGAATGCGAGAAAGATCAGCGGCGGCAAAGGGTACAGGGCGGTTCGATAAGGCCGAAGCAGCTCGGGCTGTCTCCAGCGCAGGATGAATACGCCCAGCACGCTGAAAAACGTGTTCAACCCCAGGGTAAAACCTGCGAACACCAGAATGCTTTCGAATGATGCGGTGAGAATGAACATCAGGGAAAGCAACGACTGAGACAGGATGGCAATCACCGGCAGGCCATTGCTGTTGGTTCGGGCCAGCACACGGAAAGCGGTAAAGTCCTGCCCGATGACCTGCAGAACGCGCGGCCCGGCCAGCACCATCGCGCTGACCGTGGAGATCAGCAGCAGCGCCAGGACGACGCCCATGATGGCGGCCCCCGAAGCGCCGAAGACGTGTTGGGCGGAAACGTAGCCGATCTCGATTTTGCCGGCCATGGCGGACATCGGTGCTACATGCAGGAACGTGAAGTTCAGCAGCACGTAAAGCACTATGACGACGCTGGTGCCAAGGATCAGCACCCGCGACAGAGATTGTTGTGGATTGTCGATCTCGCTGGTCAGGTAGGTGGCCGCATTCCAGCCCGTGTAGGCGTAGTTGACATAGATAAGGGCGACCGCGAAGGCGCCGCTGGTGAGCACGGCACCGTCAGTGGCCCGGGGCAGAAAATTTACGTCCTGAGGCTCGCTGACAAGCAACCAGCTGAGCGCGCAGAAGCCCAGAATCAGCAGTACTTTCAGCACCGTGAAAACCTGCTGCACGCCGCCGCTGCTGCGCCGGTTGCTGGTGTGAGCCAGGGTCAGGGCCACAACCAGCGAGCACGCCAGCCAGCTTGCGGATAGCTCGGGAATCACCGAGGACAGATAGGTGCCGAAAGTTATCGCTGCCAGTGCCGTTGGCGCGGCGAAGCCGATGGTGGCGGAAACCCAGCCGGAAATGTAGCCCGCGGCGGGGTGGTATATCTCGGTTAGAAAATTGTACTCGCCGCCGGAGCGAGGCAGCGCTGCCCCGAGCTCCGCGTAGCACAGGGCACCGCACAGGGCGGTGAGCCCCCCAACGACCCACAGCATCATGAGCGCGAAGCCGGATTGTATCTCCAGCAGCTGGAAACCAAGGCTGGTGAAAACGCCGGTACCAATCATGTTGGCAATCACCACCGACATGGCGGTGGTGGGGCTGAATTTCTGGCTGGACATCCGGCTGGTGGGTCAGCCGAAAATTCAGGGGCGGTCGAGGCGGAAAATCAACGCGTCCATGACCCAGTTTTCGTCCGTGTCGAGATCGTACTTGTCGACGTAGGCCCGGGCGACCCGCTGTCGCTCTTCAGGGTCCGTAACCGGCCTTGCAAGCAGCCTGTAAACCTTTTCATGCACCCTGAATCGGACTTTCGGGTCTTCGGTCATGTACCCGCTCCAACGTGTGCCGTCTGGGCCCGTACCGACGTATAGATCCCGGCCAATGCCGGTTGCCCAGATGTTTACCGAATAGGGGTCGGCCGGGCGGGTTTCGAGCTGCACCGTTTCTACGCTCTCCAGCTCGGACCAGTCGGCGGGGGCGAGCGCTTCCTCGCCTGACAGGTGGCCACCGGAAAAGACGATGAACGGTTCGGAGCAGGCGGCAAGGCCAAGCAAGAGCAGGCTGGAAAGCAGGGCTTTGTTCATCTTTATTCGTTTTTACTCTCGGAGCTGCACTTTATATCTGACGAGCTGCACTTCTATTGATGCAGCCGCACTATCCGGCTGCGCGGTCATCATTAACCCGGCTGCGCGGTCATCATTAGCATCAAAATTACCACAGAAGTAAACTGCTTTGTGTGGCTGGACGCCCAGCTCGGGCAGGTAAACCAGGCACAGCGGAGGACGATTCAGTGCGCGCTATGCAGCTCGACGCTCCCGGCGGCCGGTTTGCTCTGGTGGAACTGCCGCGTCCCGAGCCCGGACCGGGAGAGATCCTGGTCCGGGTAAGCGCCTGTGGCGTGTGCCGTACCGACCTTCACGTTGTGGATGGTGACATAAGCGACGGCCGTTATCCCGTGGTGCCCGGTCATCAGATTGTTGGCACGGTAGAGGCGGCACCTGCGGGCAGCCCCATGGCCGTGGGCCAGCGGGTGGGTATTCCATGGCTGGGCTATACCTGCGGAAGCTGTGCTTTTTGTGCCAGCGGTCGCGAGAATCTGTGTGATCGGGCTGAATTCACCGGTTATCAGAGATCTGGCGGGTATGCCGAGTATGTGGCCGCTGATGAGCGCTTCTGCTTTCCTCTACCCGAAGGTTATCCGGACATTCAGGTGGCCCCGCTGCTGTGCGCCGGGCTCATCGGTTATCGGGCGCTGACCATGGCGGGCGACGGCGAGCGCCTGGGCTTTTACGGGTTTGGCAACGCGGCGCATATCCTGACGCAGATTGCCGGCTGGCAGGGTCGGCGGGTTTACGCATTCACCAAAGATGGCGATTCAGAGAGCCAGGCGTTTGCTTCAGGTCTTGGCGCCTGCTGGGCCGGCGGTGTATCCGAAGACCCACCGGACATTCTGGACGCTGCCATCATCTTTGCACCCGTGGGCGCTCTGGTGCCCGCCGCTCTGAAGCAGATCCGCAAAGGGGGCATCGTTGTCTGCGCGGGCATTCATATGTCCGATATTCCCTCGTTCCCATACGCTGACCTCTGGGGTGAGCGGACCATCTGCTCGGTGGCAAATCTGACCCGGGAGGACGGGATGCAGCTGTTGGCACTGGCGCCTCGGGTTCCGGTTCGAACAGAGGTTACCGCTTACCCTCTGGAACGCACAGTCGACGCCCTGAATGATCTTCGGGCTGGACGGATTCAGGGTGCTGCCGTGGTTACGGTGAGCTGACCAGGCCCGGGTCGCCGCGTCGGAAGACCCGCTTGTGAATGACGCTTGGTCCGCTGCGCGGGTTCAGCTTCACCGTTACCAGCAGGGTGTCGTCCTTCTGCAGCTCGAAGCGCTTGCTCACCTTGCGGCTCGTTGTTTCGTAGTTTGAAGTGAGCGATCTGTCCCGCCAACGGGTTTTTACACCCTGGACGGTGCCGGGGGTCAGGGTCTCGCTGCCAGTGCCGACGTAGGTGAGCTGAATTTCTTTGCCGACCGGCTCTATGGTCATCGCAGAGCATCGCAGCACCTTTGGGTCCGGCGCGCTGCCACTGGAAGCCTGGGCGCCACCGCCGGCTCCCGGTAGCGGCATGCCGTTTACCGATACGCTGGGCATGCCTATGCCGTCGAAGCTGCTCTTCTTGTGTCCTTCTACGGGCTGCACGGCGGCCGTGAGCGCGTCGTCAATCAGCCAGCTGCCCAGGATGGTTGGCTTCTGGCTTTCCGCCGCCGCATCGAGGGATGCGACGCCGGTCAAGTGCCCGACCATCAGCGCGATGGCAAGGAGCACCCTGGCAACTGTGGTCCAGTTCTGCGCAGCGGAAAAGATCATCGTGCCATTTCGACCCGGTGGAAGGGCAAAGGTTCTTTCCAGATGGCTGTCCAGAAACTTCAGAGGCTGTCGACGAGGTTGCGCAGCTTCTCGCAGTTGACCACGCGCTCTTCGGTGGTCTTCCCAAGCAGCCCCACGTTCAACGCGTTGACGCCGGATTCCTGCAGCGCCTGTAGACGCTCGCGAACAAAGCCTTCCGGGCCGATAAGGGCGTTTCTGGCGAGGTAGCTGTCGGGTATCGCCGCCTCCGCTGCCTTTTTGTCGCCGGTCAGATACAGCTGCTGAATGGTTTTTGCTTCGGCTTCGTAACCCGATCTGGAAAAGATGTCGTTGTAGAAGTTTTTGCTTCTCGCGCCCATGCCCCCCACGTACAGGGCTATCTGCGGTCTGGCGAGATTGCGCAGATCCTCCAGCCCGTCGCCGAAGGCTACCGCGCCACCGGCGAAAACTTCCAGGGGTTTTCGCGCAGGGTCGCGCAGCTTGTTGCCGGCTTCCAGAGCGTCTCCCCAGACCGACTGCGCCGCCTCCGCGGTATAAAAGGCGGGCAACCACGCGTCAGCCAGCTCTGCGGTCATGGCCACGCTCTTGGCACCCAGGGCGGCGATGGCGATGGGGATGTCGTCTCTAACAGGATGATTGATGAGCTTCAACGGCTTGCCGAGCCCGGTGCCCTGATTCTGCGGCAGAGGAATCTGGTAGTGCCGCCCGTCGTGCCTGACCGGCTCGCGGCGCCACACCAGGCGGCAGATTTCGATGATCTCGCGGATCCGAGCCACCGGTGCGGTATAGGGCACGCCGTGAAAACCTTCGATTACCTGGGGTCCTGACGCCCCTAGGCCAAGCATGCAGCGGCCGTCGGACAGGTAGTCGATACCGGCAGCGGTCATGGCCAGCAGGGAAGGCGTACGCGAGTAAATCGGCAGGATGCCCGAAGCGATGGTCACCCGCTCGGTGTTCGCCGCCAGGTATCCCATGGCGCTGGGCGCGTCGAAGGAGTAAGCCTCGGGTACCCAGACCATGTCCAGACCTGCCTTCTCCAGCAGTTGCACTTCCTTCACCGCTTCCTTGAAGCCTCCTGCATAGCTCAGCAGCATCGAAATTCGCATTCGCAATCTCTCCCGTAAACGTTTCGTTGGTATCGTGGCGGACAGGCAGTTTACCCCTGGTAGTGAACCTGGGACAGAATGTTCGCGTATCATCGCTGCCCTCCGAGTTGCTTCTGGAGTTGAAATTGGAAAATCGAGAGTTTGACGTCATCGTCTGGGGGGCCACCGGCTTCACAGGCCGACTGGTGGCCGAGTACCTGTTGCGTCAGTACGGTCCGCCTGGAGAGCAGTCGAGAAGCAACCTGCGCTGGGCGCTGGCAGGGCGAAGCGAAGAAAAGTTGAAGGCGCTACTGGCCGATCTTGGCCCGGGCGGCGCACAGATTCCGCTGGTCCTGGCGGATAGTGACGATCGTGCCCTGCTGGACGTCATGGCGGCCAGGGCTCGAGTGATCTGCAGCACAGTGGGCCCCTACGCCCTATATGGGTCGAAGCTGGTGGCTGCCTGTGTGCACCATGGCACCCACTACTGTGATCTCACGGGTGAAGTGCAGTGGATGCGCAAGATGATCGACGACTACCATGACGCGGCACGCGAATCCGGTGCGAGAATTGTCCACACCTGCGGCTTCGACAGCATTCCTTCTGACATCGGCGTCTATTTCGTCCAGCAGGAAATGCGAGCGCGTCACGGCGTCACCTGTTCCGCGGTGAAGTATCGGGCGAAAGAGTTCAAAGGCGGGTTCAGCGGCGGCACCATTGCCAGCATGCTCAACATGCTCGATGAGGTGGAGCGGGACCCTTCGCTGACCAAGGTGTTGAACGATCCCTACGGCCTCAATCCACAGGGCGAGCGGCGGGGTCTGGATGGGCCCGAGCGGCGGCTGCCGGAATACGAGGCCGACTTTGACGCTTGGGTCACGCCTTTCGTCATGGCCGCCATCAATACCAAGGTGGTTCGCCGCAGCAACGCCCTAATGGGCTATCCCTACGGCGAGGACTTCCGTTACGACGAAGGCACCCTCATGCCTTTCGGCATGCTGGGCTTCCCGCTCGCAGCTGCCATGAGCGCAGGATCCACCGCCTTCACAGCAGCCGCGTCCGTCGGCCCGCTGCGTCAGCTGCTTACCAGGATGCTGCCCAAGCCTGGTGAGGGACCGTCGGAGCAGGCGCGGGAATCCGGTTACTACGTCATCGAGATGCTGGGCAAGCATCCGTTGGACGCAACGCTCAACATTCGGGCCAGGGTGCGCGGCGATCGTGACCCCGGTTATGGCTCAACGTCGAAGATGCTGGCCGAAAGCGCCGTGTGTCTGGCACAGGATCCCCTCACGTCGACAGGTGGCGTTCTCACCCCGGCTTCGGCCATGGGCGGAGCCTTGCTGCCGCGCCTGGCGGAAAATGCTGGCGTCAGTTTCGAAGTGCTTTAGTTGCGCGATATCTCGCCGGGCGCTGAAGCAACCAGGTTGCAATCGAGCAGGTTGCAATCGAGAAAGGTAGCGAAAAGTTCGCGACGGATCCGTTCAAGCTTGGCTCTTCAAGTGTTGCTGTATAGCAGCTTTCATCGACTGAATGAGGCTGAAGGATCCGCCACGAGGTTTTATCCTATGCCTCTTAGTGCGGGAACAGAAAGCATGTTTTCTCATAATGGAAGTGGCTGACTGCAGATTGAGCGATAACGGCCTGCCCTCCGGTTGTGTCGCTATCGCGTGCTCAGCCAGACCCACAGGCGTTCCGTCATCGATACCAGGGTGGTCAGCACGAGCACCCAGGCGAACACGGCGGTCAGTGGCTGCACCAGGCCACCCAGGCCCAGAGCGGTCGCGTAGATGGGAATGCCGCCGACCACGAAGTAGGCGATTCCGTTGCTACGGCCAAGCCAACTGCTTCTCAGTCGACGTCCACGCAAGGCTGCGGAGTCCAGCGTGTACTGTAGGAACGCTGCGATCACAAGTATCGGTAGCAGCGAGGTGATGAAAGCGTTTGCCGCGAGTGCGCTCAGCACCAGGGTGATGAAGACCGCGTCGGTTGCGTGGTCAAGCAGGCCGCCAAGCGGGGTCTCATGCTTGAAGCGTCGGGCGACGGGGCCGTCCAGCAGATCTGTGACGATAGCCAGGGTCAACAGCGTCGCTGCGAAATACCATTGCTCCTGTCTTACAGCAAGCGCGCAGGGTACGGCAGCCAGCAAGCGAATCAGCGTCAGAAGATTGGCCCAGGTCGTCCACATGGTGCTCTGTCGGTGTGTTCAGGGCCGTTAAGCTTAAAGGGTGGGTGGTGTGTCAATGGCCAGCGATGAGATCATAGCCTATCCGGGTTTGAAACCAGAGGTGTATGCAGATGCTGGCTGTTACCGGTGCTAACGGTCATCTTGGCAGGCGATTGCTGAAAGCCCTTGATGGCCAGGAACCCGTTCGCGCGCTGGTCCGTTCGGAGCGCGCCGCCGGGCAGATCAAAGCGCTGGATCTTTCGGTTGCGCCGGAAATTCAGCCTGTCGACTATCTGGACTTGTCAGCCATGGCCACGGCGCTGGAAGGTTGTACGGCGCTGGTGCATCTGGTGGGGATCATCAAGGAAACGGCTACGAGCAGCTACCGCGATGCTCATGAAGAAGGCTGTCGGGTGCTGGTGGAAGCCGCTGAGCGTGCCGGTGTTCAGCGGGTGATATATCTCAATATTCTCGGGGCTGCCGCGGACGCGGCCAACCGCTGTCTCGCGTCGCGCGGTAGAGCGGAAGGTATCCTCTGCCACGGGCGAGTGCCCGTGCTGGTTCTGCGGGTGCCTATGGTTCTGGGCGAAGGAGACTATGCGTCTCGTGCTCTGCGCCAGCGGGCGAATCGCCGCATCAACTTTCTGTTGCGAGGCGCCAGCCTCGAGCAGCCCATCTATGCCGGTGACGTGGTTCGCAGCATACAGGCTGGTCTCGAGATGCCGCTGCCCCAGACCCTTACCCTGGATCTGGCGGGGCTCGACAGTCTGCCTCGGCGGGAGCTGACCCAACGCGCAGCCGCGTTGCTGGGGCGACGCACGCGCATCGTCTCTCTGCCGCTGGTCGTCGGTCTGTTGGCGGCATCACTGCTGGAGCGGCTCAGCCGCAACCCACCGGTCACCCGTGCCATGCTGGGGGTTCTGAACCACGATGACCAGATCGATTGCAGTCCCGCTGTGCAAGCGTTGGGAATCAGGCTGACGCCGCTCATGGAGACCCTGCGCCGCTGTCTGCTGTGAACCCGTGGATCAGCGCAACGCGCGAGTCAGAAAAGGCAGGCTTTTTTCCATGCGGCGATCGATGCCCGAGTGGGTCCCGTCGAACTCCTCGTAGCGATGGGTCACGCCCGCACGCTTGAGTTGCCTCGACAGAATGCGGCAGCCGTAGTGGATGTGGTACTGGTCTCGCCAGCCGCAGTCGATATAAAGGCCGCGCAGAGTTTTCAGCTGTCCGGCATAGCGTCTCACCATGTGGATTGGATCGTTTTTCAGCCACGCGCGCCAGCGTGCCTCGATCAGCTCTCCGGTTTCCAGGTTGAAAGGCAGGCGAAAGCCGTTGGGCACCCGGGGGTCGGGGTCATAGCTTGCAGCCATGCACAGATTCATCAGCGCCATGATCTCGCGGCCGCTCGGCTGGTCCCGCTGCCAGAAACTCTCGAGAAAACGCTTGACGCGTCCGTCGTCTAAGCCGTCCTTCAGGCCGGCGGTTTCCCGGGTGACGTCATAAACCCCATCCTTCCGGCTGCGCCGACGGTATCTGGCCAGCTCGTTCAGGGTGTTCGGCCAGTCCGAGCGATAGATGAAATCGAAGTAGGCGTCGCCGGAGTGGTTGGCCACCGCGCCCCAGTACCTGGCATAGCGCATTCCGTGCACCATGGCGCCGTATCCACCCGAGGATTTGCCGAAGCAGCCTCGGTGATCGCGATCGGCCAGGGTCCGGAACTCGCGGTCGATAAAGGGGATGAGCTCCCGGGTCAGGTAGTCGGCGTAGCGACCGATGGCGCTGGAATTGATGTATTGATTGCCGCCCAGCGCTGTAAAACAGTCCGGAAAGACCACGATGCAGGCCCCTATCTGGCGCTGATGCAGCAGTCGTGACAACCGCTCCGGCAGGTTGTCCTCGAAGTTCTTCCAGTTAGTGTGGGACCAACCGGAGCCGGTATAGCCAACCAGGTCGAACAGCACGGGAAAGCGTCGGGTGCTGGTTTTCGAGTATTGAGGTGGCAGCCAGACGGGGAAACGGCGCTCGGCAGGGTCTCCCAGCGGATTGTCGGCGAGAATCCTCGAGCGGTGCTCCACGGTCACGAGCTGGCCATCCGGCCAGGCAGGACGTTTCAAAGTCATGAGCGGTTACCGCTGGGCTGCAAAGCGCCCTATGTTAACCGCTGCTGACTGTTTCGTCGGCCCGCCTGTGAACCGGTTCAGACCATGGCTTTGAGGGCTGCAATCCGCGTCTCCAGTGGCGGATGCGAGGAGAACATGGCCCGCAGGCCCTGGCGCATGCCGCTGGAAATACCGAAGGCTACCAGTGTATCCGGCAGGGTGCTGGGCAGGCCCTGAGCACGTTTGAGGCTCTCCAGGGCGCTGATCATCTTGTGCCTTCCAGCCAGGCTCGCGCCGGCGGCGTCGGCGCGGAATTCCCGATGGCGCGAGAACCACATGACGATGGCGCTGGCCAGGAGCCCCAGCACGATCTCGGCCACGATCGTGGTGATCCAGTAGCCGATGCCGAATCCCTGCTCGTTTTTCATGAGGACCCTGTCCACGAAGAAGCCGGCGATTCTGGCCAGGAAGAGCACGAACGTGTTCACCACGCCCTGAATCAGGGTCAGGGTAACCATGTCGCCGTTGGCGACGTGGCCTATCTCGTGGCCCAGTACGGCTTCTACCTCATCCGCCTGCATGTTCTGCAGCAGACCCACGCTGACCGCCACCAGGGCGCTGTTACGGTTGGCGCCGGTGGCGAAGGCGTTGGGCTCGGTGGAAGGAAAGATGGCAACCTCAGGCATGCCGATCTCGGCCTTTTTCGCCAGCCGGCCTACGGTTTCCACCAGCCAGCGTTCAGTCTCGTTGCGGGGCTGCTCGATTACCGATGCGCGGGTAGACCACTTTGCGATGCGCTTCGACAGCAGCAGCGATATCAAGGAGCCGCCGAAGCCGAGCAGCGCGCAGAAGACCAGCAGGGCGGTGAGATTCAGATCGACACCGTTGTTCTGCAGCAGACCTTCGAAGCCCAGAAGCCGGAAGGTCATGCTGGCAAGGACGATGACAGCCAGGTTGGTAGCCAGAAACAGCAGTATGCGCATGTTCTCCTCAGTGACAACTTTGATGCATTTTTCGTTATGGGGTTTGACTGCCCGCTTTCAAAGGGGTTCAGCTGATTTTGTCTGCTCCCGGTCATTTTCTAGAGCCCATGCTGTTCGGTGATGGGCATCACACCTTTGGGAGATTTCTGAAACCGTTCACATCCTCGCGGCGGATTTTTCGCTAGCTTTATCAGAGAGCCCGCGAAATCCGGCCCGCCCGGCCGTGGTCCGCCCGCAGTGCGCAAATAGGGACGCAGAAATGCAGGAACAGACTCACGATACCGATACCAGTGGCGTGCCGCCCACGCCGGCCGGTCAGCTTGGGACTGCCAGCTACGCTTCTCTGCACGAAGAACTCGAGAAATGGCGGGGTCGGGTCCCCAAGCTCGCGTCGGCTCTGCGGCAGCGCACGGAAGAGGTCGAAAGCCTCAGGGCCGAACTGGACGACCTGAAACGTGTTGGTGCATCGGGTTCCGGCCGCAGTGACGCAGGCGTTCGCGCCCGGGATGAACTGATATCGGAGTTGGAAGCTAAGGTCGAAACGCTGGATGGACGATACAAAACTGCCCAGGGCGAGTTGCACGCACGCAACCTGGAGGTAACCGATCTGAAAGAGGATCTGCGCCTTTGGAAAGACAAGTGGCAGTCGGTAACACAATCCCTGGATGTGCAGGCCGAGGCGGCAGAGAGCCGGCAGGACCAGGTTGAGACGCTGAATCAGACGCTCACGAACATGCGCCAGCAACTCGCCGAGCGGGAGACCGCGCTGCGGCGCAGCGAGCAGAGCCTTGCGGATGCGCTTGGGGAACGGGAATCTCTTGTTGGCCGCAACGAAAAGCTCTTCGAGACGACCGAGATGGCCAATCAGCAGATTGAATCACTGGCCGACAGCCTTGCAGAGATGCGCCAGGAACTGCGTGAGAGTGGTGATCGCCAAGCCGCCGCCGTGGCGAGAGCCGAAACGTTGCAGAGTGAGACGGATGGCCTCCGGGGTGAAGCAGAAGTGCGGCTCCGTAAAACCGAGCAACTGCGGCTTGAATTTGAAGAGGCCCGGCGCGAGATCGAAGCGCTTCGGGCTGAAACGGAACAACTGCGCTGCGAGATAGCATCGCTACGGCGAGCCGGGGAGGAGCTGCAGATCGACAAAGAAGGGCTGATGGTGGCTTCCGATAGGCTCGCTCGCGAGCTTTGGGAGTCGGAGGAGGCTTGCCGGATCGTCATGGCTGCCGCCATCGGCGGTGCCCACAACGCCCATAGCCGCGACGAGGAGTTTGCCGAAAGCGCGGCTGCTGCCGCTGCCGCTCTGGCGCGGGCCGAGCAGGCGGAAGCGCGGGCAAAAGAGTCGGAATCTGCTGTCGCGGAGCAGCGCGCCGAGATCGCCCGGCTGGAAAGCTGCGTTGCCGCTGCGAGCCAGGTCAACGAACAGCGTGAGGAGGAACGGCGTCAGCTCTCAGCTCAGCTCGCGTCTATGGAAGGCCGCTATGAGCGCCTCGAGCGACAGCTCGAGGAGCGCTCGGCGCTGGTCGTTGAGCTGGAGGCAATTCAGAGTCGGCACAACGAGCAGCAGCGACAGTTGGAACGCGATAAGCAGGCGCTGGATGACGCGCGGCATCGGGCAGAACGGCAGGCGAGGGAGAACGCCCAACACATTACTCAGCTCGATGATCGCCTGGAGCGACAGAAGGCACTGATGGAGGAACTGGAAAAGGAGCTTGCTGAGGCCCATGAGGCCAGCGTGTCGGCCCAACTCAGCCGTGATGCCGAAACTGCAGCCAAGCCGAACGAGACGTCCCCGTTGGAGGATAACGTTCGTCGGCTCGAGCAACTGCTTAGAGAACAGGCGGAAGAGCTCAATCGGGAACGCTGGGAGCGGCAGGTGACAGAGAAGCAAGATGTCGCCGACCCTAACGGCAAGATGCTGCTGGTGCTGAACCAGCAGCTCAATGACGCCCGGTCGCAGAACGCGTTGCTTCTGGACCGGGTAAGGGACCTGGAGGAAGAGCTGACCCACATCGGCATGCAGCGCGCTGGCGATGATCTGACGCGGATACACGGAATTGGGCCCAAGCTGGCGCAGCAGCTCAATGAAGTTGGGATCTACCGTCTCGAACAGATCGCCGAGTTGGATGAGTTGACGCTGTCGGATGAAACCCACGCCCTCTACGCGCACAAAGGGCGAATACTCCGGGATGGCTGGATAGATCAGGCGGCGCGCATGGTCAGCCATTGATGCGAAAAACCCTTGCGATCCAGCCGCAACAGATTGAAAGCATTGCGTTTTCCCCAATGTTCCAGGCGTTCACGGAAGGGGTTGATCTACCCGAAATGACTCGAAATTGGGCCGTGGTCTTCTCTTGGACTTGCCGTTATAGTTCGGGCACGTTGTGTTCAGGGAGAGATCAACGTAGCCATGAGTTTTGAATGCGGAAACGATGCAATACTACTCACGCACCCTGAAGGTCGTCGCTCTGGTGATGACCGACGCGCACAGGACAGGCGGCGCAGGGTCAAGGGGCTGTTTGAGTTCAGAGCCAGACGCGAGGGCTTAGACGCCGACCGGCGGCGGCGCAATCGGAGGGAGGAACGCTCTCGCCGGCTGCTGCTGGACTTCTGGCGTCGCGGCGCTAGTTAGCGGCGGGTCGCCAGCAGCGCGGCTGAAATCAGACGCGGTGCGCCTTGTCCGTGCCGGGCGCCACTTGATTGTCCTTCTGTGAAAGTGTTGCCTGTGTCGGGAGCTTTGATGTCCAACTCGCTTTTGCGTGTCTGGCGGCGCCTAGGTTCCATGTCAGTCTGTCTGTGGGTGCTGATCATTGCGTGTGCATCGCCCTTGGTGGACGCTTCAGAGCAGTCGGCCTATGGTATTTGCGCTTCCTGTCACGGTCTCCAGGGGGAGGGCAACGTGGCGCTCAATGCCCCGCGTATAGCCGGACAGGCCAGCTGGTATCTGCGCCGACAGCTCGATGCTTACCGGGAGGGTCGGCGGGGCGCTGCGCCGGGCGACATTTACGGCATGCAAATGCGCTCCATGGCCATGACACTTGCGCAGCCGGCCCAGGTGGACGAGGTCCTTGCCCATCTCCAGAGCCTTCCGAACGTGCCAGCCGAGCCAACGATTCAGGGAGATGTTGCCGCTGGCGAGTCAGCCTATTCGATATGCGTTGCGTGTCACGGCCCCCAGGGTGAGGGCATCGAGCAACTCGGAGGTCCCCGTCTCGCGGGCCAGAGCGACTGGTACCTGGTTCGGCAGATCAAAAACTACCGGCAGGGTCTTCGCGGTTATGATCCGGATGATCTATTTGGCATGCAGATGAAACCCATGGCGGCCACACTGGCCGATGACCAAGCCATCGTCGACGTGGTGGCTTACATAAACAGTTTGCGCTGAGAGCGGCTGGATACCGTGACTCGTCGGTTGCGCATCGATCTCGCCGCGCTCAGCGCCAATTACCGGCTTTTCCAGTCAGCCTGCGCCGGCGGAATCAGCGGGGCCGCGGTGAAAGCTGATGCCTATGGCCTGGGGCTGGAGCCTGTCTCCAGGACTCTCTGGCGGGAAGGCTGTCGCGATTTTTTCGTCGCGTCCTGCGGAGAGGGCCTGCAGCTGCGCGCCCTGCTCCCACAGGCAAGAATCTACGTATTCGAGGGCGCATGGGATGAAACCGCCGCCATCCTCGCGGATGCGGGGCTCATGCCGGTTCTCAACCACGCGGGCCAGCTCGAGACCTGGAAACGTCTGGGTGGCGGCGGCGCTGTTGCCGTCCATCTAGACACCGGCATGAACCGATTGGGATTTCCCTGGGATATGGACGTCGAGGTGTTTGATGAGATCGCGGTTGAGCTTCTCATGACCCACCTGGCCTGCGCGGATGAACCGGACCATCCCATGAATGCCATTCAGCGGCAGCGTTTTGCGGACGCGGGTGCGCGTTTCCGCACGCGTTTTCCGGGGCTGCGTTTCAGCGTTGGCAACTCGGCTGGCGTGCTGAGCGATGCAGAGGGTGACCGCGGGCTGGGCCGTCCCGGTATCGGCCTCTACGGCGGAAATCCTTTCGCCCGCAGTGCCAGCCCGGTGCGGCCGGTGGTAACGATGGAGGGTCAGGTTCTGCAGTTGCGAGGGGTGCTGCCTGGTGAGTCCATCGGTTATGGGGCGTCACACATTGCATCCCGCGAGATGGCTGTAGCCGTGGTAGGGCTGGGCTATGCGGACGGTTTGCCTCGTTTGCTCTCCGACCTTGGCGAAGCCTTCTGCGGTGGCCGAAGGTGTCCGATCGTGGGGCGGGTATCCATGGATCTGACGACGGTAGACGTCAGCGGCGTTTCGGTAGTGCCGGGAGACTGGGTCGAATTCCTCGGCGAGCACATTTCCTTGGGCGAAGTGGCGGCCTGGGCGCAGACCATCCCGTATGAAATTCTTACGGGACTTGGCAGCCGCCATCTGCGGATCTACGAAGAAACTGCGGCTACGGGCTGAGCCTTTTTAGCAGCAGATTTCTTGCCCGCTGGCTGTCGGCCTGTGCCGACACCAGGTCTCCCAGGGCCCGGTAAGCGAAGGTGCGGCTGAACAAAATCTCAGGGTCATCCGGGCTCAACATGGCCGCTCTGTCGTAGTCGTTCAGCGCTTCAACGGTACGTTCCATCCGCAACAGTAGGCCGGCGCGGTTGAGCAGCAAGGTCGGGTTGTCAGGCAGCAGTTTCACCGCGGCGTCCTGATCCTGGAGCGCCAGATTGAGTCGTCCCCCGCGTTCCAGAATCAACCCTCGGTTGGTGTGAGCGGCAGCGGTTGCCCTGGTGTCAGCCCTGCTGCGGGCAATTTCCAGGGCCAGATCGCAGGCATAAGGATCGACGGAGCCGGTTGCTGCGTTTTCCAGGCAGTCGGCTGTGGGGTCGCGCTCCTCGGCGCCGGCAGCACCGTGCCCGGATGCCACTGATGCCAACATGAAAGCAATGAGAACGCGGTGGCGTATCATGGTGATAGTGTAACCTGTCGGTGTCGTATGGGTGGTGTTTTCCGCCCTCCCGGCGGCCATGTTTTCCAGGGAGTAGCGGTTCGGGCGGGTGTTTCAGCCGGCGGGTAAATTCAGCGAAAAGGAGGGGATTGTGCCGCGGATAAATGTCAATGGGGCGCTCGCTGGCAAGGTGGCTTTGATCACCGGCGCGAGCCGCGGCATCGGGGAGGCGCTTGCCCGTCGTTACGCCATGGAAGGCGCCAGCGTCGTGGTCTCGGCCCGTAGCGTTGAAGAGGATGACCACGTCCTGCCCGGCACGATTACCGCAACGGCTCAGCGCATAAGGGATGCGGGCGGCCAGGCGCTGGCGGTGAGAGCCGATCTGACCGAGGCCAGCGACCGTCGCTCGCTCGTCGAGCAGGCCCAGGCCGCTTTTGGACCGGTAGACATCCTGGTCAACAACGCCGCGGTGACTTTTTACTATCCGGTCACCGAGTTCCCCGAGAAGCGCTTTCGCCTGATGCTGGAAATTCAGGTCTGGGCGCCATTCGAGCTTGCCCAGCTGGTGCTGCCGGGTATGCAGGCCCGGGGCCAAGGCTGGATACTCAACATTTCTTCCCATGCGGCACTGCACCCGGACAATGCCGAGCCTGGCCGTGGGGCAACCGTCTACGGCATGTGCAAGGCTGCGCTGGAGCGATTCACCACGGGCCTTGCCCAGGAAGTCTTCCAAGACAACATCGGGGTTAACGTCATCTCTCCGGGGCTTGTGGCGACGCCGGGCGCCGTGCATCACAATTTGATCAATGATAGGAACCGCCACCACGTGACGCCGGTTGAACACATGGCCGAAGCCTGTCTGCGTCTGGTGCACGGCGATCCGCGGTTGCTCACTGGACGTATCGATTACGCCGACAAGGTAATGGCCGAGTTCGGCTTGAAAGCGGCCGAGCTGATCTGAATCATTCGCGTATGGGTATTTCCGTTTTCTTGATCACCGTGCGCAGCGCGAAGTTGGAGTTGACCCGATCCACCCCGGGCAGGCGAGTCAGATGCTGGCTGTGGATGCGTTCATAGTCCCGGGCGTCTTCGACTATGACCCGCAGGATGTAATCGGCCGCGCCTGACATCAGATAGCACTCCATCACTTCCGGGATCTTCGCTATCGCCGCCTCGAACAGTGCTAGGTCATCCTGCTGCTGGCTCACCAGCGTGATCTGCACGAAGACGTTGTCCGGATATCCCGCCATCGGTTGGTCCACCAGCCCCACGTAGCCGCGCAGCATGCGGGAGGTCTCCAGGCGCCTTACCCGGCGCAGACAGGCTGATTCGGACAGGCTGATGCGGTCCGCCAACGCCTGGTTGGTGAGCTTGGCGTCCAGCTGGAGCTCATGAAGGATTGCGCGGTCGATTCTGTCTATATTGATAGATTTATTCTTCATATCGGAGATTATAGGCAAATAATTGCGCTTAACTGAAAATTATCCATTGATATTGCAAATTTCCGCCTCGGCGTTCTCGGTACGATGCCAACAGTCAAAAAACGTTAAGCGCGGAGGATCGGCCCATGCGGATCGGCGTTCCAAAAGAGATCAAGGTTCACGAATATCGGGTTGGCCTGACACCGGCTTCGGTGTCGGAACTCACGGCGGGGGGGCATTCCCTGCTGGTCGAAACAGGCGCCGGTGCCGGCATCGGCTTCCTCGACGCGCACTACGAAGCCGCCGGCGCGCGGATCGTCGGCGTCGATGAAGTTTTCGCCGCAGACCTCGTGGTAAAGGTTAAGGAACCTCAACTGGCGGAGTGCGCTCGCCTTCGCGAGGGGCAGGTTCTTTTCACCTATCTCCACCTGGCTGCCGATCGACCCCAGGCGGAAGCTCTCATGAATTCGGGCGTAACTGCCATCGCCTACGAAACGGTGACCGCCCGTGACGGCGGGCTGCCCCTGTTGAGTCCGATGAGCGAAGTTGCAGGGCGTATGTCGGTTCAGGTAGGCGCTTGGGCGCTGCAGAAAGTCAGCGGCGGGCGCGGCGTTCTGCTGGGCGGCGTGCCTGGGGTCGCGCCTGGAAAAGTGGTGATTCTGGGTGGCGGCGTTGCTGGCACCAACGCAGCTGCGATGGCCCTTGGCCTGCAGGCGGACGTCACGATTCTCGATCGCTCGGTGAGCCGGCTCAACTGGCTTGCCGATCGCTTCCAAGGGCGCGCCAGGACGGTCATTTCGAATCGTGGAACCCTCAATGATTACGTGCTCGCGGCCGACCTGGTAATCGGGGCGGTGCTCATTCCCGGAGCCGCCGCGCCCAAGCTGGTCACCCGCGACATGGTTCAGCAGATGGTAGATGGGGCGGCCATGGTGGATATCTCCATCGACCAGGGCGGCTGTTTCGAAACCAGCCGGCCTACAAGCCACACCGATCCGACGTTCATTGAAAGTGGTGTGGTTCACTATTGCGTTACCAACATGCCGGGGGCGGTAGCCCGAACCTCAACGCTGGCATTGAACAACGTGACCTTGCCCTATGTCGCCGCGCTGGCCAATCTTGGCTGGCAGCGCGCGCTGGGCGCAGACGAACACTTTGCCGCTGGCTTGAATGTGCACCTGGGTGAGATTCGCCATCCCCGTGTTGCGGAGGCCCTTGGTTTCGACCTGGCGCCGGTTCTTCACGCCGCGTGATCTGTCGCCTCTAACCCACGGTATTTTGACCGTGGGCCCTTGCCGGGGTAGCGTCGATGCAGATGCAACGGCGCTTTTTTTTGCAGTGCTTGCCTGTTGCCGCGGTTACTTGCTTTGGATAGCGTGCCAGAGAGGTCCAACAGGACAATCGCCCCGACCTCGCCGAGGAGCAGCCATGGCCGACCCACTACACAACGAGTTCCCCCCTGAATCTGTCGAGGCCAGGGATCTACAGCATTTGTTGCACCCGACCACCAACCTGAAGCTGCACCATCAGGTAGGCCCCCGGGTTCACGATCACGCCGCCGGCGCCTATCTCTGGGACAATCAGGGCAAGCAGTATCTGGAAGGTATGGCCGGGCTCTGGT
>JAHEEG010000007.1:0-38616 GCA_024640825.1 Gammaproteobacteria bacterium
CGCTCGGCCGGGTCAATTCCCCTCCCTCGGCGTCGCCACATCGGCGGCGTATTCCTTCTCCCGAGCAGACCGCTTACAGACAACAACCGCTTGCGCTTGTCAGCAGGCTTGCGGAGGCCGTTAGAGCTCAGGCGGCGGCTGCCACTCGGGGTTGAGCGTGCTGAAGAAAGCGTTGAGCATTCGGTAGGTGAGGCCCCAGACGAAGTGTCCGCGTTCGAGACGGTAGCCGTTAAAAACGGTCGGCTGGCCGGCCAGGGGTTTGGTCTCGGTATCGTGAAAATCGCCGCGGACCAGCGGCGCCAGGGGGGCCCAGACGACCTCGTCCACTTCGTAGTTAGTGGTGAATTGGGGATCGCCGCCGAGCTCGAAGACGTGTGGCGCGATGATCATGTCCAGGGTGCGGCCACGGGGCATGGCGCGGTGCTGGTCAATGGCGCCCAGGTAAGCGGCCTGATCCAGATTCAGACCGATTTCTTCCAGAGTTTCCCGCATGGCGGCAGCTTGAAGATCGTCGTCTACGGGGTCGAGATGGCCGCCGGGGAAGGCCATGTGGCCTGACCAGGGGTCTCCCTTCTTCTCCGCGCGCTTGATGAACAGTATCTCTTCCCCGGCAGGCTGCGTGCGCAGGATTACGGCCACGGCCGCCTGACGGGTATGGGGGCCTGGCGTATAGCTTTCCGGCTCGTACTCGGCAAGCCGCTGTCGAATAAAGTTCAAGCGGTACACAACTTATATATCATAGGGTTTTCTCGGATCTTTTATCGGTGTCGGTGATGAAAAAAAGGCGCGCAGCTGTGAGCCAGGATGACCGGGCGAATTTGTGCTTCGTGTGCGGGCCTGGAAATGGCAGCGGGCTCCAGGTTCGTTTTCGCGTGGAGGATGGCGTCTGCCTGGGTGAGTTCACGCCCGCAGAACAACACATGGGCTACGACAGCCTCACTCACGGCGGCATCATTTTCAGCCTGCTTGACGACGTCATGGCCAACTGGCTGTGGTTGCAGGGCATCAAGTGCTTCACCGCCCGCGCTGATATACGCTATCGCTCGCATCTGCCGATCGGCACGCCGGTCCGCCTCGAAGGCCGCTGCGTGCGGCGCAAGGGGCGACTCTCGCAGATGGAAGGCAGAGTCGTGCGCATTGACAGCGAGGAACTTGTGGCAGAGGCCACCGGCTCCTTCATGACGCCGGAACGCTTCGACGCACCATCCTGAGAATTCAAAGGAGAAACCCATGGCCTACGTTACCGTCATCGCTATGCTGGCGCTGATCGAGTATCTGTATTTCGGACTTCTGGTAGGGCAGGCTCGCGGCCGCAGCGGTCTTCAGGCACCCGCCGTTACCGGAGATGAGAATTTTGAAAGGTTCTTTCGGGCGCACTACAACACTCTCGAGCAGCTGATCGTATTCGTACCGGCGCTCTATGCGTCCGGCTACTATGTCGGCCCCATTTTTGCGGTGGCAGCGGGCGTGGCGTTTCTGATCGGACGCGCCCTGTACTTCCGGAGCTACGTCAGCGACCCTGGCAAGCGGGGTCCCGGCATGATGCTGACCTTCCTGGCGAACGGCGTGCTGGTGCTCGGCGCCCTGGTCGGCGCGCTGGTGGATATCCTTTAGGAGAACCTCAGTGTCGGGCCAGCCAGTCGAGGATCAGCCGGTTTGTTTGTTCCGGCATTTCCTGCTGGATCCAGTGGCCGCAGGGCAGGGTGTGTACTTCTGAGTCGGGCGCATAGGTGCGAAGTCGCGGATTGGGGCGCACGATGTCGTGCTCGCCGTGAATCATCAGGACCGGCTGATTTACTTTCTGCGGCAGGTCCCGGGTGGTCTCCCAGTTGCGGGTAAAGTTCCGGTACCAGTTGATCCCGCCGGTGAACCCGGAACGCTCGAAACTGTCGACGAATACGCGGAGATCCGCTTCGCTCATCAGCAACTCGCCGGGCATAGCCGGAGCGGTGGCCAGCTTGAGCAGGCGCATTCCGGGCCCCAGGTCCACCGGGTCGCTCTGCCACTGACGGGTGCGGTACAGGTTGCGCAGAAAGTTTTCAGTGTTTGCGGCGAAGATGGCGTCTGCTACGCCGGGCTGCCGATTGAAATGCACGATGTAGAAATCGGCGCCCAGTTGGGTTTCCCAGAAACTCACCCAGTCCGAATCGCCGCGCTCGAGAAACGGCACGCTCAGATTGATCACGCCGCTGACCCGCTGTGGATGCAGCATGGCCATGTTCCAGACCACGATGGCTCCCCAGTCGTGACCGACGAAAACGGCATCTTCCAAACCGTAGTGATCCAGCAGCCCCACCAGGTCCCCGCAGAGGTGATGGATGCCGTAGTCCGCCACCGTTTCCGGCCGGCTCGAGCGGCCGTAGCCGCGCTGGTTGGGGATGATGACGCGGTATCCGGCATCCACCAGAGCCGGTATCTGATGGCGCCAGGAGTAGGCGAGTTCCGGCCAGCCGTGGCACAGCATCAGCGGCCGCCCGCCGCCCGCGCCGAATACTTCCAGTGTTATCCCGTTGGTGTCGACAAACTCGGGCTGGGGAAACGTCACGAACCCTCCTGTAGGCGCAGGTGCGATGAGCGGTTAGTCTACGGGCAGGTTGACGGTCGATCCACAAGGCGGAGAACCAGAGCATGAATCAGCGCGAGACTCACAGCCTGGGCGTGGGCTATCTGCTCTGGATCTTCGGATTCCTCGGCGCGCACCGTTTCTATTTCGGTCGCCCTGTCAGTGGGACGATTTACTTTTTCACCCTGGGGCTGCTTTTCATCGGCTGGATTGTGGATCTGTTTCTGATGCCCGGGCTCGAGGCATCGGCGGATCGGCGCTACATCGCAGGCGAGAAAAACTACACCCTGGCGTGGGTTCTACTCACTTTTCTCGGTCTTTTTGGCATGCATCGATTTTATCTGGGCAAGATATTCACTGGCATTCTGTATCTGCTGACCGCTGGACTTTTCGGGATCGGCTACATCTACGACTACTGGACCCTCAACGAGCAGATATCCACGACAAACACCGAGCGGCGCTAGGTGGCAAGGCTCCAGTTACTGGCTCATGTACCAGCCCCCGTTGGGGGACAACACCTGCCCCGTCATGAACCTGGCTTCATCGCTTGCCAGATACACGGCGGCCCAGGCGATGTCGTCGGGTTCCCCCAGACGGCCCATCGGGGTTTGTGCCTCCAGCATGAAGTGCAGCGGCTCGAGGGGATCCGTCATTTCGGTATGGATCCAGCCGGGGGCCAGCGCGTTGACGCGAATGTGTGGCGCCAACTCGTGGGCGAGGGCGCGAGTGAAACCTAGAATGCCCGCCTTGGCGGCGCTGTACGCGGGCCCCCCGGGTCTGCCAAAGGTGCCCATGACGCTGCCCATGTTGATGATCGTCCCTGACTGATGAGGTTGCATGAGCTTTACCGCCTCCCGGCAGCAAAAGAAGGTACCGTCGAGATGCACGCCGATCATCCTGTGCCAGGACTCGTCGGTCGCATCTGTAATGTTGCCGCCCAGGCCGTCCTCCACCGGCTCGCCTGCCTGGATGGCGGCCGCCATGCCGGCAATGCGGGCCAGGGCGACATTGTCGCCGGGGTCGATACCGCCGATGCCCGCGTTGTTTACCAGCACGTCCAGCCGGTCGGTGACATCGCGCAGCTGCGAGAACATGGCGGTTACCGAAGCGGCGTCGCTGACATCGCACGCCAGCGCGGAACCGCCCAGCTCGTCCGCCACGGCCTGGGCGGCTGCCAGATTCAGATCGTTGATGATGACGAAGGCGCCTTCTTCGACAAACCGCCTCGCGATTTGTGCGCCGAGGCCTCTGGCAGCTCCGGTGATCAGGGCGTTTTTTCCTGACAGGCGATTCATAGTTGCTCTCCCTGCTGTTTTGGGTCGGACTTCCGAGGGCCAGATGCAGTTTGGTTGACTCGATAAGCGACTGACAAGTGCCGGCTGTCCTAACGGTGCCTCAGAAGTCGGCTGTGAGCTATGATCAGAGCCCGCTATAACGAATGAGAGGACGAGGATGCTGCAGATGCTCTTTGCTGGTGTGTTGTTTCTTGGCACCCACTTGGGTATCAGCAGCACTTCCATGCGCGGTCGGCTTGTTGCCACGCTGGGAGAGCGTGGTTATCTGGTCGTTTACTCACTGCTGGCCCTGGTCACGCTGAGTTATCTCATCTGGCTGTACGGGGAGCTGCCGCGACACCCGTATTTGTGGCTCCCGGATCCGAACCTCTATATGGCGGCAAAGGTCATCATGCCCTTCGCCATGGTCTTGTTCCTGGGCGGTTTCATGGTGCCGAACCCCACCACGGTAGGTATGGAAGGGTCGCTAAAGGGAGACGGAGGGGGGGAAGGTTTGGCTCGGGGTGTCACCCGCATTACGCGGCATCCGTTTCAGTGGAGCGTGGTGCTCTGGGCGGGGGCCCACCTGGTTGCGAATGGGGACCAGGTGTCGGTGGTTTTCTTCACCACCTTCTTGGTGCTGGGTCTGCTGGGAGGCGTGCTCATCGATCGCAAGAAAGCGGCGGCTCTCGGTAGTGACTGGCAAAAGTATGCCCGGGTCACCTCCAATGTTCCCTTTCTGGCTATCCTCTCCGGGCGCAACCGATTGGTGTTCCGGGAACTGGTTGCGCCGGTGCTTGTCGGTCTGGTGGGCTATGTGGCCATCTTCTGGGGACATGACTGGATCGCCGGGGTACGGCTTTACTGAAGCCCCCCGGAGGCCTGGTCTGACCCTCAGCTGATGGCCTGTTCGATGCGCTGACGCAGCGTTTCCCATTGACCCAGGAAAAAATGATTGGCGCCGACGATAACGTGGCTACGAATGCCCTGCCAGGCGGCCAGAACGTCCTGCCTGGCGAATTCATCCGCGTCGCCGATGAAGATGTCGACCGGGCAGCTGAGGTGAAGCTCAGGGAACGCCATAGAGCCAACCGGAGGGGCTACCAGCAAAACCCGGTCCGGCTCCGGCAGGCTGGTGAGGGATTGCCAGACGACGTTGGCACCGAAGGAGTAGCCGCCCAGCCAGAGCTGGCTTGGAGAGTGTTCCGACTGCAGCCATCCGACTGCTGCACGCAGATCTTCAATCTCCCCGCCGTTGCCGTCGTAGCGGCCTTCGCTGTTGCCCACGCCGCGGAAATTGAATCTCAGACAGCTGACGCCACTGGCCAGAAGCGTCTGCGCAAGGCAGTCCAGAACTGCATCGTTCATAGTGCCCCCATAGAGCGGATGGGGATGACACAATACCGCGTGCGCCCGTACGGGACCGCTTGCGACATCAAGACACGCCTCCAGGGCGCCCGCTGGTCCTGGGATATCCAAGGTCAGACGATCCTCATACGAAGTGATTCAGAGTCCAAGTTAGCAGTTCGTGAGCGGGCGGGGAACCGGGTACGGCAATGGTTGTGCTTGGTCGTTGGCGCGGCTGAATCGCGCGTGTCGGCGGAACGACGTGCAGGCTCTTGAAATTTGCTCCGATGACCTTATGGTGCGCAATCGTCTCTCGACTCACAAAAATTTGGAGAGCCAGCATGATCGAAGCGGATCGGTTGAGCCGTCGGTATGGAGAATTTCTGGCGGTCGACAGTGTGTCCTTTGCGATTGGACATGGCGAGATAGTCGGCCTTCTCGGGCACAACGGAGCCGGCAAGACCACCATCATGAAGATGCTCACCGGGTACCTTGAGCCGAGTTCGGGTTCGGTCCGGGTGGACGGTGCCGAGGTGGAGTTGCACCGGCAGCAGGTACAGAGTCAGCTGGGTTACCTGCCCGAAAACCTTCCGCTGTACCCCGAGCTCTCGGTGAGCGACTACCTGGCCTTTACCGCTGAGCTGCGAGGCGTTGCGGCCCCCGAAGCTGTGCGCCGGGCCGTGGAGGCAACGGAGCTGGAAGAGAAAGCCCTGGAACCCATCAGCACGCTGTCGCGGGGCTACAAACAGCGGGTAGGCGTGGCTCAGGCGATTCTTCACGAGCCCCGTTTTCTCATCTTGGACGAGCCGACCAACGGTCTCGACCCGGGACAGACCCAGCACATGCGCCAGCTTATCCGGCGGCTTTCTGAGCGCGCGACGGTGATTCTTTCCACCCATATCATGCAGGAGGTAAGCGCTCTGTGTGACAGGGCCCTCATTCTCCGTGGCGGTCACCTGGTGCTTGATGAGCGTCTCGAGGACCTTCGCGCCAGCAACCGCCTGAACGTCCGAACGTCCAGCGAGGGAAACCTGCTCGAAGTCCTCTCAGGCGCCCCATACCTGACTTCGCTCGAACAGACTCGGGATGGCAGCTGGGAACTGGAGGTCGCAGGCGACTTGGACCAGGCGGCCCACGGCGTCGCAGTTGCCCTCTTGGACGCCGGTCTGCCCGTCTACCAGATTGCAGCCTTACAGAGGGATCTGGAAACAGTCTTCAGAGAAGTCAATGAAAACACCGGCCTGTCAGGCCGGGACGAACAGGTGGAGGACCAGAATGCGGCTTAATGTGATCCGTCGGGTCGCGCGTAAAGAGCTGACCCTGTTTTTTGCCTCTCCTGTCGGCTACCTGTTTGTGCTCGCGTTCCTTGGCGTTACGCTGTTTGTGTTCTTCTGGGGTGAAGCTTTCTTTGTCCGCAACGTGGCGGATGTTCGACCCATGTTCGAATGGATGCCAGTGCTGCTGATTTTCCTGTCCGCCGCCCTGACCATGCGCATGTGGAGCGAGGAGCGGCGCACGGGGACGCTGGAGTTCGTTTCCACGCTGCCGGTTAGCGGCTGGGAGTTCGTTCTTGGGAAGTTCCTCGCCTGCTGGGCCCTGCTCGCGCTGGCCCTGGTGCTGACACTGCCGCTGCCGATAACGGTTTCCCTGATTGCTGACCTGGACTGGGGGCCGGTGCTTGCCGGCTATGTTGCGGCGCTGTTGCTGGGTGCCGCTTATCTGTCCATTGGTCTCTTTGTCAGCGCCCGGACGGACAGCCAGATCGTCAGCCTCATTATCGCAACCTTTGCGTGTGCGGTCTTTTTCCTTGTCGGCAGCCCGATTCTAACTGACTTGGTGGGAGGCCGGCTGGCTGATGGTCTGCGAGCCATGGGCAGCGGCTCCCGCTTCGAATCCATCACCCGTGGCGTGCTGGATATA
Organism: Gammaproteobacteria bacterium; assembly: GCA_024640825.1. GTDB lineage: Bacteria > Pseudomonadota > Gammaproteobacteria > Pseudomonadales > Azotimanducaceae > UBA7803. Next base: position 7,105 of record JAHEEG010000007.1, read on the forward strand.
CGAGATCTCTACTACTACGTATCGCTGTCGGCGGTGTTTCTGGCGCTGAACGTCTACAGCCTCGAGGTGCAGCGTTGGGCCAGCGATGGGGTGGGGGCCCGCCATCGTCAATGGCGGCTGGGTACCGGCCTGCTGGTCGCTAACCTGCTGCTGGCCAATGTCTGGCTCGGCCAGTTCACAGCGCTGCGCATGGATGTAACCGAAGGCCGTATCTACTCCATCTCCGACGCTACGCGCACGTACCTGGCCCAGCTCAAAGAGCCGCTCCTCATCCGCGGGTATTTCAGCAGCAAGACCCATCCTTTGCTGGCTCCGCTGGTGCCCCAGATGCGCGACCTGTTGACGGAGTTCGAAGTGGCTGGGAATGGCCGGGTGCGCGTAGAGATCATCGACCCGGCTGAGAACCCCGCGCTGGAGGACGAGGCTAACACCAAATACGGCATTCGGGCGGTGCCATTCCAAGTTGCTGACCGCTATCAGTCGAGCCTGGTGAATTCGTACTTTGATGTTCTGATCAGCTATGGCGATGAGTATGAGGTGCTTGGCTTCCGTGACCTCATTGAGGTGAAAGTCGTCAGCGAATCGGAAATGGACGTGCAGCTACGCAACCCGGAATACGACCTAACCCGCAGTCTGAAAAAAGTTCTCTATGGTTTTCAGGGTGGCAGCAGCATCTTCGACAATCTTCAGGCGCCCGTGACGTTCGTCGGCTATCTGTCAGAAGACGCGCGTCTGCCTGAAGCCCTGGCCGCTTACCGCCCGGTGCTCAGGCAGGTGCTCGAAGCGCTCGGCGAGGAGGGCGGTGATCGGTTTTCCGCCGAGCTTCTCGACCCCGAAGCCGGAGACGGGTCTTTGGCGCTGGAGATCGAGGAGAACTATGGGTTTCAGCCGATGGCAGCCAGCCTGTTCGACGTCAATCAATTTTACTTCTACATGACCCTTACCGACGGCAGCGCCTTGGTGCAGATTCCCCTGCCCGAGGCGCTGTCGGAGGAAGCTACTCGGCGCGGCATTGAGGAAGGGCTCAAGCGCTTCGCCAGCGGCCTGTTGAAGACCGTCGCCCTGGTAGCGCCTGAAGCTCCGGCACCGATGATGGGCATGGGGCGCCCACCGGGTGGAAATCAGTTCCAGCAGCTGCGGGACTTCCTTCAGAACGACTTCAATGTGGTGAGTACCGATCTGGCCGAAGGTGTCGTACCGGAGGAAGCGGACCTGCTGATGGTAGTGGACCCGGAAGTGCTGGATGAGAAGGCACTGTTTGCTGTGGATCAGTTTTTAATGAAGGGCGGCACGGTAGTTCTGGCCACGTCGCCTTTTGCTGCGAGCCTCAGCCAGCAGTCTCTGGTCGCTGCACAGAGAACGTCCGGGTTGGAACCCTGGCTCGAGCATATGGGTGTGCGGCTGCAGCCGCAGATGGTCATGGATCCGCAGAACGCGGCGTTCCCGGCACCGGTAACCCGTCAGGTGGGAGGGTTCAGCTTTCAGGAGCTGATCATGCTGGATTACCCGTACTTTGCCGACATTCGGCCGCCGGGGCTCAACGAGGACGTCGGCGTCGCCGGCGGCTTGCCGCAGGTGACCCTGACCTGGGCTTCCCCCATCGAGGTTGACGAGGCCCGCAATGCCGACCGGTCGGTTGTACCGCTACTGGAAAGCTCTGCGGGTAGCTGGGTGTCCGATGACCTCGATGTCATGCCTCGGGTTGGCAGCCAGGGGCTGTCTGGCTTTGCGCCTCAGGGCCCTGTCGGACCCCGCACTCTGGCCGTGCTTCTGGAAGGTCGATTCGATTCCTATTTCACGGATAGACCTTCGCCGCTGCTCAGCCCGGCCGAGTCAGATCTTGCCGATGAGGCAGAACCCGATATCGCGGCTGCCACCCTCGAGGACGATGCTGCCGATTCTTCCGCAGATGCAACCGAAGACAGGTTGGGCGTGGTATCCAGCGTCATCGATCGCTCTCCGGAATCTGCCCGGCTGTTTGTGTTCGCATCGAACGGATTTCTATCTGATCAGATGCTGCAACTCATTGGTTCTGCCGAAGGGACTATCTACGGCAACAGCGTGCAGCTGATGGCTAACGTGGTGGACTGGTCACTGGAGGACCGCAGCCTGCTCGCCATTCGTTCGCGGGGGCATTTCAATCGGACGCTTCCACCACTGGAGCAGGCTGAACAGGCGGTTATCGAAAGCGTCAATTACCTGGTTGCCCTCATCGGTATCGGTTTTGTGTTTCTGTGGCACCGACGGCGGGTGAAAGCCGATCGGCTGGCCCATGAGGGATGGCTGCGTGGAGGAGGGGTGGTATGAGCGGGCGCATTGGTTTGCTGGGCGCTCTGCTGGCCCTTCAGCTGGTCGGTGTCGCAGCGCTGCTGCTGGTGGACGCGGGCCTGGGCTCGGAAGACCAGTCCAGCTTCCTTGCCATCGACGAGGCAGGCGTTAACGGCATGAATATCCTGGACGCGGAAGGCCAGGGCGTGACGCTGCAACGCTCAGCCGACGTATGGGAGCTTAAGGTGCCCTCAGCCGATGGCGCGGAATTCGTTCTGCCCGCCGACCAGGCTAAGGTCACAGAGGTGCTGGGCATTCTGCTGGATCTTCGCGCGCCCTGGCCGGTTGGCACCACAAAGGAAACCCGGGACCGCTTCGAAGTAACTGAAGACGCTTTTCAACGCAAGCTAACGCTGTCTGATGCCAGCGGAAAGGCTACCGTAGTCTTTCTGGGAACGTCGCCAGGTTATCGCCGGGTACACGCTCGCGTGGACGAGTCTGATGAGGTCTTCAGTATCGACTTCTCCAACTACCAGTTGCCCACTGCTGCGGGTGACTGGATTGACGGCAACCTGCTCGGTGCCGTGGGCGAGATTGCGGGTATCGAGCGGCTGGATGGCTGGGTACTGACGCGGGATGGTGAAGGATGGCTGCTGAATGATGTGGTCGCGAATCAGGGTGCGGCATCGCAACTGGCTGAGCGATTCGATGGCCTGCGGGTGACCGGCCTGGCTGAATTGTCAGCGGCCGGCGAGGTGATCGGCACCGGTTCCCCGGCCACTGCGGAATTTCTCGTCAGTGACGCCGAGGGAACTTACCGGCTCGCGCTCTTCGGCAGTACTGAAGGCAACGAGTACGTGATCACTTCCGATCGGCATCCGGGGAGCTTTACGGTTGCCGCTTACGTTGCTGAGCAGCTCATGCTGGATGCAGAAGACCTCCTGGCAACTGTCGACGAAAGCGATGGCGACAGCTCGACGGAATGAATCTGCGCCTCGCTGACCCGAGTTCAGGCCGGTTTGGCTCGACGGACCTGGTTGCGGCCCGCGTTCTTGGCTCGGTAGAGGGCGGCATCTGCCAGTTTAAGAGCTGATGCGGGATCTTCGGACCCGGTGCTGACCGTCGCTACGCCGATGCTGGCTGTGATGGAAACGGGGTCGCCTCCCGGATCTGGCGTCTTTGCTGATTCAATAGCGGCGCGAAGTCGGTGGGCGAGGCGCATGGCGCCTTCGCGGTCTGTTTCCGGCAGCAGCAGAGCGAACTCTTCGCCGCCAATTCTTGCGGTAATGTCGGAAACCCGTTTGACGTCGTTGGCAGCTTTGGCGACCGACTGCAGGACGCGATCTCCAGTATCATGTCCGAATCGGTCGTTGACCTGCTTGAAGTGATCGAGATCGAACAGCAATATCGAGAGGCAGCCGTCGTGGCGGTTCACGCGTTCCGCTTCCTCCCGGAGCCTTTGCATGAACAGGCGCCGATTGTACAAACCCGTTAACGAGTCCGTGTGGGCCAGACGTTCCAGCTCGAGCTGCGCGTTGCGCAGCGCCTGCTCTGTCTGGCGGCGCGTGGTCACGTCTCGGAAGACCAGCACCACATCGGAATTTGGATCCGTGATGTCCAGGATAGAGCCGGTCACGTCATAGGTTCGCCCCCGCAGTGTAACCTCGAGCGTCTCTCTGCTGTGGTGCACCAGCTCGGTCAGCGCGAAGTCTTCGAGATATTCTGCCAGTTGCGCGTTGGAAAGCTGCCCCCGGTTGGTATTGAGAATCGCCAGGGCGGCGCTGTTGATGTCGATTATCAGTCCACCTTGGTTGATCAGAATCACCCCCTCGGTGAGTTTTTCGAGCACCCGGTCCCGCAGCACGGGGATCGTCTCCAGAATGCCGTACCGGAGAACGCCGCGATCCAGCATCAGAGCCGCTGCCGCGAAACCGAGGCTGCTCAGATCGAACCAGGGCAGGGGGTTGAGCGGCGAAATGGAAAACAGATGCGCCCCTCCTACCATCACAGGGGCGACTACTACTGCAAGCACGGGCTTTATCCTGGCCGTCGTCCGCGCCAGGGCGTAGGCGAGGATTGTGGTTGCGATAACTGCCAGCCCGCTGGAAAAGCACAGCTGCACCCAGTACCAGGTTCCATAAGTGGCGCGAAGGCCGGCAGGGCCGCCTGTGGGCGTCTCCTCCAGCCTGCTCCAGATAAGATGGTGCCACTCGTTGGTCATGGCCAGACCCACGCTGATCAGGGGTAGGAAGCACAGAATGTTCAGGCTGAGGCGGGAAAGGTGCATCTGGCGCCGGGTGTAGCAGATGGCGAAGGCGAACCAGGTGATCGGAACCAGCAACATCGCGGTATAGCTGAGCTTGGTGGCCAGATATTTGATGTTGGTATCGACGAATACGGATTGGACGAAGACGCATCCGGACCAGAAGGTCACCACCACGATAAGAGCCAGCAGGGCCTGCATTCCGGGAACCCGCTTTTTCGGGCTGATGCGCATGTATGCGCCCAGAACAACCAGTGCCGCAAGCAGTGGGGATATTGACCACAGAGTCAGTTGAATCATGCCTTGCGCCCTTTCCGCTTCCGCGACTGCGGTCCATGCAAGCATGCCCTGCACGCGGGTATCGGCCGACGAGCGGAAGTCCAATGGCAAGAGTTGTTGATTCGCGCGGCTTCGGCAACGCGCGGCGGCTGGAAAAGTGACGGGGTTCGCATAGTTTCCGGTTTGATCGGTTTGGGCTGCGGTTTTAGAGTGCGAACTTGGCCCAAAGGTTGGGCTGGAGAAAATGACGATGCAGACACGGCAGCTGGGCGCGCTATGGCCCGTCTCCGCCCTGACGTTGGGAGGGGGTGGCATTGGTCAGGTCTGGGGTGAGACCACCCGCGAAGAGGCCCTGGAAACGGTCCGGCTGGCAGTGCATGGCGGCATCACGTTGCTGGACCTCGCCCCTGGCTATGGACGTGGAGAGGCTGAATCCGTCGTCGGTGAAGCGTTTGGTGGCAGACTTCCGGCTGGCGTTCGCGTTACCACCAAGTGTCAATTGGGCAGCCCTCCAGCAGAAGACGTCGAGCCCACCATACGTCGTCGCCTGCAACGTTCCCTGGACGCGATCCGCGCTGATCGGGTCGATCTGCTGTTTCTGCACTCCAACATCATCCCCGACGACTACACCTACCCCGAGCCGGACGTTCAGGATCGTTTTGCGACCCGTTGGACTCTCTACAGGGAGCGGGTAATACCCGCTTTCGAAGCGCTGCGCGCCGAGGGCCTTATCGGCGACTGGGGCATTACCGGGGTGGGTCTGCCGGCGACTGTCCGGGACGCGTTGATGACTGAACCCAGACCGGCGGTGGTGCAGTGCGTGGCCAACTGCCTGGACTCGGCGGGAGACATGCGCCGCTTCCCTGAGCCGGCGGAGCCCAGGACGCTCATCGCAACGGCGGCGCGTTCGGGCGTCGGCGTTATGGGCATCCGGGCCGTTCAGGCGGGCGCGCTTACCGACGGCTTCGATCGGGAGCTGTCCCCAGGCCAGGATCTGGCCGATTATCATCGTGCTGCCGGTTTCCGCGGCCTTGCCGAGCAGTGGGGCCTGAGCCCTGCCCGTCTCGCGCACCGGTATGCGCTTTCGATGTCTCAGGTCGATACCGTCGTGCTTGGCGTGAAGAACCGGGAAGAGCTTCGGGAGTGTCTGGCTGCTGAAGCGGACGGGCCTTTGAGTTCCGCTGAGACAGCGGCGGTGGAGTCGGCGTGCGGTCTGGCATGACCACGGCCGGCCTCGGTCGATGATGGTGTCAGTCGAAGCGAAACCATGGAGCTGAAAATACACAAGCCGTTTGCCAAGAAATCGAAGCCTCTGGCGACGAATTTTGCTGCCTACCTGTCTGAACTGGCTGTCAGCCCCGCCGATAATGAAACGGTGGCGTTCTTTGACCTGGATCGCACTTTGATTTCCGGCTATTCCGTAACGGCGTTTGCCCTGGAGCGGTTGCGCAGCCGCTCGCTGTCCATGCGTCGCATGCTTTCTCAGGCCGGTTCCTTCGTTGGCTACGGTCTGGGCCGGTCGGACGTTCACGAGCTGCTGCTGACCACCGTCCGCGATCTTGCCGGGGTCAGCGAGCGGGAGATGACGGAGTTGGGTGAGCGGGCCTTCCGTCGCCGGGTGCAGGGCTGGATCTATCGGGAGGCCCGTACCCTGATTGAGATGCACCGCCGCAAGCGGCATCCCATCGTGATGGTCACCTCGGCCACGCGCTTTCAGGCGGCTCCCATCGCTCGTGACCTCGGGGTCGATCACATTTTCTGTACGGAACTCGAAATCCGCGAAGGGCGCATCACCGGCGAGGCGACTCCCTGCTTTGGCGCGGGCAAGCGGATTGCCGCTGAGCGGTTCGTCGGTGATTGCGGCGGCGATATGGCCCAGGCGTTTTTCTATTCTGACAGCAGCGACGACCTGCCCCTGCTGGAGGCGGTCGGAAGGCCTGTTGCTGCCAACGCCAAAGCGGCCCTCGCCCGGCTGGCGGCCGATCGCGGCTGGCCGAGCCTGGTATTCGACCAACCCGGCGACAACGGCCGTGCCGCTGCCTAAAGGGGCCGTGCCGCTGCCTAAAGAGGCCGTGCCGCTGCCAGAAGATGCCGTTCAGCCGGAGTTCACCCAGGGGTGCTAGGGTTACGCACATGAGAACGATGTTTCTGTTCTTCAATCTGCTGTGGTTGGCGGCGGGTACTCTGGTGCAGGCCGAGCCCCCGGTTGCGGAGAATGCCCCGACCCAGGCGGCTGCTGTGGTGCTGCGCTACGATGCCTTTGTCGGCGGGGCCAAGGTGGGCGAGGCCCGTGTGCACGTGGTTATCGACGACGGCATCTACCAGATACAAGGCTCGGCCCGAACGCTTGGGCTGTTGGACACTTTCTCGGATTGGCGCAATCGGTTTAGCGCCCGCGGCGAGATAAAGGCCCGCGGCGAGATCAGGAGCGCCCGGGGCGGAGCAGAGAATGAAGGTATCCAGCCTTTGAGTTTTTCCTACCTGGAGAAGGATCGCGATAAGCGCCGCGAAGTGCTGGTACAGGAAGGGTCGCTGCAGGTCATCAAGAATGGCAAGATCAGACCGACGCTGCCGGCGCCCGCCGGGCTTGATGTGCTGACCGGCCTGTTCGTGCTCCCTCGCTGTCAGGGCGACCAGCTTCTGCACACAGGTCGCCATCATTATCGATTGACCCGGCTGGAAAGTCAGCCAGGACGCTGTCGTTACGTCGTCATAGACGATGACAACGACCGCTACGAAGTTAGCGTGGCGTTTACCAGCCGGGAAGGTCTTGTGGTTCCTCGCCGGGTTGTCGTTGATGGCGTCGTGACCGGTTCCGTGGTCCTGCGCGACCCGCAAGTGGCGCTCGGTGAAACAATCAGCGGCCCCGGCTAGGCTGGGGCGAAGGTTGGCATGTCGGGCGCTTTTGCGGGTGCTTTTGAGGGGGCTGGGCACGCGAGGATCCCATAGACCCCGGAACCGCTGGAAAGTTAGAATCCCGGGTCTTTTTCAGAGACAAGTAGCGGGAGACACACCATGAGGGAAGCCTGGATCATCGACGCGGTCCGTTCGCCAAGAGGCCGGGGCAAGCCGGGCGTCGGCAGCCTGAGCCATATTCATCCTCAGCGAGCCATGGCGCAGTTGCTGAACGGACTCAAGGATAAAGTAGGTTTCGATCCTGCGGATATAGAGGACGTGGTGGCTGGCTGTGGTACCGGCAGCGGCGATCATGCCCACGACATCGCCCGCATGTCGGTGCTCGATGCTGGTTGGCCGCTTTCTGTGACCGGCGTGACGCTGCACCGCTTCTGCGGTAGCGGCCAGCAGGCGGTCAATTTTGCCGCCATGGGCGTTATTTCTGGCATGCAGGAAGCCGTCATCGGTGGCGGCGTGGAGTTCATGTCCCGCTATGCGCCACTGCATGCAAACGGCTTCCACGCCAACAACGAGCATCTGTTCAAGCTGCATCCACAGGTTCCACAGGGCATTTCCGCCGATCTTATCGCCAGTATCGAAGGCTTCAGTCGTGAGGATGTGGACAGCTACGCCGTTGAGAGCCAGGCGCGCGCCGCCCTGGCCATCGAAGAGGGGCGGTTCAAGAACGCGATCGTGCCCATTTTCAATGAGGATGGGTCGCTGGCTCTGGATCGGGACGAGCATCCGCGGCCGGGAACCACCCTTGAGAGCATGGAGGGTTTGAAGCCTTCGTTCGAAGCCATGGGTAACCATACGATGGAGGGTTACACCAAAACCTTCGATGAGATGGCCAAAGAACGCTATCCGGATGTGTCCGAGATCGTTCACGTACACCATGCGGGCAACAGTTCCGGTGTGGTAGACGGGGCCAGCGCCGTGCTGGTAACCAGCCCGGAATATGCCAAAGCGCATGGATTAAAGCCGCGGGCTCGAATCCGCATGAGCGCCACCGCAGGCACGGAACCGCTGATCATGCTCACCGCGCCGGCGCCCGCAGCACAGCGCTGTCTCGAAAAAGCCGGGATGACCAAGAACGACATCGACCTGTGGGAAATTAATGAGGCCTTTGCCGCCGTCGTGCTCAAATTCCTCAAGGATATGGACATTTCCCATGACGTCATGAACGTCGATGGCGGTGCCATTGCTTTGGGCCATCCCATCGGTGCGACGGGCGGGATGCTCATTGGCACCGCGCTGGATCAGCTGGAGCGTCTGGACAAGCAGACGGCGCTCATCGCCATGTGCACTGGCGGCGGTATGGGGACAGCCACCATCATCGAGCGGATGTAAGGCCGCAGGCTGCCTGCAGGACTTTTCGCAAGCGGGCAGCCTCCGTTTCCTCGTAGGGCATCGCCTGGCCATGCCCCCAGACCGGGCCTGGCCAGGCGTCATCGTCTTCACGACGACCGACCACGTGCACGTGCAGCTGCGGCACCAGATTGCCAAGCGCGCCTAGGTTGATTTTGAAGGTTCTGCAGTGAGTCTCGAGAGCTCGAGATACGGAGACGACTTCGGTCGTCAGTCGGCCGAGATCGGCCGCCGAGAGATCGTGAAGCTCCCTGAGGCTGGCCTGCCGCGGTACCAGAAGGCACCAGGGAAAGCGCGCGTCATTCATCAGTAGCAGACGGCACAGAGGCAGGTCGCCGACGACCAGAGTGTCCTTGGCAAGACGTGGGTGAAGTTGGAAGGCATTTGTCGGCATGCTGGCTGTCGAGGCAATGGCCTGGCAAACTTTACCCGATCTGCCATTCGTATGCGCTTACTGTCGGGCAGGGCGGGCGAGATGCGCCCACCCTGCGCGCGCGCCGGCATTCAGGCGGCGTGACGGTTCCTGAGCCACGCTTCCAGGTCGTCGGCCCCGCCGATGTTCTGGCCGTTAATGAACACTTGTGGGAAGGTCCCGCGGGCGGTTATCGCCCGGAGCGTGCGGTCGCTGAAGTCGCGGTTCAAAAGCAACTCCTCGAAGGGGATTCCGCTTGCCTCGAGGGCCTGTTTGGCCCTGACGCAGTGGCCGCAGCCCCTGCGGGTGAAAACGGTCGCATCGAGGGGGCTCGGCGCGTTCGGTGCTAGATGATGCAGCATGGTGTCTGCGTCGGACACTTCGTAGGGGTCACCGGGCACGTCGGGCTCAATGAACATCTCTTCGATCATACCGTCACGGACCAGCATCGAGTAGCGCCATGACCGGCGCCCGAAGCCCAGGTCTTCCTTCCCAGCCAGCATGCCCATTTTCTCGGTGAACTCGCCGTTGCCGTCGGGGACGAAGCGCAGGTTGTACGCCTGCTGATCTTCCTGCCACTGGTTCATGACGAAAGCGTCGTTGACGGAGAGGCAGATTATTTCGTCGACGCCGTGGCGACGGAAGTTGTCTGCCAGTTGATTGTAGCGGGGCACATGTGACGATGAGCACGTAGGCGTAAAGGCACCGGGGAGTGAGAACAGGACGACGGTCTTGCCGGCGAACAGGTCCCGGCTGCTGACATCGACCCATTCGTGGTCGTTGCGGGTGCGAAAAATTACATCAGGGACGCGCTGGCCTTTTCGATTGCTGTACATGTCAAGCTTTTCCTTTCCAGTTAGTTGATTGATCGGGATGGGTGCAAGCCTTTTCTCCACGCAGGTGCTCAGGCGAGCAGGCTGCGCAGCATCCAGGCGTTCTTCTCGTGGATGTGCATACGCTGTGTCAGCAGGTCCGCGGAGGGCTCGTCGTTCGCGGCATCGACGCTGGGAAAAATAGCGCGTGAGGTGCGAACCACCGCTTCCTGTCCTTCCACGAGCCGACGGATCATCGCTTCGGCAGACGGCGCTGAATCGTCCTCCCCGATGCTGGTCAATGCCGAAAACTCGCGGTACGAACCGGGTGCTCGATGGCCGAGGGCGCGGATGCGTTCTGCGATCTGATCGACGGCCAAGGCCAACTCGGTGTAGTGCGTTTCAAATAGCGTGTGCAGGGTGGCGAACTGCGGCCCGGTCACATTCCAGTGGTAGTTGTGAGTTTTCAGGTACAGGGTGTAGGTATCTGCCAGCAGGCGAGATAGCCCGTTGGCGATTTCCTCGCGCTGGTCGGAAGAGATTCCAATGTTGATTTCCATGCTATGCCTCCTTTGCAGTGCAGGAAGAAGGCTAAGGGCCGCAAGTCGATTTGTATAATCGATTATTTGATTGGAAACGATATATCCTGGCTATCAGGGTGGCTTGATCGAGTCGAGATGGTAGCGGCTGAGTGTCCGATTCCAGTCACGCCCTTGGCCAGGGATTCAGGTCAGTGAGGCCGGTCTCCGGCCAGGGTGGTTCTGTGCAAGATGCGTCGGTAGCCGTTGTAGCCGCCTTGCGCGCAATGCTGGACCGACCGGTTGTCCCACATTGTCAGCATGTCGTTCGACCATCTGTGGCGATATATGAATCGGCTTTCTGTGGCGTATTCGCACAGACGCTTGAGCAGCTTTCTGGCCCCCTCTTCCGCCAGTTCCAGAATGCCGATGGTATACACGGCGTTGACCCAGAGGGCCTTGCGGCCGGTTTCCGGGTGCGTGCGTATCAGCGGATGGCGCTGGGTTTCATAGGCCTTGTCGCTGGGCATAATGCGCATGCTGCGCTCAGGGCCTCGGCCCGCCTGGTAGCCTTCGTGGCTGTATGGCCGGCGGGCGCTGTGAATGGCAGTAAGCGCCTCCAGCTTATGCTGCTCCAAAGCCGGCAGTGCTTCATAGGCAGCGTAGCCGTCAGCGTACCAGGTCTCTCCGCCCACCGGCGGTACCTCCTTGGCATGGAGAATGGTCGCGGAGGGCGGACATGCCTGAAAAGACCAGTCCGAGTGCCATGCACCGCCAAAGGGGGAAACCTTCTCATCGGGCTCCCGGCGAATTTCCAGGATGTGCTCGTGGCCTTCAATGGGCGCCACGTACGGATCATCGCCCCAGTCGCCGAAACATCGTGAAAAGCTCTCCAGGGCTGAGTGGCTCATGGGCTGATCGGGGAAGTAGATGACCTGGTGGGTGAGCCACGCCTGGCGGATTTCTGCGACCTGCCGCGCGTGCAGAGGCTGACTGAGATCCACCCCCCGGATGGCCGCGCCGAACCCTCTCGGGTGCGGTTTGATATCCAGCGTGGAAAGGCTTGCCGGTTCTTCGTTTGCCCGTGAGGTCATGTGCTCACTCCCAGAAAGACTGCAGGGCGAAAGCCGTGCCTATGGCGACGGCGGCGCCCAAAGCCAGGATAATCAGAAAGGCACCGGTGTCGGATCCTCCCGATGCATCAGCGCTGTCTTCCGCTCGACTCTGACCGCGCTGGCGGGTCAGCAGGTACACTACGCCGACGAAGATCAGAGCCGGAATGATGAGTTGGATGAGATACCGCATCGCTGAAATTCCCGATTCTCGGGCAGCATACCCAGATGTTCTCATCGTCCGCAAATACCTCCGCGACCGCGACCGCGACTGATGGATCCCGTCGCGCTCGGTGAGCACTGGCTGGCGGGATTGCTGCTGTTGCTCTATACCGGCGTGCTGCTCTACCACGCCCGGGTCGGTCAGCGCCAGAGTCAGGGTATGGCCGACTACTACGTGGGCGGACGGAATATGGGCGGGGTTGTGGTCGGGGTTTCTTTTTTCGCCACCTTTGCCAGCACCAACAGCTACATCGGCCATGCCGGAAAAGGCTACGAGTACGGCCTGCCCTGGATGGTTATGCCTGTGTTCATCGTCGTGTTCACCTATCTATCCTGGACTTCGGTGGCACCGCGCTTGCGGCGCTTCACCAGCCACTGGGATGCCCTTACTCTACCGGACTATCTGGAGGCGCGTTTCGGTTCTGCTGGTGGTTATCTCAGGGTGACGGCCGGGCTGGTGATCATGTTCGCAAGCCTCCTGTATCTGGTCGCGATATTCAAAGGTGCGGGGAATCTGTTTCAAGTGTTCCTCGGAGTGCGCTACGAAGTTGCTGTAGGCATCACCCTCACTGTCGTCATGCTGTACACCTCCATAGGCGGATTTGTGTCGGTGGTCCGTACCGATGTGGTTCAGGGCATTCTGATGGTGTTGGGATCTGTCACCATATTTTACTTCGTCACGGACGCGGCCGGGGGCATAGGACGCCTTCCCGAACTGGCGGCGACCGCCGATACAGCGTCGCTTTTTACCTGGAGCGGAGGCATCCCGTTCATGGTGCTGGTTGGTATCGCGCTATCCGGGTCTCTGAAGCTGCTCGTAGATCCCCGTCAGGTTTCCCGCTTCTACGCCTTGAAGGACGAGCGTAGCGTTCGCACGGGAATCTGGGTTGCGGTCATCGGCATCGCCCTCATACAGCTCAGCCTGTTCCCCGTGGGTATTTACAGCCACTTTCTGCTGGACGCCGTGTCCGATACTGACATGGTGATCCCAACGCTGGTCAACGATCCCCAGGTGTTTCCGCTCTGGGTCGCCGATTGTCTCGTCATCGCCATCTTGGCAGCCGCCATGTCTTCGATGGACAGCGTGCTGCTGGTCGGGGCCTCGGTCCTCTACAAGGATCTGGTCGAAACTTTCCATCCCACGGGTCACCCGCTGACCTGGACGCGCGTCGGCGTCGTCGGTCTGGCAGGCGCTGCCGCGATCATCGCGCTGGAGCCGCCGGGCGGTATTGTGGAAATCACCATCTTTTCCGGGAGCCTCTACGCCGTGTGCTTCTTCCCCGCTATCCTATTCGGGTTGCACTGGCGCCGGGGCAGCGCGGCTGGCGTTCTGGCTTCCATGGGGGTCGGCGTTACGGTGCTGCTGGCATGGATGCTCTGGGGCGGCAGCGGTTATCTTCACGAGGTATTTCCGGCCCTCGCAGCCTCTTGCCTGGTCTACCTGCTGATGGCGTGGCGATCTGCTCCCGCCCTGACGTCCTGGCCGAGAATAGATAGCCGAGAATAGATAGCCGAGAATAGATAGCCGAGAATAAATAGCCGGAGTTCCAGTCTCGGAGTCGACCCGTTCCATGCCCAGCTCCAGGTTAGTCGGGTTTCTGCGATGGTATCCTGTTGACCGCTTCGAAGGCCGTACCTTTCTCCAGGAGGCAGGCTTCGGCCATGCAGTATTAGTTGCTGGCGGACATGCCGCGCAGCTTGCACATCAGGATCGCCTCGCGGCCGCAGCCTGGGCCTTTGGCTGCTTCTGCGGCTTTTTCTGACGCTGTTTCGACGGTCGGCGTCTGGGTTTGAAATCGAAATAGGTCTTGCGGATCTCGTCGTGAAGTTCGGAGATCTGGATCTGACACGCATCCAGAAACCGGTTCAGGTCAGCGGCGCTCAGTTTCCGGACTTCTGTCTGGGCAACGCTGCGGCGTATCCGGTTGACGGCTCGCAGCGGCCGCTCGTGGTGGGGCAGGCTACGCAGGTTGTTGCGCACGGACGTCAAACCGTAGTCGACTGACCTCGGCAGGCGCGAATCGTTGAGCAGGAAATCGATAACCGGCCCCTGGCTGATAGGTTCTGCTACGCTGGTGTTGTAGCTCTGCAGCGCGTATAGAGATCGCAGCACGCTGCGCCACTGGACGTCGGCGAAAGGTTCGAGGTCGATGGCGCCCTCCCAGAAGGTGCCAGTGGCGACGTCGATGGTGCGAGTGGTCATGTCCGCTCGTTCGATGAACTGGCCGATCCGGAGGAAATTCCAATGGGCGTCGTGAAGCATATTGGCAGACATGAATCCGTCGATGCGCTGAATGTGCTCGACGATTTCGGTCAGCCCCTGAAGGCGGCGAGAGCGTGACAGCGGCTCCGTGAGTTTTTCCCGGGCGAGCAGATAGATCTCGTTGAAGTACTCGAAGGCACGCAGCGGCATAAATCCGCGTACGGTACGGGCGTTTTCCCGCGCCCATGTCAGTGAATTCAGTAGCGATCCTGGGCTGCGGGTATCGTTGATCAGAAACCGACAGGCGTTTTTCTCGTTCACCCCGTCGTAGCGTTCGGCGAATTCGCTTGCGCTGCCGGTTATCTCCACAAGGGGCCGCCAGCCCAGAGGCAGACGCTTGGGCATATCAATGAGCAGGTTGGCATGGACGATGACGAGGCGCGCCGTTGTCTCCGATCGTTCCAGATAGCGGCCCAGCCAGTAGATCCGTTCCGCAGTGCTGGAGAGGGTGAGTCCGCTCATTCCAGATCAACCACCCAGGTATCCTTGCTGCCGCCGCCTTGTGACGAGTTGACCACTGTGGAGCCTTTGCGCAGCGCCACCCGAGTCAGCCCGCCGGTGGTAACGAAAGTGCTGCTCCCGGACAGGATAAAGGGACGCAGATCCAGGTGTCGGGGTTCGGCGTGCATATCTACCAGGGTCGGTGCCGTCGAGAGCAGCAGCATGGGTTGGGCCATGTAATTTCGCGGGTTGGCCAGGATCTGCCGGGCAAATTTGTCGCGCTCCTTTTTGCCGGCCTTGGGGCCGATCAGCATGCCGTAGCCGCCCGACTCATTGGCAGGTTTCACCACCAGCTTGTCCAGGTTGTCCAACACGTAATCGCGCTGCTCTTTTTCCACGCAGCGGTAGGACGGAACGTTTGGCAATAACGGTTCTTCGTTCAGGTAGTAGCGGATTATGTCCGGTACGTAGGTATAGATGACCTTGTCGTCGGCGACGCCGCAGCCCGGAGCGTTTGCCAGGGCGACCTTGCCCGCCCGCCAGGCCCGCATCAGGCCTGGTACGCCCAGCATGGAATCGGCTTCGAACACTTCCGGGTCCATGAACACATCGTCGATGCGCCGATAAATGACGTCGACCTTTACCAGCCCCTCGATGGTTCGCATGTAGACGCAATTGTCGCGGCCCACGACCAGGTCGGAACCCTGGACCAGCTGCGCCGACATCGCGTTGGCCAGATAGGCGTGCTCGAAATAGGCGCTGTTGTAGATTCCCGGAGTCAGCACCGCGATCCTGGGTGATTTCAGGTGGGATAGAGAGCGCAGGCATTCA
Organism: Gammaproteobacteria bacterium; assembly: GCA_024640825.1. Lineage (GTDB taxonomy): Bacteria > Pseudomonadota > Gammaproteobacteria > Pseudomonadales > Azotimanducaceae > UBA7803. Next base: position 22,789 of record JAHEEG010000007.1, read on the forward strand.
GCGAGCTGATCCGGATAATCGTCGACCGGGTGGATAAAGTACTCCTCGAAGAGTTCGGGGAACACACGCTTCATGACTTCCCGGTTTTCCAGCATGTAGGAGACGCCGGACGGTACCCGAAGATTGTCTTCCAGGACGTACATCTGACCGCTGGCGTCCCGCACCAGATCGCTGCCGCAGATGTGCGACCAAACGCCGTGGGGGGGGCTGACCCCTACACACTCGGCTCGAAACTCCTTGGACTTTTCGATGTACTCCCTGGGCAGGACTTCGTCTTGGAGGATCTTCTGGTCGTGGTAGACGTCGTCTATGAACATGTTCAGCGCCTTGACGCGCTGCTTCAGTCCCTCGCTCACCGCGTCCCACTCCCGCTTCATGATGAGCCTGGGTATGAGGTCGAACGGCCATTCGCGATCGATAGAGCCGCTGCCCTCGCCGGTATACACGGTGAAGGTTATACCCATCGAACGTATGGCCAGTTCGGATGCGGTCCTGCGCTCGAGAAGTTCCTGGTCGGATAGCTGGCTCAAAACTCTGCACAGGTTGCCGGCACCCGTCCTGGCTCTTCCCTTTGCGGTAATGAGCTCGTCCCAGAACGGTTCCGGTTTGTATCGGCGCCAGTCGATACTCATGAGCAAGAGGTGGTGAACATCGACTTGCAAATTCGCATACTTTCGGTCGCACGTCCAGAAGTGGCACCCTAAGCCCCGCCTCTCTAGAATTCGCGACCGATTGCTAAGGTATAGGCAAAGCATGCTCGAAGGCAGCGTTCATCCCGACTTCGCGCTGGTAGCAGCGTCGTTGGCTCGCCAGATACCAGAGGATCGCCATGCGGGATCCGCCGTCTGTGTGTACCATCGGGGCGTCCCGGTAGTGGATGTCTGGGGCGGATTGAAGGACGTTGCCGGTAATCTCTGGCAAGCTGATACCATTGCGCCGTCTTTTTCCACCACCAAGGGCGTAGTCTCGACGCTGTTGCACATCCTCGTCGATCAGGGCAAGGCCGCCTACGACCACCCCATTGCCCGGTACTGGCCTGAGTTCGGCAGCCGCAGCAAGGGCCAGATCACCCTGCGACAGGCGTTGTGTCACGAGGCTGGCCTGTATCGGATCACCGACCTCATCAATAGGCCTCGTGAGATGCTGGACTGGTCGCACATGAAGCAGCGCATCGCAGATGCCGACCCGGCCCATGCACCCGGCGAGGCGCATGGCTATCACGCCCTTACCTACGGCTGGCTGGTAGGCGGGCTCGTTGAAGAGATTGCCGGAAACCCGCTGCAGCAAGTGCTGCGTGATGAGCTGGTCGATCCGCTTGGACTTGATGGCATGTTCATTGGTGTGCCAGACGGCGAGTTGCACCGCCGTGCGGAGCTTACGAACGGTGTTACGGTGCGGGGGCGGCCCATGGGTGACTGGCAGGAGACCCTCTATGAGTGGGCTGAAACGGCGCTTGCCTGGGCGGGAGTCGAGATGAAGGAATTCCACTCTGCTTTGAACCCGTTCAACGAGCCGTTCGACTGGAACGCGGTTGAAACGGTTCAGGCCGTTATTCCTGCCGCCAACGGCCAGTTCACGGCGAGGGCGCTGGCGCAGATGTACGCCATGCTGGCCGGCGGGGGCGCGCTCAACGGTGTGCGCCTGCTCTCAGAGGACCGGGTCAGAGAAATCTCGCAGGTGCAAAGCCGCAGCCGCGACCGGGTGCTGTTTCTGCCGATGCACTGGCGCATGGGCTACCATCGGGCCTTTACTATCGGGGTGAGCGCGCCTTACGCGTTTGGGCACTATGGTTATGGTGGAAGCGGAGCTTTTTGTGATCCAACGCGGGAACTCGCGGTGGGATTGACACTGAACAGCGGCGCAGGCACGTCGATGGGCAACAGCAACATGCCGCTCATAGCTCGTGCAGCTTTGCGAGCGGCGGACCGGCTGCGCTGATGGATGAGGGCATCGACAGGCTGGCCGAGTGGCTTGTGGGCCTGCGGCGGGTGGCGGTTATCTCTGGCGCTGGCTGCAGCACGCCCTCCGGCATCGGAGACTACCGGGACGAAGCGGGTGGCTGGAAGCGTCGCCCCCCGGTGCAGATGCAGGACTTCGTCAAAGATCGGGCGACACGTCGCCGGTACTGGGCGCGCAGCATGCTGGGCTGGCCTCTGATGTCGCGGGCGCGCCCCAACGCGGCGCATGCGGCCCTTGCGGCGATGGAGGCAAGAGGCTGCCTGAACGGCCTCATCACTCAAAATGTGGATGGTCTGCACCAGGCGGCGGGGCATCGCCAGGTGCTGGAACTGCACGGTCGTCTGGCAGAAGTTGTCTGTCTGCAATGCGATGCCCGGTACCCCCGCTCGGCGATGCAGCACCAGCTGCAGCGCGGCAACGTTTTCATGGAGGATGCCATTGCCGTTGCGGCGCCGGATGGCGATGCGGATATCGCCGATGACCTGGATCTTTCCGCCTTCCGGGTGCCTGACTGTCGCCGGTGCGGCGGTGTCCTCAAGCCGGATGTGGTGTTCTATGGGGATTCCGTACCCCGTGCCCGGGTGGAAGAGGCCTATGCGATGGTCGACTCTGCGGACGCGCTGCTGGTGGTCGGGTCGTCGCTGATGGTCTTTTCCAGCTTTCGTTTCTGTCGTCGGGCGCAGGAACTCGGGCTGCCCATGGCGGCGGTCAATCGCGGGGTTACTCGAGCCGACGACTGGCTCGATCTGAAGGTAGAAGCCGATTGCGCTGAGGTCTTGCCCGCGGTGCTAGACTGTATCGACGGATAGCTGATTCCATCGGTTAACGGCTGTGCGGCGTTCACGAACACCCGATGTCCGGCTTTCAACGCTATGAAGTTACTCTGTTTGACCTGATGAATTTCCAAAGTGGGCGCGGGTTTGTGTGTCTGGTTCGGATAGTTGTCATTCTTTCCGTACTCACCGCGCTTCCATTACCGCTAGCTGCGGAAGATGCGCCCGCCGGCTGTCAGGCACTGACACCCCTGACCAGCGAAGATCTCATGCGATTCCAGTTCGAGAGCGACCCGGTTGACCGCGAGACTCTGCCCAGAAGAACACGCTTCACCCTGGGAGAAATACGCGTCGTCCGTCAGCGGGTGTTTGAGGAGGAACACAACTGGTTGCACAGGGTGACCAACCGCTACCACCCGCTTACCCGCAAGGACGTCATTCTGGCCGTTCTGCCGTTCCGCAGTGGCGCCAGTGTGAACCTGAGAGCGCTCGAGGAGGCGGAGCGCATTCTGCGGAGCAAGGCTTATCTCTATGACGCCCGGGTGATTCCCTTTCGGCGTTGCGGTGACGTTCTCGATATATACGTGGTAACCCGGGATATCTGGTCGCTGGAGCCTCGCCTGTCCTTTGATCGCGCCGGCGGAGAGAACAGCTACGCGCTGGGCATCGGCGACAGCAACATCATGGGCAGCGGTCGCTCCTCGTATTTCTCTTACTTCAGCAACGAAGACCGCAACGGGGTCGCTCTTTCCTACGCGGATCCCAACCTTCGCAAGACCCGCTGGGGTCTGAATCTGCTGGCAGCAGACTCCAGCGACGGGTCGCGCTACGCAGCCTCGATCCGGCGACCCTTTTTTGCCCTTGATACGCGCCGTGCGATGAATCTGGCCGGCGATAGATACAGACGCAAGGAAGGCCTCTATTTTCTGAGCAACAAATTCTGGGAGTACGATGCGGACAGCCGGGTGGGGGATTTCTCCGTCGGCGCCTCTCCAGGCATTCGTGACAGTAGGGTCAGCCGGTTTCGGCTGGGTCTTGGCTATGAGCAGTATCGATTCGACTACCCGGTGGCCCTGCTGGCTCGCGTTGATCCGCGGGACGCCGAAGACCGCAAGCTGGTGTATCCCTATGTCTCCTATCAGCGGATTCGCGACAGCTACGACAAGCGGTTGAATCTGGATCGCGTCTATCGAACCGAGGATATTGCGCTGGGCAGCGTTCTGAGCGCGCAGGTGGGCTGGTCCGCGGACTTTTTCGGCGGGGAGGGGGATAAATTAGTAGGAAGGTTCAGCTATCAGGATTCCTTGTGGCTGGCCGCAGACCAGCTGCTGACCTATGACCTGTCACTTTCCGGGTACTACGATCTCGATCGCGATCGTAGCGAGGACATTCTGACGCAGGCCAGATTGAGTTACCGGTACCGGCATGCCGATGCTTTCGGGCTGCTGCTGCGGGCTGCCGTCGCTGCCGCGCACAACCCTCCGCTGGACAAATCACTGGTGCTCGGCGGCGACACGGGATTGCGCGGGTATCCCACCCGCTATCAGGTCGGTGACAGCTGGTTTCTGGTGACCGTGGAAGAGCGGTATTACTCGGACGTCTATCCTTTTCGCATGTTCAGGCTGGGCGCTGCTGTGTTCGCGGACGTCGGTCGGGCCTGGTATCGCAATGATGCGCCTGGCTGGGTGCCCCCAGACAGGACCGCCAGCTATTTCGATACGCTGGCGAACATCGGGGTAGGCCTGCGTTTGGAATCCACCCGCACGCGCCGCGATCGCCTGTTGCACATCGACCTGTCGTTGCCGTTGCGGGAGGGGCCCGACACGCGAAACCTAGAGTTTACGGTTACGGTGAAACAGAGCCTTTGAGCCTGTCCGGGCCGGCAGCGCGATAAGCGGCAGTCTCGATTAGCCCAGCACCAGCTCCGCCAGGGTTCGCAGCTCGGCAGTGCTTCGAGCGGAGACCAGCAGTGAAGTCAGCGGGGTTTCCTGCCAGGCCTGCAGGCGGTCTCTGATTCTGTCGACGGGTCCGATCAGCGATATCTCATCCGCCAGCTGATCCGGCACGGCCTGAACTGCCTCCGCTTTCTTACCGGCGAGGAACAGTTCCTGAACCTTGTCGGCCTCTGCTTCAAAGCCCATGCGACCCACCAGTTCTTTGTGAAAGTTGCGCTTTTTGGCGCCCATGCCGCCGACGTAGAGTGCCAGCATCTGCTTCACCGGCTGCAGCCCTTTTTCCAGGTCGTCGGTGATGTTGACCACCACGCCCTGAGAAATTTCAAAGTCGGGCTTGGCGTTGGAAAGAGACGCTGCGTAGACATCCTGGCGGAAAGGAGAATAGTAGAGGGGTAACCAGCCGTCGGCTATCTCCGCTGCCAGAGCGACGTTCTTCGGCCCCTCAGCGCCCAGAAATATCGGCAGGTCGGCGCGCAGAGGATGCACGATGGGCTTGAGCGGTTTGCCCAGGCCCCAGGATCCCTCCCCGGTGTAAGGGAGCGGGTAGTGCGGGCCTTCACTGGCCACCGGTGTTTCCCTGGCCAGCACCTGGCGGATGATGGAGATGTATTCGCGGGTACGGGAAAGCGGCTTGGAGAAAGGCGCCCCGTACCAGCCCTCTACCACCTGAGGACCGGAAACGCCGAGCCCGAGAATCATTCTGCCGCGGGACAGATGGTCCAGCGTCAGCGCTGCCATTGCAGCGGCGGTGGGGCTGCGGGCGGAAAGCTGGCAAACGCCGGTCCCCAGGCGTATCCGTTCGGTCTGCGCGCCGATCCAGGCGAGTGGCGTGAGGGCATCGGAGCCGTAGGCCTCCGCTGTCCAGACGGAGTCGAAACCCAGTTGCTCGGCTTCCTGAGCCAGCTCGACGTGATTGGTGGGTGGCTGCGAACTCCAGTAGCCGAGCTGCAGGCCGAGCTTCAGTTTGGCCATAGTAGGTGTCCTCCGCTAATTGTCCGGAAAGTATAACCCGATCTTGAGTGCGGCCCCGAGCCTGCGCTATAGTTTTCGCCCGCGACCGGCACACCGCGTTTCCGCAGCCAGCAACTGACTCGGACGTCCATGAGTGGATACACAACTCGCGAAGTTTCCGACCTTATCGGCTTGAAGCCAGATCAGGTGCGTCATTATGTGCGGCGATCGCTGCTCGAGCCGGCACGGGGAGCGCAAGGCGAGTTCCGTTTCGATTTTCAGGACGTGGTGTTGCTGCGTACGGCGAAAGGTCTGTTGGAATCCAACGTCTCCACCCGCCGGGCTCTTAAGCTACTGCTCAAGCTGCAGAACGAGCTCGCCTGCGTAAGATCCCTGGCCGCGGTGCGTATCTTTGCCGACGGCAACACCGTGGTCGTCCGGGAAGACAGCACCGTGTGGGACGCGGAATCCGGTCAGGTCCGGATGGATTTCGAGGTGCAAGAGCTCGCAAAAAGCGTTGCGAACCTGGCCAACGGGAACCTGATCGTCGCCCGGGAGGCTGGCGCTTACGACAGCGACGAGTGGTACAACCTTGGGCTCGATCTGGAAGAGGTCGAACCAGAAAGAGCGCCAGAAGCCTACGCGCGAGCCATCGAGCTCAACCCTCGAAACGCGGATGCCCACGTGAATCTCGGACGACTTATGCAGCTGCGTGGAAATCTCAAACAGGCGAAGCGGCATTATGAGCGAGCCCTGTCCGTGGCGCCGAATCATCAGCTGGCCCTCTACAACCTGGGCACGGTTTTCGATGAGCTCAATGAGATGGAATCAGCGGCGGAATTCTATCGGCGGGCACCGGCGGTTCCCGACGCCCATTTCAACCTTTCCCGGATCAGTGAGCTGCGGGGCGATGAGCTTGCCGCCCGGCGTCACATGCGCGACTACCGCCGGCTTCTGGATGTGGAGTAGCGGGTCCACATCACCAGCCCGCTGACGGCCAGAAACACCAGCAGAATCGAAGCCGCGTCGACGATCACCATGCCGACCCAGCCAAAGAACCGGCCGCTATGCAGATCCTGAAGTGCCCGTTCCAAAGTCAACATCCTTTGACGGTACAGCGATCGGAAAATGGCCGCCTGCGAGGCAGGCAGGTTTTTCACCGGCGCCCAGGCAACGCCTGCGGGTGGTTCTGTTTCCGTGCGCCAGTTGACCAGGTCTGCGTCAGCCAGAAGATAAGCCTGCCCGGTCTGCAGGACTACCGTGTTCTGCCAGGTCCCGATGGCCTGGGCGGGGCTCGGCAGTGGCCAGCGTTCGAGCAGCTCAAGGGTTTCATGCTGAAACAGAACCAGCTCGTCCTGTCCCGCGGCCACCAGGATGCCGTTGACGCTGACTGCGCCTTTGAATCCTGCAAGGGTAACCACAAAGCCCTCGCGATCGAATATGGCGTCCCCCACGGCGGTGAGCCCGCCGCTGCGGCGGGCTGATTCCGGCGGCTGAAGTCCGTACCAGTCCAGAACCGGTGCCCAGGATATGTGTCGATTTCCGAGGTGCAGCTCGCTCGCGTACTGCAGCGGTAATCCGGTTGCCACCAGGTACACGAGGACCGTTGCTGCTGCGACGCCGGCGCGACGATGCCAAAGGTGCAGTGACTTTGGGGAACGTGGATTCACGGGTCTGAATTCAGTCCGGCTTGATCAGTAGGCGGCAGCTTCGCTCGCCTTCGCCAGATTGGAGTGGTTGGAGTAGTTGGCGTGGGTCGCGTTCAGCTGCTGCACGTGGCCATCGAGCAGGAGGGCGACGCGGGCCATTCGAGTCATGGCGCGCACCGACAACGTGGCTCCGGTAATGCCGTCCACGTCCCGGGTCAGTTCGCCACCGTCGTTAAGACGGGCTTTTTGGAATTGGCGGGTAAAGAAGGGATATTTCACCTCCCAGCCGCGGCTTTCACGGAATATCAGAACCTGCACCTGCTCGATCGCGCCGTTTTGCACGACAAAACCGGCGGTGATGGGTTTGTCCTTGCCGATGTCGTCCAGCAGCCAGGCCGTGCGCCCGCCGTCCTGCCAGTAGCGGATCCGCATGCCCGGACGCTGGTCAAGAATCTTCGTCACCTCTGCCCGGAGGTTCTTCTGCAGCCATAGGACTCTGGCCGCGGGGACGGCTTTGGGAAAGGCCGCAGCCAGGAATGCGTCCGGGGTTTCATAGACGGTCTCGCTCCCCAGCGCGGCGTGGCTGGCGGCCAGGGCGATAATGCAACCGAGAATCGTTCTCATTTTCATGGGGCCATTTTGCCTTTTCCACATAGCCAAAGTCACGCCTGCAAGGTTATGTTGCAGAGCTAACCGTCAGAACTGATAGCCAACGCCCAGATCGAAGCCGTTGAAATCCCGTCCGGACTCGCTTTCCAGATCGTGGCTCCGATCTCGATAATCGAATTTGAAGACCACTTCTTCCGTAGGCCAGTAGTTGAAGCCCAGCTCCCACTGGTCGAAACGGTCGCGGTCGCGGGCACCCCGGACATCTTCATAACGGGTGTAGAAGCCCCAGTCCTGCTCGCCGATATTCAGCCGGACGCTGGGCTCAACGTACCAGCCGGTTTGTTGGTCGGCATTTGCCAGCTCGACGCTCTCACCGTCGAAGTCCCATCTGGCCCATAGCGCGCGCAGGCTGAATGGGCCCCGCGAGAAAATGCTGTGGACGCTGATAAGCTGGCCCTCGTCCAGGCCGTCTCCGGATGTCTGGGTCGGATCCTGCTCGTAGTGATAGGTTCCCGCCAGCTCGAGGCCCGGGACCCCGGTGTATTTCAGCCTGAGCGTGTAGGCCAGGTCGTTGGCCACGGCGTTTGATACCTTCTGGCGGCCGCTGCGGACCTGAAACGCGCTGGATCCGGTGGTCGGCATCTCGAGGCCGGAGTGGACGGCAAAATCCCAGGACAGCCCATTCCCGTAACGGCCGCCAACCCCGGCGCCGCCTTCCCACCAGGTCGCGGGGATGATGATGCTTTCCACGTCGTTCCGCTCTACACCATAGAACGTCTGCGGCTCGTGCGTCTCATTGATAATTCCTACTGGCACGATGAACAGTCCCGAGCGGGTGTAGTGGTTGTCGTCCAGGTCCATCTCTATATAGGCCTGCTCCAGCTCCACTTCGCCGCCGCTGCTGCCGTCCGCGGTGTCTTTCACCAGCGCGTGCTCCAACTCCACCTCGGAGAAGAAGCGGATACGGTCAGTGAACTCATGACCGAAAAACATCACGAACCTGTGATAATCGACTTCCTTGAGGTCGTTGTCTGAATCATCGGCGTCAAGGTTGTTGTAGTGCATCTCTCCGTATCCGCCGATGGAGGTTCGCGAATCTTCCCGATTGCGCTGCACTTCGTCGACGTAGTCGGCGGTCGCCACCAGCTGCTCCTCGGTGATCTGGACTTTGCTGTCTGTCTGCTTCAGCTGCGCTTTGGTGGCTTTCAACTCTGCGGTGAGCTGGGCGATCTGTGCCTGCTGGCCTTGTACGAGCTCCCAGACGGCTTCCAGGCTGACGGGCTCGTCAGGGGACTTTTCGGTAGCGTGGATGGCCGTTGCCACCAGTATCAGTAGCGTCATCAAGGTGACTCGCATCGTCGCTCTCCTGGGAAAAAAGCCAGCTTAGCTTATGCGAATCTAAATAAAAATAATTATCATTTAAATACAGAAAGAATTTGATTGCCGATTCACGGCGACCGATTCACGGCGACCGATTCACGGCGACCGATCAACGACGAAGTCACCGCAACTCGGACGTCTCGTATCAGTCGACGGTGACCAGAGGAATCAGGCGTTGCTGACGGCGTCGACCGGACTGAATGAGCACGATGAGCGTGCCTGCAGCAGCGGCCAGCGCCAGCGCGCATGCGGTCAACGCGGTCGCCGGGTTCTCGGCTATCTGGCCCAGCTGGTATACGATCACTGCTGAGCCGTAGGCCATCACCAGAGACCAGGCGACGCTGAAGCCTGCCCAGAAGGTTCCTAGCTCCTTCACGATGACCCCGACGGTGGCGACGCATGGCATGTACAGCAGAACGAAAAGCAGATACGCGAAGGCGCCCAGGCGCCCGTCGAACAACTGCTGCATGGCACCGATAGTTCCGAGGTTGACGTTCTGTTCTTCGGCAGCCTGGGCCGCATCGCCCAGATCTCCAAGCCTCAGGCCCAGTGGGTCGGCGAGCTGATCGCCCAGATTGCCCAGGTTCTCGGGAACGCTGCGAAAAGCGGCCTTCACGGTATCCAGCAGACTTTCGTCTAGCGCCGGGTCATCCGGCGCGTAAAGTGCATCTAATGTACCCACCACCACCTCCTTGGCGAAAATTCCGGTAAAGATACCTACGGTCGCGGGCCAGTTGTCCTCCGTTATGCCCATGGGCGTGAACAGAGGCGTGATGCTTTTGCCAATGGACGACAGCAGGGATTTCTCGGTGTTGGCATTGCCCAGGCTGCCGTCCGTACCGATGCTGTTGATACTGTTCAAAATGATGACCACGACGACAATGGCCTTGCCCGCCCGCATTACGAAACCTTTCAGGCGCTGCCACGTCTGCAGCATCAGACCTTTCAGGGTCGGCATGTGGTAGGTGGGAAGCTCCAGCAGAAAATGGCCTTCGGGTGCCTTTAGCAGGTAACGCCGTACCGCGAGGGCCGACAGCACTGCTACCGCGATGCCGATGAGGTACAGGCCGAAAACTACGTTCTGACCGTTGGTTGGAAAGAACGCGGTGGCAAACAACGCGTAGACGGTCAATCGCGCGCCGCAGGACATGTACGGGGCCATGATGGTCGTCAGTATGCGGTCGGGCTCACGCTCAAGTGTTCTGGTGGCCATCACTGCCGGTACGTTACAGCCAAAACCCACAATCAGCGGCACGAAGGATTTGCCAGGCAGCCCGAGTCGGCGCAGTGCCCGGTCGATGATGAAGGCCACGCGACCCATGTATCCGGAGTCTTCCAGAAAAGACAGCGCCAGAAACAATGCGCCGATCACCGGAATGAAGGTGCCGACCAGCTGAACCCCGCCACCTACGCCGTCCGCCAGCAGCGCGATGAGCCAGGGCGGCAGGTGTGCGGCGCTTAGCAACTGCCTCGGACCCTCCACGAACAGCACGCTTCCCAGCAGATCGAAAAAATCGATGAACGCGGAGCCGACATTGATGGCGAATAGGAACATCAGGTACATGACGCCAAGGAAGACCGGAAACGCCAGAAACCGGTTCAACACGATCGCGTCTATACGATCGGTGAAGGTACGGCGCACCGGGGTGCTGCGCATGCACCGCTTCAGCAGCGCGTCGATGTAGGCGTAGCGGGCTTCAGCGCCGGCCATGGGTACCCGCTCGGTGCCGTTCGGCTGGCGTGCCGCGCTCTCGATGGCGTCCTTCAGCGGCCCTATGCCCTCGCTCCGGCTTGCTACGATGGGGACCACCGGCACGCCCAGCTCGTTGGCGAGGTGAAAGCTGTCGATATGCAGGCCGTGGCGGTCCGCCACGTCTATCATATTCAGGGCGATCACCACTGGGTGACGCCTCTCCAGCAGCTCCGTCGTGAGGAACAGGCCCCTAGCCAAGCTGGAGGCGTCGACGACGTTTACGATGACATCTGGTCCTTGCTCGCGGACTGTTTCGTCGTCGGGGACTGTTTTGTCGGCGCGGACTGCTTTGCCGTCGCGGACTGCTTTGCCGTCGCGGACGCTGCTTTCATCCGCGGTGATTTTGGATGCTGCGGACAGATAGCTACGGGTGATGCGCTCGTCCATGGCGCCGTCGGCGGCCTCCAGGCTGTAGGTGCCCGGCAGATCCACCACCTCGATGCTCTGCTGGCCATGAGCATAGGTGCCCGTTTTGCGCTCCACGGTCACCCCGGGCCAGTTACCTACGCGCTGGCGGGCACCGGTCAGGCCGTTGAAGAGGGTAGTTTTCCCGCAGTTCGGGTTGCCAACCAGGGCTATTGTTGACATTCCCGCTCCAATTGCAGGCAGCTGGCCTCGCGAGGGCGGAGCGCCAGCGAGAAACCGCGGAACCTTATTTCCATGGGATCGCCGAGGGGCGCTATCCGCTGCACTTCAATTTGCGTGCCGGGTATCAGGCCCAGGCACATCAGCTGGGACGCATAGGTACTCTGCTCGGAATAGCCGGCCACGCGGGCAATGTCGCCTATTTGCAGGTCTGAGAGCAGTACGCGCATGAGGTCCCCGGAGAGAAGGCAGTCCGTCATTTAAATCGAAATAATTCTCATTTGCAATTCTATTTTGTAAGTCTATGGCCGGGCCGTTTCTGACCTTTCCGGGTCGGACGGAGCGGGCTGGGCGTGGATTCGTGTCGGGAAAGAAAATTGTCGCGTAGACGTCAGTTTTTGGGCTTGCGGACGAACAGTACCATTTCGTGATCGACCAGCTCATAGCCGTGCTCTTCGACGATGTCCTTCTGCAACGCTTCTATGCGCTCGTTTATGAACTCTGTGACCTTGCCGGTATCGACGTCCACCATGTGATCATGGTGTTTTTCGGGTGCAAGCTCGTACACCGCGTGGCCTTCGGCAAAGTTGTGGCGGGAGACGATGCCGGCGGATTCGAACTGCGTCAGAACCCGGTAGACGGTCGCCAGGCCCACGGAGTCGTCCGTATCGAGCAGGGCTTTGTAGACGTCTTCGGCACTCAGGTGGTGGGGGTTCGCGCTCTCGAGTACCTCCAGTACTTTCAGCCTGGGCAATGTGACCTTCAGGCCGGCGCGTTTAATCTCGGATGCGGGCACGGATCCTTCCTCAATTTCTGATGGGAAGGTATCCCAAGGGGCTGCCACCGGCAAGGTTCGGTTACCATTGCCGGTTTTCCGAAGCGCGTCGGTGGGGAGGGAGTGATATGGCGGATCTGAAAGGCAAGGTGGCGGTGGTCACCGGTGGCAGTCGGGGTGTTGGCAAGGGCGCTGCGGAAGGTCTCGCGGAGGCTGGCGCCACCGTTTACATCACGGGGCGCAGTGAAAGCTTCGACGAGCCGCCGGCAGAGCGAACGATTCAAGCGACAGCCCGCCGAGTGGACGAGTTGGGCGGCACGGGCCTCGCCGCGCGGGTTGACCACGACAGCGACGATGAGGTGCGCGAGCTCTTTGCCCGTGTCCGTCAGGAGCAGGGTCGGCTCGATATTCTCGTCAACAATGCCTACAAAATACCGGACCCGCCGGTCTGGGGTGGTGGGTTCTGGGAGCACTCGCTGTCCGCCTGGGACGATCAGTGCGGCATCGGGCTGCGCGGTTACTACGTGTCCGCGGTGTACGCCGCACCGCTGATGGTCGAGCAGGGCGGCGGGCTCATCGTCAACATATCGTCCCGTGCCGGCGGCGAGTATGTGTTCAGCGCGTCATACGGTGTCGGTAAGGCCGGTGTCGATCGCATGGCCAGGGATTTCGCGGTGGAACTCCGGCCCCACGGGGTTGCGGCGCTGTCTCTGTGGCCGGGTTCGGTGAAAACCGAGTTCATCATGGACGCCGTGCAGCGCGGCGATGTCACCCTCGATCCGACGGTTGCCCAGTCGCCCAGGTTCACCGGCCGATGTATCGCCGCCCTGGCGATGGATCCCGATCTGATGGAGAAATCCGGCGGCATTTACAAGGTTGCCGAGCTGGCGCGGGAATATCGGTTTAGCGATCCTGACAGGGGTTGATTGATGCGCGAGCGGGAACTGGAGATCCCCACCTCGGGTGGGGTCATGAACACCTTCGTGACGCATCCCGAAGAGGATAGCCCCCACCCGGTGGTGCTGCTGCTGATGGATGCGCCGGGGCGGCGTGAAGAGCTCAGCGACATGGCCCGCCGATTGGGTACCGTCGGCTACTATGTCATGTTGCCTAATCTTTACTATCGGCGCGTTCGCGACTTTGTGCTGACACCGGAGCGGCGCTCGGAAATGATTGCTCACATGAACGCGCTGACCAACGCCATGGTTTGCGACGACGCACGGGCCCTGCTGGCGTATGCAGATCGGGACCCTGCAGCCGGCGGCGGCGCGGCCGGCTGCGTCGGCTACTGCATGAGCGGGCCTTTCGCGTTTGCCGTTGCGGCGGCCATTCCGCAGCGTATTGCTGCGGCGGCCTCGTTTCACGGCGTTCGATTGTGCACCGAAGCTCTGGATTCACCGCATCTGGACGCGCACCGAGTTCGCGGAGAATTATATTTCGGCTGTGCGGAAAAGGACGAGTGGGCGCCCCGGGAAATGATCGACGCGCTGGATGCACATCTGGCTTCCGTCGGCGCCAGTTACCGCATTGAGTGGTACCCCGCCACGGTGCACGGCTTCGTCTTCCCCCAGCGCCCGGCGGCCTATCAACCGAGCGGGGCAGAAAGACACTGGGAGCGTCTGTTCAGCCTGTTCCGACGTCGCCTCTAGTTGGCGGGCGCTGCAGTCAGCAGCGCCTCTATCTCCATATCGGTCAGTCCCGCCTTCCCCGCGGCCTTCAGGATGCCGCGCCAACTCCTGTCATCGATGGGTATACCTTCTGCCAGGCGCAGAGCCAGAGACTCCTGCTCCGGCTCGCCCGGTACGCGTACCTGGTCGAAGCCTTTCGCGGGCGTTGTGCTGTGCAGGTAGCGGACCATCTCCACAACTTCGCGCTGAAAACCTGCAAGCCCGCCAAACGCGGCCGGGTCCAGCACCAGCATCAGCATGTGGTTGATAATGGTGCCCGGTCGCTGATGCTCCGGCTGGGCCGTCCACTCGCCGGCCAGGCCTCCGCCCAGCAGTTCACACATCACGGCCAGCCCGTAGCCTTTATGGTTGCCGAAGGGCCCCAGGGCTCCGAAAGGTTCTTCGTACATCACGGCAGGATTGCTGGTCGGCGAACCCTCGTGATCTACCAGTGCCCCCTGAGGCACCGACTCGCCTTTCATATGGGCGACCCTGACCTTGCCCAGGGCGATGGCGCTGGTAGCCATGTCCAGCACCAGCGGGTCGTCGTCAACCCTGGGAACCACACAGCAGAAAGGGTTGGTGGTCATTCGACGTTCCCTGCCACCAAACGGGGATACCTGAGGCTCATGGCCCACCACGTTGACGAAATGCACCGATACGCAGCCGGCCTTGCCGCACTGCTCGCCATAGGCACCTATCCGGCCAAGATGATGGCAGTTGCGCACGCCCATGCTGACCACGCCGGTATCTTTTACCCGCTGCAGCGCCAGGTCTACGGCTTCCCGGCCGACGACCTGGCCGAAGCCGGTGCCGCCGTCGACCATCAGTACCGCGCCGCGGTCACGAATCACTTTGGCGTGAGCATCGATCTTCAGGTGGCCTTTGGAGATGTTGGCCACATAGGTGGGAACCATACCGACGCCGTGGGAGTCATGGCCTTTGAGATTGGCCATCACCAGATGATCGGCTACCTCGTTGGCGACTGGCTCCGTGGCTCCGGCGCTGGAGAAGATGCGGGAAACGAAGCGGGTCAGTTTGTCGTGATCAATCTGCATAGCTGCTCCCCGGCATCTGGGTCCGCTTCGTTTCAGGTGACGACCAGGCCTTTCTCGCTGAGATATGCCTCGTTAAACAGTCGCGACTGATAGCGGCTGCCGCTGTCACAGAGCACGGTGACGATCGTATGGCCTGGTCCCATTTTCTCTGCAACCTTCACCGCCCCGCATACGTTTATTCCAGTGCTCGAGCCGAAAAACCAGCCTTCTTCGCGCAGCTGTCGATACACCATGGTGATCATTTCCTGGTCTGTGATCTGCACGGCGTCGTCTATTTCGGTTCCGCTGAGGTTGTCGGTTACCCGGCTGTTGCCGATCCCTTCGGTTATCGAAGGCCCCTTGCTCATGCTGGCTTCGCCGGTTTTCACCCAGTTATACAGGGCGCTGCCCATGGGGTCTGCCAGAACGATTCGAACGCTGCTGGACTGGGCCTTTAGGTATCGGCTGACGCCTGCAAGGGTGCCTCCTGTGCCCGTGGCGGCCACGAAAGCGTCTACATTGCCATCGGTCTGGGCCCAGATCTCCGGGCCGGTTGATTCGTAGTGCGCGTGACGGTTAGCCAAATTATCGAACTGATTTGCCCACACTGCCTCCGGGAGCGAGTCAGCGAATCGCCCGGCCTGCTTCTGATAATTGTCCGGATTTTTGTAGGGCACCGCCGGCACCTGGCGTACCTCGGCGCCCAGAGTTTCCAGCAGCGTGACCTTTTCCGGC